>NZ_JBSFUK010000014.1:84923-128960 GCF_053591755.1 Streptomyces sp. NPDC002926
TGCTCTGCAGCTGTCGCGTCGGCGAGGTGATGGTTGACGGTGAGTGTTGTGGAGAGTGAGGACAGCAGGCCGGCAATCTGCACTGCCCTCGCGTCAGGGGCGTCAGCGGATGCTCGCAGAGCTTCAATCTCAGACGCTGCCGATCCTGACGCTGCGGATCCCTCGGTCATCAGGCATCTCCTTGGTACGGCACGCCAATTCACCACAACCACGGTACGTTGGCGCAGGGTAAGAGCCAGACTTAACCGGTGATGCTCTGCGTCTCCAGCTTCCAGGAGCGGCGTAAGCGACAATGCAATGAATGCCACTCTGGAGGCTTGCAGCTGACCTCAGCCACACTCCTGAAGGTAGCCCGTGAAGATTGCGATGGGGAAAGATCAATTGCCAGCCCGCCGAGCGCTCCTCAGCCGCTTTCAAACTGGAAGGCGAGGCGACTCCTTCCGCCTTCATCCCCAGGTTCCCTCGAATCGATAGCTTGTCAAATTGAGGAAACGCGCGGCGGCTGTAGAGGCCACGGTCGCGCTCGAGGTGTGGCGGGACACCTTCGGGGAGTCTGTGGGTCTGTCGACAACGTCGAAGCCGATCTGGTCGATGAATTCGGTGACGGCTCGCTTCGCTTGGTCGTCATCGCCAGCGATCGATATGGCACGTCGGTGAGGTGCGCCTGACGGGCGGGCGTGCTCGACGATATGGGCGGCCATGATGGCGTTGAAGGCCTTGACGACGCGTGTGCCGGTGAGGTGTGCGGCAAGCATTTCGCTTGCCGCGGTATCCCCGTTGTCATTGGCGGGGACCTGTCCATCACGTGGAGCGAAGTAGTTGTTCGCGTCGATGACGATCTTGCTGGCCAGGGGTTGCACCGGAATCTGCAGCACATTGCGGAACGGGATCGCCACAACGACCAGGTCGCCAGCGGCCGCATGTTGACGCCCATCTGTCCCGTCCCTCAAGTCGGCTCACTCTCGACGGGCGAGAGACAGTGGGACGACGACGCCAGAGCGCTTGGTGAGTTGCTCGCCGAGGGCGACGTTCTCGGCGAGGAGGGTGGCGATGACGGTCGCTGCGGCGTCAACCTGCTGCTGAAGTCGTTGGCGCTGTTGTCGGTTGTCCCTCAGTTGTCGGCGGAGGCGGGTGATCTCCTCCTGCTGATGTTGATCGCGCAGGCTGGCGGGGCTTCGGCCGACGCGGTTGTCCCACTCTGCGAGGACGGCGGTCGCACGGTTCATCGTGGCTCGGCTGACGCCGGCCTCTCGCCAGAGGTTGTTCTTGGTCAGCTTGCCGTCGGTGCGGGTGGGCTGACCGGTGAACAGTCGCTCCATCGCCTCGTGCAGGGCCTGCTCTATCTTGGCGGACACCGTCGGAGGGGTCATCGGGTGGCCCTTCGGATCACGCGGTCGACGTCGTGGAGCTGTTCGGTGAGCAGTGCCCGGCGGTTGGGCGGGAGCTTTCGGGTGGCGAGCAGGTCGGTGAGTGAGGCTCGTTCCGCGGTCCAAATGGGCAGGTGAGCGGGGGCGATGACGCTGTTCGCGCAGCGGGAGGGCTGGCAGCGGTCGATGAGCGGGCCTTGGTGGCCTTGGGGGACGATCGCGTCCTCCAGGCATTTGGCGCCGACTGGGTTGGCGTCGTCCATGGTGCAGTGGTTGAGCTTGCCGAAGCGGACGGACAGTCGCGTGCGGCGCAGGAGGTCGAGTTCGACTCGGAGGTCGCCGCGCTGTGCCTGGTTGGTCGCTTTCATCTCGGCGGCCTTGGCTCGGATGGCGGCGAAGGTCTCGCGCAGGTGGTCGGCGCCCGGTCCGTAGCCGATCGGCTCGCCGCAGCTGTCGGCGGCGAAGAGCTCGGCCAGCCGCTCGAAGCGGCGCTCGCTGATGGCGGTCCTCAAGTGTTGGGCCCAGGTGGGCGAAGGCGCGGTGTAGCCCTGGGTGGTGGTGTTCGCGAGCGCCCGGGTGGCGACGTGCTTGAGCTGCATCCCGACGGCGATCTCCGAGCCGGGAAACTCCCTGGTGAGCATCGCCATGGTGCGGCGGAACATGTGCGGGGCCAGCTTCTGCTCGGGGATCTGCGAAAGCCCGGTGACGTGCCGGTTGTTGTTGGCGTGCCTGACGAAGCTGGTGATTGCGTCGCCGCTGTCAAAGTGGTTGATGGGCGACTTGGCCTGCACGGACGCGAAGGCGTACTCGTCATCGATCGACAGCTCGGCCGCCGTGGCGATCGCCTTGGCCACCGGCTCGATGATCCACCAGTGCCGGATCGGCAGGTCCGGGTCCAGCTTGTGCTTGGTCGCCTTCACGGCAGGGCTGCCGTAGTACTCGACGACCGAGTCCTTGAGGATGTCGCGGGCCTCGATGTTGCGCATCATCGACAGCCCCACCACCAGCACGAACGCCGCGTTGCGCAGCGCGGTGTACTCGATCCACAGGGCGGGCGGGTGCAGCGAGTGGCGCCAGGGGCCGCGGGTGCCGTCGGGGCGTTCGACCTCGGTCAGGTCGGGCAGGAGCCCGGGCTGCGTGCGGCCGGCGGCGACCATCTCGGCCACGCGGGATCGGGCCAGGCGGCCCGCCGCCGTGCCGGGGGCGAAGAGATTTGACGGCTCGGCGAGGCCAAGCATGGCGGTCAGCAGCGCCCAGTTCACGGGCGTGGCGCGCGTGTGCCGCAGCGGGTCGTCAGGATGCCAGACGGGGACCCGGCTGACAGGGTCGGCAAGCCACGCGTCGAGCCGGCGCCGCTGCTGTGCGGCACCCCGATTGCGTCTTGTGGTCTGGAGGTTCTTCCAGTGGGCGCGGGCGCGCAGGATGTCGGGGCCAAAGACGTCGACGTACGTCCAGGCCGCGCGGATGAGCGGGAACCACGTCCCGGGCTCGACCACCGCGGTGCGCAGCGTCGACTCCCGCACCAGGCCCAGGACCTTCGCGCCGGTCTGACCGGGCCAGGGGTCCGCAGGCAGGCCCGTGGTGAGCACAGGGGCGAACTGGTGCAGCAGTTTGATTACCGTGATGTGGGCGCGGACAGCGGTGTCGTCGGTGGTACGGCGGCGCTCGGTGATGTAGCGGTGGAAGTCCTCGACCGCCCACTGGGCGAAGTCGTCGGGCAGGTCCTCGGCGGCGCCGAACGCGGCAAGCGCACGCAGGACCTGGCCGCGGGCCGGCTGGGTGGGGACCTTCCGCGGGGTCGGCGGAAGGTGCACGCCCGCGGCGAGGACGGCGGGATGGCGCGGGTTGAACTCGATCACCGCCAGTTCCCGGGCGAGGAGGTTCTGGCCCGGGCTGAGGTCGGTGAACGGCAGCCTCCACTGGCCGGTCAGGTGGCTCGCCGGGCGGCGCAGGACACCGTTGAAGTCCCAGCAGATGCTCTCGCCGAAGGCGGGCGATGACGCGCCAGCCAGCAGCAGCAGGGACTGCAGGACGGGCTCGTCATCGGCGAAGACGCTCGACCGCGGCGCAAGGGGGTGCTGGCGGCCGGTCATTCGAACTCCACCTGGGTGGCGAGCGGAAGGTTGAGGGTCAGCCCCTCGTCGGCAATGCGCCGACGGGCGCGGGCGATCTCGTCGCTCGTGCGCAGGCCGAGGACCTCGAGGACGTTGGCGCGGCTCTGCCCCCACAGAGCGTGGAAGTGCGCCGGGGACAGGCGGTGCTGGAGCTGTTCGAGATGGGCGGCGAACAGCAGCAGTTGAGGGAGGTTGGAGGGCAGGACAAAGGCGTTTCGGCACTCCAGGCATCGCGTCGGGGCGACCGGGCACAGTTGGCCGGGGCGGCCGAACGGGGAGGCGAACGGGTCACGGCAACTGGAAACGCCCATGTCCAGCTCACCGGAACGCAGTTGCTCGACGTCCTCGGCGGAGAGGCCAAGAGCCTCGGCGGCGCCCGATTCCACCAGCGCCTGCTCGGCCTCGTCGCTGAGCGCGACCGGGCCGTTCAGGGCCTTGTCGAGCCAGTGCCGCTGGGCAGCGGTGATGACACGGCCTGAGATGACACGCAGGGTCGTGCCGTGGGCGTAGTGGGTGCGGAAGGTCTCGGCGGTGTGGTCATCGGCGATGTCGCTGATGCGGCCCTTGAACGCGATGGCTTTCTCGACCTTCCCCGATTTGCGCAGCCGGCGGATGTCGGCCGGACCCTGGACCGGCACCTTCTTCACTCTCAGCCAGTCCGCCAGCCCCGCGCCGCTGCCCCTTCCGACGAACCGCCGGATGGTCAGCGCGTAGTGGTCGACGGACCCGCGCAGGAACAGCGGGACCGGGGTGATACCGGCTCGCTCAGCCAACGGGCGGGCCAGCTGCAGCATCCGGCGGGTGAGCTCAACGGCATCCAGCCGTGGCGCTGCCGGGTGCAGGTCACGTTGGTCCTCGTCCGGGTCCGCGCCGTAGGAGCGGCGCTGCACGGTGCGGGCACGGCGTTTCGTGAAGTCGATCAGCACACTCCGGGGGCCGTACTCCAGGTCGTCCTCGTCGAGCGCGACGACTTCCTCGGAGGCCCTGCCGGTGGCTGCCATCAGCAAGATCCGGTAGCTGTGCAGATCCATGTCCGTGGGGAACAGCATCCCCACCAGGCGGCGCAGCAGGTATCCGCGGGCCAGATGCGGCAGCACGTCGAGCGGGACGAGTTCGCGCAGCGCGGGCGGCCACTGTGGCAGTGCGGGCAGATGGCGGGACAAGTCCTCGCAGGTCCCCGCGTTGTTCGCCAGCGCCCACAGCAGATTGCGCGGCTCCGTCCAGCCGCCGCGGGCGGGATCGCAGCCTGCGGCCGCGAGCGCCCATCCGGTTCTGATCCTTGCCTCGGTGGCGAGCCGGTCCGTCCAGGCGGCCTGGATGAGCTTCTTCTTGTCAGCCCGGGTGAACTCGTCGACCTCCTCGCCCCGGCCGCGCCGCAGACCGACGGCGCCCCGCACCCAGCCGTCGAGGTGTCCGGCGACCGGCCGGTCCGGGTGCGCGATCCGGCGTGCAATGAGCATCCTCAGCCGCCCTGCGAGCTCGTACGGGCGCCGCGATCCCGCCGGGTAGCCGGCTGGCAGCAGCCTGATCCACTCTGTCACCGCGTGGTGCAGGTCCGGCATCTCCCGGGCCAGCGAGGCGTCTTGTGCCGCTGCGACCGTCGCGTCGACGTGGGTGCAGAACCTGTTGATGGCGTGCCGGTACGTGCGGCACGATCCCTCCCGGAAGCCCGTCGAGGCCGCGAGCTCGACCCACTCGTCCGCGAGCTCGCCGGCCAGCCCGGCGCAGGTGTGAACTGCGGGGTCGAAGACGACCGTCACCGGGCGGTCTTGCGGATCGAGCCCGGTCACCTGCCGCAGCCCGATACGCGTGTCCTTCGCCGGCCGAGGCGTGCGGGCGGGAAACCCGCCCTTGTACTCACCCCTGCGGGGCACCGGCACCCTCCAGGTTCATCAGGCGGCGGGCGACGGTCACGTAGGAGGCGCCGCCCGCCGCGCTCCAGCGGCGGAAAGCGGCGTCGACCTCCCGCATCGGGTCCTTCAGGTACTGGATGTAGCGGTAGGTCGTGGAGGGATGGGCATGGCCGAGTCGGCGCTGGACGACCAGCAAGGGGTTGCCGGCCATGTGCTCCAGCAGCGTCGCCATCGGCGTCTGCTCAGCACCGATGTCACCGAGAGCCTCGCGGGTCAGGAAGATCAGCAGTCGCAGCGCGAACGTGTGCCGCGTGTCGTGGAAGACCCAGCAGCGCCGGGGCAGTACCGGGGCCGCCTCGTGCACGCTCCACTGCTTCATCCGCTTCCACGCCCGCCAGCGGATGCGGTCCCAGCCCGAGCCGGTGAGCATCCGGCCGCCCTGGCCGATGAACAGCGCCAGCGGGTCCAGGCCGCCGCCCGTCTCCAGCACGGTGATCCGCCGCAGGCCCGGCTTCATGTCCTTGATCACCCGGGTGACCATGATGCCCTCCAGGACCCCGCGGACCCGGGTCCCGTCCCCCTCGATCCGTTGGACCACGAACAAATCGCGCACCTGGCGCCACAACGTGCGCTGAGCTGTCGCCACGATCCCCGGCCGCTCCAGCAGCAGATAGGCCTCCAGCAGTTCCATCGCGTCCCTGGGCACGTAGACCGACCGCGGCCGTCCGTACTTTGCGCAAGCCGCCAGGTCGACGTCGGCGACCGCGGGCCGGGGGCCGCCGGCCAGGCCGAGCTCGGGCAGCAGCAGGGTCGACCACTCTTGGATCCGCATCCCCGTCATCAGCGCCAGTTCCAACGCCGAGCGGTTGCGGTGGGGCCGCCATCCTCGGAAGGCCAAGTCCAGGCCGCCGCCCGGCTCCAGGCCGCCGAACCCGACGTCCCGGAAGAACAGGTACTGGTCAAGTTCCATGTGCCGGACCCGCGGATCCCGGCTCACCCCGCTGCCCAGGGACTCCCCGCGTCCCGTCGCCCGCCAGGGCCGCCCGCTCACGTAACCGACCTGGGCCAGGTAGTCGAAGAGCCCGCCGATCGCGGCGGCATCCCGATCCCAGGTGGCCTCGCCGACCGTCTCCTCGGCGTCCTCCCGCCGCCACCGCCGGAACTCCAGCACGTCGTTCTCGGTCGCCATCCGCAAGTCCAGGCCGCGTGCCGTAAGGAAGTTGAGCAGCATCAAGACGGTGTAGGCGTAC
The DNA here is from genome assembly GCF_053591755.1 of Streptomyces sp. NPDC002926. Classification (NCBI taxonomy): domain Bacteria; kingdom Bacillati; phylum Actinomycetota; class Actinomycetes; order Kitasatosporales; family Streptomycetaceae; genus Streptomyces; species Streptomyces sp. NPDC002926. The sequence goes on from NZ_JBSFUK010000014.1 coordinate 91,508, forward strand.
GCCCGCATCGTCTTCGCGTCCAGGCCCTGCTGGCCGATCACCCGGAACCAGCTCGACAGCGGCTCTACCGGGCGCATCGCGTCGTCCAGAAGGATCGGCGTACCTGCCGGAACCCTTCTCCGTTCGAACAGCTCGCGCAGCTCAGCAGGGCGAACGCCGGCAACGGCCCCCACCTTCCAGACCTTCCGGCGGTCCGTGAAGAACAACTGCACCAAGCCCCCAGAGACGACGACCTCACGGGATCGAGAAACCAGTCAGCCACCCTGCCTGACCAGCACGGCAGCGGCGAGTCTCGGCTCTCAACATCACCCGAAGGAGAACGGCCGGAGGGCAGCTGACAAAACCGAGCGACTCGCACACATATTCGAAAAAGGTCTATGGTGAGAGTGGGACGGGGGTTGCCAGAGAACAACCAAGACAGTCAGGAGGCCGCCGTGGACATATTGCCGCGTACCTCCTGCTGGACCGCGCTACGCCCCAGGCTGACCGTGCAACCCAACACCCAGGGCATCCCTGGCGCCATTCACGACCGAGACACTCTGAGGCGTCTGGTGAATCCAGGAAGCGCGGGGTGAGCCTCGTGACGGAGCGGCACATCCTCCACATCCACTTCCACTTCAGCGACGGTTCCGACCCGGAGCTCTACGGGCGCCTGATCGAGCAGCTGGAGGGAATCAGCCCGCATACCCAAGCCCTCCCGCCCAATGAGGCCGACTGCGATGTCAGTGGCTCGCTGCGCTACTTCGACCGCGACGCCCGCCAACTGGCCCAGCTCGTGAGGCTGCGCGCCCTCGCCCTGCACGGGATCAACGCCACGATCGGATCGCGAGCAACCGAACCCGACGGGTTCGCAGATTCCTGGAGCACTCTCGCGACGAACCCGAGGGCATTGTGCCTGAATACCCCACTTGCCCGTTGGGTTCGTCCGGTACTGGTGCGCCTGGCGGAGGCATGGTGGGGCGCATCCCCCTTGCTATGGCAGAAGGCGGATCAGCCGCGAAGGGCGGCGGCGAAAGGGCGGGCAGTGCCTGCCATCGTGGGTGTGCGGCGAACTCGGTGAGGAGCCTGCCGGTGCGGGCGGCGGTGGTGTTGGTGATGAACCACGGGGGCTGCGTGTCTCCGGGACCGTCAAGGCATCCAGTGACATCCCGGAGAAGGTGCGCCAGGCCTGGCGGCGGGACCACCGCAACTGCAACCGCGCCGAAGCCCGCCACCGGCGCCTGCTCGCCCGGCAGCTGGGTGACATGGCAGCACCCCGAGACCCGCGAGACGTGCACGGGCATCGTCACCAAGTGGCTGCCCGGCGAGCGGACCGACACCACCCGCCGCACAGTGATCCCCTCGGACGGCAGCGAGCCGCTCACCATCGAGCCGGCCACCGGAGCGAAGCCGACGACAGGCCCGTGGGCCGCGGTCCGCTCGCCCGGTCTTTCGGCTCCGGTCCAACCGGGCGCGCAGCAGCCCAAGCTGGCGATGTGAAATGGACCTGATGGACGCGGCGTGCAGCACCGATCACCGTTTCCACGGTGTCAAGGAAAATTCGTGCGGTGCGCGGTCGCCGGTGGTGGCGCGGCGGAGACAGGCCGCTCGGCTTTAGCCGTGGGCGAATGGATCCGCTCGCTGTAGTCGACATCGCCGTTCGGGTTCGGGCCCCAGGCCATCCCGCTTCCCTCTCCCGCTTAACCGTATATCGCATAGGGGATCTTGCCGCAAGGCCCCCCTATCGGGCGAAGATGCTCCTCGTGCCGAGGCGCGGCACGAGAACGGGAGTGAACATGCGGGTGCTGTTGTCCACGATCGGCTCACGCGGAGAGGCCCAGCCAGTGATCGCTCTGGCCGTACGGCTGAAGGAGTTGGGGCAGGAGGCCGTGGTGTGTGCGCCTCCTGATTTCCAGGACTGGGCCGAGTCGCAGGGGGTCACCTATGTTCCGGTCGGCCCGGAGCTGCACGCCACTGCGAAGCGGCCGACGGGGGCCGTGCCCACGCCCGAGCAGCGGCGACAGATGATCGAGAGCACGGTTGCGGATCAGTTCGCGGCGGTGGGTTCAGCCGCCGAAGGATGCGACGTGATCGTGGGAGGCGGCGCTCTGGCGATCGCCGCCCACTCAGTGGCCGAGCAGCGAGGCATCGGTTACGTTTACGCCGCGTTCGCACCGATCACGCTGCCCTCGCCGTACCACGCGCCGCCCGTGTTCGGACTGCTGGGACAAAAGCCGGCGGAAAGCACGGTCGACAACCAGACCCTGTGGGCCCAGGATGCACAACGGTGGAACGTCCTGTGGAGCGCGGCACTCAACGCACAGCACCGGACGGCCGGCCTCGCCCCGGTCAGCGATGTGAGCCGTCACATCTTCACCGACAGTCCGTGGCTGGCCGCCGATCCGACCCTGGCACCGTGGCCCGAGCCATCGGAGCTGGACGTGTTCCAGACCGGCGCGTGGACACTGACGGATCGTCGGCCACTGTCGCCCGAGCTGGAACAGTTCCTCGACGCCGGCGAGCCACCTATCTACTTCGGATTCGGCAGCGTACGCGCACCCGAGGGCATCGCCCGGACGATGATCGCAACCGCCCGCGCACTCGGCCACCGCGCAATCCTCGCCCGCGGCTGGGCCGAGCTGTCCCTCGACGAAGCCGCGCCCGACTGCCTGGCGATCGGAGAGGTGAACCAGCAGGCGTTGTTCCAGCGGGTCGCCGCGGTCGTGCACCACGGCGGGGCAGGCACCACCACCACGGCCGCCGCAGCCAGTGCGCCACAAGTGATCGTCCCGCAGATGTTCGATCAGTTCTACTTCGCCCGCCGCGTCGACCAGCTCGGAATCGGCAGCGCCCACCCGGCCGGCGACCCGACGGCCCACTCCCTCACCGCAGCGCTGCGCCGAGCCCTCGACCCCCAGGTGGTCAAGACCGCCCATGACTTGGCCGGCCGGGTGCGCACCGACTGTGCACTGACCGCAGCCCGCCGACTGATCGAGACGTATTAAATTATGGCCGGTAGGTCAGTTCGGTAAGGAACGCGCCGATCAGAACCCAGGCCCCGATTCCGATCAGCCACAGCGAGTCCACCAGTGCCCCTGCAACGACCAGGGCTGCCAGCAGCGTGAGACCGACGAGGCAGCGTCGCAGACTGCGATCATGGCTGGGTGCCACAGCGAGCAGCCTACGCCCCAAGGATGTGACCGCCGTAACAGGACGAGGGGCGCCGCCTCCCCGCCGCACTGTCACTGCCGTCGTCTCGCCCGGCGGCGCCTCGGCGCATCCGTCTCTGCGCTGATGGCAAGTGCAGCTACGCCTCGATTGCTGTTCCGCTGAAATGTGCCCCGCCGCTCAGCCGCCGACGTGGATACCGGGGCGTCGGTGGGGGTCGGGTTCGTGGCTGCGAATGATCTCGCGAGTGACCGGAGCGGTGTCGCCGCGGCCGAGCAGGAAATAGCGGAACATGTGGATCTACCACGTCGATCTCCAGAAACATCACGTCGGCGGGCCCGGGCACCGGGTTGGTGCCGCGCTGCTCGTGCTCCTTTTCGCTGTACTCGGCGCCGTCGCCGGCCTGACGCCGGTTGGCGATGATGTTGATAGCGTTGTCATGGGCGAGGGTGTCGGTGATGAACTGCCGGGCGGCCGCGTCGAAGACGATGCGGTCAGCGCGCAGTTCGGTCGTGCGCGACACCCGGGAGATCAGCGATACGACGATGATGCCGGCGATGAACACGCCGGAGATGGCGATGCCGTCGGGCTTGTCGATGACGTTGGCCAGCAACGCGTAGAGCAGGACCGCAGTGAGCAGGCCGAAGCCCGTGGCCGCTGTGCCTCGGCGCTGGCGTGCGACCGAGATGGTGACGGCGAAGGCGCCGGAGACCATCATGGCCAGGATGCCGGTGGCGTAGGCGCCTGCCTGGGCGTCGACGTCGGCGTCGAACGCGATGGTGATGCCGATGGACACGGCGGTGTAGACGAGTACGACCGGGCGTACTGCGCGTCCCCATTCCGGGGCCATGCCGTAGTCGGGCAGGTACCTGGGGACGATGTTTACCAGGCCCGCCATCGCCGATGCGCCGGCGAACCACAGGATGAGGATGGTGCTGATGTCGTAGACGGTGCCGAACCCCTCCCCGACGTGTTCGTGGGCCAGCCAGGCCAGGGCACGGCCGTTGGCCGCGCCACCGGGTTCGAACTCCTTCTCGGGGATGAGGACCGTGGTGACGAAGCTTGCGGACATGAGGTAAACGCTCATGATGAGCGCCGCCGTGGTCAGCAGCCTGCGGGTGTTCCGGATCCGCGACCGCAGGCGCTGTTCGCTGTCTGCACCCTCGGCGGCGACCAGCGGCATCATGCTGACCCCGGTCTCGAAACCGGACAGACCCAGCACCAGCAGCGGAAACGCGAGAAGCGCCGGCCCCAGCAGATCTCCGAAGCCCCCACCGGACGCGGTGAGCGCGTCGGTCCACCCCGACAACGCTCCCGGCGTGGTGAACACGTCGAACAGACCGAGCGCGATGACCACCGCGTTGAGGGCCAGGAAGACGGCCACCAGCGGGATGGCCACACTGACCGCTTCGCTGAACCCCAGCAGGAAGACACCCCCGAGCACCAGCAGCAGCGCTACGGTGAGGGCGACCTCATGGCCATGCAGGGCTTCGGGGAAGAACGGGTTCTCCACCACGTGCACGGAGGCGTCCGCCGTGGACAGGGTGATCGTGATGATCCACGACGTGGCCACGAAACCAAGCAGCACCAGCACGAAAAGCTTGCCCCGCCAAAACGGCAGCAGGTCCTCGAGCATCGCCACCGAACCGGCTCCGTGCGGACTCTCCTTGGCCACCCGCCGGTACATGGGAAGCATCCCCAGCAAGGTCAACGCGACGATCAGCAGAGTCGCCAGGGGCGAGACCGCGCCCGCGGCGAGGGCAGCGATCGCCGGCACGTAGGCGAGGCTCGAGAAGTAGTCGACGCCGGTCAGGCACATCACCTTCCACCAGGCGTGCGGCTCAGCGTGTGCTTCGCCGGCCGCCGGGCCCACCGGCTGCACCTGGTGCCGCAGCAACCACCGTGCCAGCTTGCTGGCCGGCTCCGTCCGCAGAGCCGGGCTGTCCACCACTTCCGGCACGGCCGGTTCCGCATTCGCCATATCCGTCCTCTCCCCTTCCCACCTGCCCGGCGCCCCCGTCCCACGAGACACCGCTCTGACAGCACCGTAACGATCAGCGAGTATGCGGCCCGCCGCAACGCCACCCGAATCCAGGGTCGGGTCTGCCCGATCCTCAAGCGGAGCGGAGGTTTTCGGCGAAAGCGTGGCTGGTCAGCGCGGCGAGTGGTTCTTGTGGGGTGCGCGTCGGTGCGGGATGTCAGGTGGTGGTTCAGGGGTGGTCGCTGTCGGCTTGGCGGAGCCGGTCGGCGTTGTGGGTGATGGTGTCGATGCGGGCTGCGAGGTCGGGGTGGTTGGCCTTGAGGTGTGTGTGGGTGTCGGCGAGTGGGTCGATGAGGTTGGCGGCGTCGTTGTCGGCGAGGGCTTCGGCGAGACGGGCCAGGGGGGTGTGGGCGTGGGCGGGGAGGTCGGTGAGGGTGGTGATCTGGCCGGCGAGCTGTCGCAGGTCGGCGGCGTTGGTCCGGGCCCAGGAGGTGATGGTGCGGTCGGCTGCGCGGCGGCTGCGGGTGGCTTGTACGCGTTGTTCGCCGGTGGTGCCGGGGGCTCCGGGTCGTACGCGCAGGTAGCGCCGCTCTGCGGCTTGGCGGCTGGCGACGCCCAGGGGGTGGGCGAGGTCCGCCCAGCTGGAGCCTGCTGCCCGGGCTGCCTCGATCAGTCCGGGTTCCCATCCTGCGAGTTGGTCGCGCAGTTCGCGCAAGAGGAGGAGCGCGGCCAGGGCCTGGTCCGCACTGGCTTGTCCGTCCTCCGGGTGCGTTCCGGTCTGGGCGGTGCGGACGGCTTCGTCGATCGTGTTCAGCGCTGCCGCAGCGGCGAAGAACGAGGTGGGGTCACGGGGCTCGGAGGAAGCGTTCATGGAGATCCTCTCAGCATGTCACCCTTTGGACGACATATCGCTTGTCATCGTTTGGATGACATGTTACAACGGTGTCAGACGAAGCGCATTGGCAGTTCCTGCCAGACCTGTGGAGGTGTTTTCGCGATGTTGATGCGCACTGACCCGTTCCGTGAACTCGACCGGCTCGCTCAGCAGCTGACGGGTGTGACCGGCACCTGGTCCAGGCCCTCGGCGATGCCGATGGATGCCTACCGGGAGGGTGAGGAGTACGTGATCGCCCTCGACCTGCCCGGTGTCGCGAAGGACGCGATCGACATCGATGTCGAGCGGAACATGCTCACCGTCAAGGCCGAGCGCCGCCCGGTCGTAAAGGCCGACGACGTGCAGATGGAGCTCTCCGAACGCCCCCTGGGCGTCTTCTCCCGCCAGCTGGTGCTGGCCGACACCCTGGACACCGAGCGCATCACGGCCGACTACGAGGCAGGGGTGCTGACCCTGCGCATCCCGATCGCCGAGCGCGCCAAGCCCCGCAAGATCGCGATCGGCGGGGAGTCCGAGCACAAGCAGATCAGCGGCTGAGGAACCACTTTCTCGACCGCGACGACGGCGGAGGACGGGCATCGATCTCCCCCTCTCTTCCCGTCCTCCGCACTCCGTCCTTCGCACCACGATGCAGAAGGGGCAGTGGTGGCCATGCGATGGGAAGCATTCCTCGATCACGTGCAGGAACGCGGCGAGTACGCCACACCCCAGGAAGCCGAGCGGGCTGCGCGTACGGTTCTGGCGCTGCTGGGCGCACATCTGGTGGGGGAGGTCCGGGCCGAGCTGGCCGCCCGGCTCCCGGACACCTTCGCCGTGATTCTGCTTAATCCGCTGCAGGCCACCGAGCCGCTCGCTCCGGAGCGATTTTTGCGGGCGGCTGCGGCATGGATCGAGGGAGCCAGCGAAAAGACTGCGGCCTGGGACGTCAGCGCCGTGCTGAGCGTGACCGCCGATGCGGCGGGCGAGGAACTCACCCGCCGCATCCTGCTCCAGCTCCCCCCGGGCTACGACCTCTTCTTCGGCCGCCCCCAGCACACCTGAGCCCACAAGAGCGTGACCCGCTCACACCATCAGCGGGGCCGGCCAACGCTCACCCGGCCGGCCCCCCGCCGGCGACAACATTCCCTTGGACGAGAAAGGCAACCACACTGCGATGCTTCCGCTGCGTGAACCGGCCCCTGCCCGGCCCGGCATGACGTTTCACCAGATGGTGGAAAGGATCCGCTACGAAGGTGCGTATCCCACCCGGGAGCGGGCGGAGGACGTCACGCGTGCGGTGCTGGCGGCCCTGGGCCGTCGGCTCACCGGCGACGAACGCGTCGAACTCGCCGCCTGCCTCCCCGTCGAGGCCGCCCTCGAATTCACCAGGCAGATCCCCGACCGTCAACAGCTCACCGGCTGGGCTTTCGTCAAGGACCTGGCCACCCGCACAGGCGGCACCCCTGCCACCGCGCGCTGGGACACCGGAGCCGTCCTCGCCGTCGTCGGCCACCTGGCCGGCCCCGGCCTCCTGAACCGCATCCTCGCCCAGCTCCCGTCCGGATACGCCCTGCTGTTCGGCCGCGCGGAACTCAGCCAGGCCGCATGAAAGCCACACCCAGCTCCCCTGGGTGCCACAACCTCCTAATGCCGTTTGTCAAGCCGCAGCTGTGACAGGGAGCGTCCGTTGGTAGCACTGTCGGTCACGTATCAAGGCCCACAGGACGTTCACGCGTCGCCGGGCCAGCGCAAGGACCGCCTGGGTGTGGCGCTTGCCTTCCGCCCGCTTCCTCTCGTAGAAGCGGCGGGACTCCTCGCAACGCCGGATGCTGAGAAGCGCCGACTGGTAGAAGACACGTTGCAGGCCGCGGTGGACGCGCCGGGGCCGGTGCAGGTTGCCGCTGATGTTGCCCGAGTCGCGGGGCACGGGGGCGACGCCGGCCAGGCTGGCCAGTCGATCCGGGCTGCCGAATCGGCTGAGGTCGCCGCAAGTGGCACCGAGGAACTCGGCGCCGAGGACGGGGCCGATGCCGGGCATGCTGGCGATCACTTCTGCGAGTTCGTGCTCGCGAAACCGGGCCTCGATGAGCTTGTTGATCTCGGCGACCTGCTCATAGAGGCTCATCACCTCCCTGGCCAGCGACTGGACCATCTGCGCGGTGATCTTCTCGCCGGGCAGGGCCGTGTGCTGCCGGTCGGCGGCGTCGATGGCGGGTTCGGCCAGGGCCTGGGCGCCGCGGACCTTTCTGTTGCGGAGCCAAGTGGTCAGCCGCCGGGTGCCGACGCGGCGAAGGGCAGCGGGCGTCTGGTACCCGGTCAGCAGGACCAGCGGCCCGAGATTGCTCAGGTCCAAGGCCCGCTCCAGGGCTGGGAAGATGCTGGTCAGCGAGGCACGAAGCCGGTTGAGGGCCCTGGTGCGGTCGGCCACCAGGTCGGACCGGCGGCCGGTGAGGACCCGCAGTTCGATGGCGTGCTCGTCGTCCGGCCGCAGGACCGTCAAGTCTCGGCGCATCCGGGCCTGATCCGCGATGACGGTGGCGTCCTTGGCATCGGTTTTCCCCATGCCCCGATAGCCGGCCGAGGCACGGTTGACGGCCATGCCGGGGAGGTAGACGAGCTGCTGGCCATGGTTGAGCAGCAGGTTGAGCAGCAGGTTGACCAGCAAGGCGGCCATGCCGTCGGCGACGTCGACCGCCCAGACCACGTCCTCGTCCAATGCGAGCACGTCGGCCAGCAGGGCCAACAGCTCGGGTTCGTCGTTCTCGACGCGGCGCGAGAGCAATCGGTTGCCCACCGCGTCCAGGACCACGCAATGGTGGTGCGTCTTACCGATGTCGGTACCCGCCCAGATCCGGGCCACGTGATCCTCCGGTCGTTCAGCGTGCTTTGCGGTCCCAAACGACCTTGCCGGCGTGGTCCTACTCAGCGATGTACGACGAGGTACTCGCGGCTCCTAATCAGCGGTCAGGCCGTCGTGAGACACCGGGCGGCCAGGTTGGGGGAGCCATCAAGGGCGACCCTACGAAAGCCATACCCGGTGTCTCTGGGCCTCCAGACCCTACAAGTGGCCTTGATCAACCCGAGCAAGAAGGTAGGACCCTACGAACGGCTGGGGCGGACCCAGGAAGAAGGTAGAGCCGCATGACCGGTTCCAGCAGAAACGGGCGGGGCCGGCAGTATGGGCGGGGTCTGAACTGACAAGGGGCTCCGACGATGACATGGTCGGAGCCCTACCTGCGGGCTGCGGCCGGCCGGGCCGTCATTCTGCCGTCGGCCGTGCGCGGTCAAGGGATACGCCCTGCCGGCTTTCTGACTGGCGACGGATCAGGTGTCCGCCGTGCCGCGCGGCTTGACACCGCGGCGGTGTTCGGCGTTGATGCGCTGGGCTTCTTCGAGCTGGTCTTCGAGGATGATGATGCGGCAGGCGGCCTCGATGGGGGTGCCCTGGTCGACGAGTTCCCGGGCACGGGCCGCGATGCGTAGTGGTAGCGGGAGTAGCGGCGGTGTCCGCCCTCGGAGCGGAGCGGGGTGATGAGGTGGGCTTCGCCGATGGCGCGGAGGAAGCCCTGGGTGGTGCCGAGCATCTCGGCGGCCCGGCCATGGTGTAGGCGGGGTAGTCGTCGTCGAGACGGCTGTACGAGTCGTCTGCTGTCATTGCACCTCTGTGTGGAACGCGTGGAGGGGCACTGGTGCCGTACGGCACCAGGGCCCCGAAGGAACTGCTACTCCATCTGCCGGCCCTGATACTGCGCCGGCCTTCTGTGTCCGCAGAGCCGATCGAGATGCTGTCGGGGGTGCGGGGATCGCGGTTGCTTGACCGGAGACCACCTCACTATCGATGTCCTGCGGTACCCGGGCTCAAGACCTCTGCCCGGGCGATCCTGATGGCGCGGGTTCCTCCGTTCTTCCCTCGGTGCTAACTGCTTACCAAGCGGGGGACTGCGTACCGCTCTACTGCGTACTGCTGGTGATGCGAACTGCTCAGTGGCCCGCGATAGCGCCACTCTTCGGCAGCCAGCCCCGTCGCCCCTGTTGCGTCTGCTCTGGCTTAGAACCCACTGCCGAACCTCCCGGTGCGCGCGTCCGCAGCCGACGCCTTCACCGAGGTGCGACTTCACTGCTGGGTACTGCGAACTGCACTTGCGGGTACTGCTGCCCGGCAGTTCGTCTCTGCCAGGCCCTGCGGTCTCGCTGGGCTACAAGAGAAAACATAACCACATCACCGCCTAATGTCTACTCTGGCCGACATAGATTTTCGCGTATTCGACGGTGAGGTAATCGGCCTCGAACAGCGATGGAGGGCGGGAGCAAGCCGGGTTGACGGGCCGCAGGCCGGGGCAAGTCCCGGGCAGACAGCCGGGCATTGACGATCCAGAGACCAGGGTGACCCTGATGATGGCCACGATGAGCGTCAACGTCGCAACCCTCCGCTCCGCGACATCCGTCGCCGGCGCACGCGACAGCGCCCGGGACTTCCTTGAAGGTCTCGTACCGGCGATTGCAGCCCAGGCCGCGGACACCGTGGTCCTGGTCGTCTCGGAGTTCGTCACCAACGCCCTGCGCCACGGCGGCGGCACCTGCACCCTGGACCTGACCGCGCACCCCGACAGCATCGAGGTGGCCGTGCACGACCGCAGCCCGCGGGACCCGCGCATGCGCACCCCCGACCTGAACGGCGGCACCGGAGGCTTCGGCTGGCCCATGGTCAACCGCCTCGCCCGCGCCACCGCAGTGACCCGCCAGGCGGCCGGCGGCAAGACCGTAAGCGCCCTTCTCACTCGCTAGCGCCAAGGCGCCGGCGCCGCGACCGGCGTGACAAACGGTCTCCCCAAGATCAATCTCACGACAACCGCTGTACCGCTGGCCCCAAGGCCGTTGGCCGAGCAAGGCCGAACCCGCAGCTGATCTCGGCCCGTTCGGCACGGTGCCCACGTCCATTGGGCCTCCATCACCCTCATATCCCGCCGCCTGGCCCGGCCAGCACCGCCGCCGCCAGCACGGGCCGCCAGACAGGTTGAGGAGATCCTCACTGAGCACATAAGGCACACCGTCGACCTGCTGCTGGATCGCTCCCGGCTACTCGCCGAGAAGGTCGCCGCCGGCCAGGCCGCCGTCGTGGGCCTGTGCTACCGCCTGACCGACGGCAGTGCACAGCTCGTCACCTCTCGCGGCCTCGATGCGGCGGTACCCACCGTGTCCTGACCGCCTGGAAGCCGGCTGCTGCGGGCTGGCCGGCAACTTCGGCTTCGAACGCGGCCACCACGACGTGTCGATGACGATCGCCGAACAGGGCGTGCTGCCAGCAGTACGCGCCGCCGACCCCGGCGGGTGCTGGCCGACGGCTTCAGCTGCCGTACCAGATCGCCGATGGCGCCACCGGCCGGGGCGCGCTGCACCTGGCCGAGGCACCGGCGGGGCCCTGGCCGCGCTGGGTGCGCTGGCCGCTGGCGGGGATGAGTTCCTCGCGGTCGGCCGGGGATTCCGGCGTCTGTGGCGCGCTGGTAGAGCTGTGGCTTGGTCAGGGAGTCGAATGACGAGTCCTCGTCTGCTGCGCGACTATGTCGACGAGATCGACGGCGTGCGCGTGATCTTCTATGCCGCCGCTCTGAAGTCGATCACCGTGGTCGCGTTCATCGAGGCGTGACGGCGACGACCGCGGTCGTCACGATCCAATATAGGTAGGTATTTCTAGAGGTCATGTGCGGGTACAGATCTTCCTTTTGAGAGCGGAGCTCGCGTCAGCGGGCACCACGTTCCACTACCCGCTCGGAGTCGATCCGTGTCGTTCGTCTATACGCGGAGCGGCGAGGGGCCGTTCCGGAACCGATTAGGCACTCATTGAAGGTGAACCTGGAAGGCCGTGTTTTGGACGGGAAGGCTTCGGTAAACCGTGAAGCATGGTGCAATTCGGCTACACGATGATGACGGAGCAGGTGGGGCCGAGGGCCCTGGTGGACGACGTCGTCGCGGCAGAGCGGGCAGGGTTCGACTTTTCCGTGACCTCGGACCACTACTTCCCCTGGCTCACCTCGCAGGGCCACTAGCCCTACGCGTGGAGCGTGCTCGGCGCGGCAGCCCAGGCGACCTCCCACATTCCGCTCATGACGTTCGTGACCTGTCCGACCACTCGCTATCACCCGGCCGTAGTGGCCCAGAAGGCGGCCACGATGCAGCTGCTCTCCGGGGGCCGCTTCCGTCTCGGCCTCGGGTCGGGCGAGAACCTCAACGAGCACGTGGTGGGCAGGGGCTGGCCCTCGGCCCGGATCCGCCTCGACATGCTGGAAGAAGCCGTCGAGGTCATCCGAGGTCTCTTCGCTGGCGGGGAGCTGAACCACCAGGGCACCCATTTCGAGGTGGAGAACGCGAAACTGTGGGACTTCCCGCAGGAAGCCCCTCCCATCGGGATCGCGGTCTCCGGGGAACGTTCCTGTTCACTCGCGGGCCGACTCGCCGACCTGGTCATCGCCACCGAGCCGAAGGCCGAACTGCTTGATGCCTTTGACCGGCATGGAGGGGCGGGCAAACCGCGGATCGGCCAGCTCCCGGTCTGCTATGACACCGACCGGGACGCCGCTGTGGCGCGTGCCCACGACCAGTTCCGCTGGGCCCTCGGCGGTTGGCCCGTCAACGCCGAGCTGCCGGGACCCTCCGGTTTTGAAGGCGCGACGACGTACGTCACGCCTGAGGATGTGGCTGAGACGATCCCGTGCGGGGATGACGTCGGAGCGTTCGTCGACGCCGTCCGACTGTACGTGGAGGCGGGATTCACCGAGGTCGCACTCGTACAAGTGGGGGGTGACCGGCAACGGCCCTTCATCGACTGGGCGGAAAAGCAGCTGCTGCCTGCTTTGCGGGCTCTCTGATCAGGCCCGTATCGCCGCCGCTCGTCCGATCCGGGGGCGGCCATCACCCGTGAAGCCCACTTCTGAAAGGCAACGTCCATGCCACGCGCGGTTCTGTTCGACGTCGACGGCACCCTCACCGACACCAACCACTTCCACGTCATCGCCTGGTGGGAGGCGTTTCGCCAAGCGGGGTACCACGCGGCGATGCGGCAGATCCACCGGGCGATCGGACTCAGCGCGACCGACCTCATCGCCCACCTGCTGGGCGAAGACCGTGACAGGGACCAGGACGAGGCCCTGGCAGCCGCCCATGACACGCTGTACGGCACATGGTTCGACCGGCTCCCCGTTCTCGAAGGAGCCCAGGACCTGCTGCGTACGCTCGCAGGTCGGAGCTGGTGTGTCGTGCTGGCCACGTCGGCGGGGGGAGCGGAGCTCAAGGCTCTGCGCCGGGCCATCGACGCGGATGACGTCATCGACGGCGTGGCTTCGGCCGATGACGTCGAGGCCGGCAAGCCCGCACCCGACCCGGTACACCAAGCGCTTGAACTCGTCGGAGCTTCCGCTGCGGAGGCCGTCTTCGTCGGGGACACGGTGTGGGACATGAAGGCGGCCACCCGGGCGGGCGTACGGGCCGTGGCGCTGCTGTCCGGCGGCATCCCCCGTGCGGATCTCGAACAGGCCGGAGCAGCCGCCGTCTACCAGGACCCGGCGGACCTTCTGTCGCACCTGGACTCCAGTCTGCTCGCGGAATACGAGCGCCGCGCGTGATGCATCGCCTCGACGAAGACAGGCGGTGCGCGCTTTCGGCGGGGGACCGCAGGGGTGGGTACCTGCAGGCCCGGTCGGCGTTCCTCCGTGGTGATCGAATGCGGACAGCGGGCAACGACGTTGTTTCGCGCGTCCTGTCCTCAGGCCTGTCGACCCCGCTCGAACGGCGCATAGCCACCCCCGGTTCGGGTGATGTGGGCTGGTTACGACCTTGTGCGCGATTGGGGTCGGCCGTCCGTAGTGGAGGATGGCCCTATGCATGCTCTCTTCGATAGTCCCGGGCTCCGTCGCGTCTCGCTGGGCGAGTACCCCTTGTGGGACGAGGCTCTTGCGCTCCTTAACCGGGACTTGGCAGTGACTCTTCCTGAGAAGGGGCCCCTGCAACTGGTGGCCCAGCCTTCCTACGAGGCGGGCGAGCCGGAGTATGTCTACGTTGCGCTGGCCAATGGCGAGTGGCACGGCGGTCACCTGTACCCAAAGGTGGCCGAAGACCTTGCTCATGCCTTGGCGATCGTCGCCGACGCCGCGCAGGATACCGTCGCTGAGCGTCTGGGGCAGGCGTGGCCCCTGTGCGTCGAACACAACCTGGGCATGCATGCGCGCGAGGTGGAGGGGCAGCTCTCCTGGTGGTGCGCCGGAGAGCGGCCGCGTCTCGGGCCGGCCCACATCCGTGCGGCCGTGGGCGCGCTCGACACCTTCTGCGCCGCCCGCATCGCCGCAACCGCAAGCGATGGAGAGTAGATCGACGTCATGTTGCGCGGCAGTCGCAACGGGTGCGCTGTGACGTAAAGGGGGCCGTGCGGGTTGGGTGTTCATATGAAGCAATACTTTTGCCGCACGGCCTTGTCCCATCCCGTCTTCACCGGGCTTCAGCACCGTGGACTCGGCGCGCTGATCGGCGAGTTGGTTCATGCGTGGATGGCATCCGAGGAGGGTCGACTGCACAACCGCAGGGGTCGCGGCCGTCTGAGGGCAGTCGGAGCCGGCCCGAACCATCAGTTGGTGTTCACCGACCGGATCATCGCCACCCTGGTCGTCCTGCGGTTCCAGCTTCCTCATGCAGCTCTGGCTGTTCTCTACGGCGTGGACCGCTCAATGATCACCCGGGCCGTCCATGAGATCCGTCCACTGCTGGCTGCCCGGGGCTTCGCTGTTGCAGGACACCTAGACCTGCGGCTTCGCAGCTTGGAGGACGTCTTCGCCTACGCCGCGGCCGAAGGCGTGGAACTGCGGTTGGATGGCACCGAGGTCCGGGTGCGCCGCCCCGGGGCGAACCGGCCAGGACGGCGAGCGTTCGTCTCGGGGAAGATGCGGCAGAACGCTAAGAAGGTCACCGTCGTCACCGACGAGCAGGGCCTCACCCTCTGGGCCGGCGCGTTCCGGCCCGGCCGGATGCACGACCAGACGGCGGTGAAACCTGAGGGCATCTGCGACTTGTTCGAGCGATACCCCGCGGTCAAGGCTAAAGTCGATGCTGGCTACCGCGGCCTGGCCAGGCAGTTCCCCGACCAGGTCCAGGCCCCACCCCTGAAGCCGAAAAAGGACGCCCCGCCCGAAACTCTCGCAGCGTGGGATGCCGCCCGCCACCAGCAGTCATCAGAACGAATCTGCGTCGAGCACGCCAACGCCGAACACAAGCAGTGGCGGACACTCCAGCGGTACCTCGGACGCCGCGAGTACTTCGACGAGAGCTACTCGGCTGTGGCAGCCCTGGTCTCCGACCGCACCGCCGAGAGGTGATCACCCACCAGACAACCCGCCAGGCCAATACGCTCCGACCTCAATCGCGCACAACGTCGTTAGGGCGGAGTGTCGAGAACGGGCCCTGATCGAGGGGTTCCACGACCTGGTCAGCCGCCCCCCGTAACCGTTGGCTTCACAAGTACAGCGGTTGCGGCTGGCACCACTCGGAGTTCCACAACGGGCCCGCCCGCGTCCTGTACCGGTGGAGAGTCAACCGGCTGCTGATCGAGGCCGTCGGCATCGACTACGAAGTGGCCGTCGAGGGTGAAGACCTCGGGGACCTAGTCGCCGTCACCGACGACGCCCGCAGCGATCTGGTGCACCGCGCCCTCAACGACAGCCCACCCGACACCACCGCCGGCGTTCGCCATGCCATCGCCCTCTTCCGAGGCCGCGACGCGTCGCCCGAGAGCAAGCGGTCGGCTATCTTCAGTCTTGGCCGCATCCTCGAAGAGCGCCGCGCTGAGCCCTTGGGTCTACAGGGCGAAGATGCGGCGGGCGTTGCCGGACAGGAACAGCTCGCGTGCTTCCTCGTCGAGTTCCAGCCGGTCCAGGTGCTTCAGGGCCTGGGCGGGGGTGATCATCGGGTAGTTGGTGCCGAAGAGGACTTTGCGGCGGCCCCGGCCGCGCAGGTAGTCCACGAGTTCGGCCGGGTAGCGGCGGGCGGTGTAGGCGCTGGTGTCGATGTAGACGTTCTCGTGCTTGTCCGCGACCGCGATCATCTCCGTCGTCCACGGGTAGCCGATGTGCCCGCAGACGATGGTCAGCTCCGGGAAGTCCAGCGCTATCTGGTCGATGTAGGGGATCGGCCGTCCGGTCTCCGACGGTTTGAGCGGGCCGGTATGCCCGACCTGGGTGCAGAAGGGGATACCGAGCTCGACGCATGCCACGTACAGCGGGTAGTACAGCCGGTCGGTGGGCGGCAGCTCCCACAGCCACGGCACCACCCGCAGGGCCACGAACCCCAGCTCCTGAACCCCCCGCCGCAGCTCCCGCACCGCCTCCACGGGCCGGGACAGGTCGGCGCCCGCCACTCCGCGCAGCCGGCCGCCCGCCTCCGCGACGAACCCCGCCACCTCATCGTTGCTGATCAGCGCACCCTGCGGCCCGTACCAGGCAGCCGACAGACCGATCTCCACGTCCGCTGCCTTCAGCGCGGCCACCGTCAATTCCACCGGCAGCGCCTCCTCCAGGAGCCCGCTCCCGGTCCACCTCCGCAAGGACTCGAACATCTCGTGGTTGGAGTGACGCAACGTCGGATGCTGCATCCACGCATCGATGACCGGCATGGTTCTGGCCCCTTCTCCCGACCGCTGCGGTGAGCAGATCCCGCTGCAGCGGCTAAGCGATTGCTTAGCCGGAATCTAGCGGGAACCCGGCTGACGGGCTACCGATCAGTAGGGGATGTGCTGGTACCGGCTGGTTAGGCCCTGCAAGCCACGGCAGAGCCGACTGCAAGTAAGCGGCAAAGGCCGTCGTAGCCACCAGCATCCGGCCAGCGAAGCGCTGGCCCATGGCGAGGGCTGCTGCCACGGTTGCGGGAGCCGTGAGAAGCGCTGACCAGCGGCCGTAGTCGGCTGTTCCCCTCGGCGCGGCGGATGAAGCCGCCGGGCTGGAGACGGACGCCGCTACGACATCCTGGACACCCCGCCCGACGGTGCGTTCGACCGCATCGCGGCGATGACCGCCCGGCTGAGACTAAGCAGGTCCTCCAGGTTGTGGGCATGATCAGGGACAACCTGGAGCCGGTGCCGTCCTACGAGTCACGCGTGATCGACCATGACGGCAAGAAGATCCTCGCTATCGAAGTCTCCGGCGGGGGCCAGATGTACGCCTACCGCGACGGACAGCGCGCGGAGTTCTACGTCCGCGTCGGCCCGAACACGGTGCTCGCACGCCACCATGAGATCGCCGCCGGATTCCGACAGGCTCCGACCGTCACAACGTTCTGAGAGCCGCCGCACCGAGACGCACCGGTGCGGTCGACATGGCGCTCACCAGTCGTCGGGGGCGCTGCCCACCCACGCCATCGGCTGGCCCTCGCTGTTGGGGGTAGCGACGAAATTCGTCTACCTGCGGCTATGCGACCTCTGGGCTGTGGAGTTCCCGTGAGGAAGGCATGAGTTCCCAGGCCCGGCACTGGCTCGTTGCGCCTCGTATGATCGCGCTCCGGCCGCGCATGGGTGGTGGGCCGGGGAAGGGCGGGGCGATGTGGGACGGGATCGAGCTGTGGCTGCGTAAGGCCGCTGGGCTTCTGCTGATGGGTGTACTCATGACGGGACACGCGTTCGTTCGTGAACGGTGGTGGCTGCCATGGCGCCTGGTGGTCTTCCTCGCCGGTATCGGGGCAGTGGTGGGTTGCGGTGTCGAGACGTGGAAGCTGGTCCAGTCGGGAATCGGCCAAGGCGGCGTTGGATCGCCTGGAGGCGGCCGAGCGAGGGGAAGGCGCGTAGAATGACGGGCCCGCCATTTCGTCACCTTCAGAGCCGTATTTCGTCAGTTGCCCTCCTTGCTGCCGGGAGGCGTGACGTCATAGATGGGGGCCTCGGCGTTGCGTTTGACCGAGTCGATGCCGCCCAGGCAAGCGCGGTGTGTTTCGTAGTGCTCGCCGGTGGCGATGACCTGCCCGTTGGTGGCGATCAGTGCGAAGTGGTAGCCCTTGCCGGGGTGGTGCCGGACCTCAAAGCGTGGCGCCATGGATGCCTTCTACTTCTGTCGTGTACGGGTCGTTTCCCGGCTACCCGACATCTGCCGACTCACCCCGGTCGCACACGACCCCTCGACGCGCTACAGCAGGATGCGGAGCAGCAGGCTTGGTGCGTGGTGGATGAGCCAGGCGCTGGCGATGCCGATGGCGGCGCCGACGGCGACGTCGCTGGGGTAGTGCGCTCCGGTGTGGACGCGCTCGAGGGTCACCCTCGCGGTGGGGATGGCGGCCGCGGCTGCCCACCGGGGCGGGGCGGCGGCCACTGCGGCGCTGAAGACCACGGCGGCGGCGGTGTGTCCGGAGGGGAAGGACGAGGAGTCCGGCCGGTCCTCGACGTCGTCGTGCGGGATCATCTGCTCGGGCGGCCTGCTCCGCTCATCGGCCAGCAGGACA
The DNA here is from genome assembly GCF_053591755.1 of Streptomyces sp. NPDC002926. Classification (NCBI taxonomy): domain Bacteria; kingdom Bacillati; phylum Actinomycetota; class Actinomycetes; order Kitasatosporales; family Streptomycetaceae; genus Streptomyces; species Streptomyces sp. NPDC002926. The sequence goes on from NZ_JBSFUK010000014.1 coordinate 109,969, forward strand.
ACTGGAGTCCGAACCGGACGTTCTGCAACGGCTGCCTTCGACAGTTCGAATGGACAGGCAAGCACGTCGCGAGGTCACTAGTCCTCGATCAATTGGGCAGAGTTTGGAGGCCGGTATCCTCGGGGCCACTTGGTGCTTGAGGAATACAAGGTTTCGTGCAGATCGGCGCCCTCAAGCTCGGCATCCCGCAGATCTGCACCGGCGAGGTTGGCACGCCGCAGCCCGGCGACGCTGAGGTCAGCATGCCTCAGGTCGGCGTGGCGGAGGGTGGCTTCGTAAAGGTCGGCTCCCGTCAGGACGGCGTGCTGCAGGTCGGCATTGGTGAAGTCGGCAACGCGCACAGTCGCCGCGGTCAGATCGACTCTTTGTAGGTCCAAGCCGGTGAAGTCGGCTTCCCGGTAGTTCTTCTCCCTCAGGACCATCCCGTTGAGGTGTGTACCGCTCAACTCGCATGCGGGGAACCGTCCATCTGCCATTTTCCAGTGGTCACCGAGGAGACGCATGGCCGTTTCCGCATCCTCAGCGGCCTGTTGTCCGCCCTCTCGCGCGTGGCCGCGTACGTAACCGCACCAGAGCTGCAGGACGGTGGCGTGGTCCCGAGGTGAGTCCTCGATGATCCTCTCCAGAGTGAACAGGCCACCGAGCCGGGCGTCGAGTGAACGGGAGTCCAGCTGGCCGACTGCGGTGCTGAATCGTGAGGAGACGGAGTCGTGTTCCGTGACCCGCAGGTTGTCGTTGGCCTGCCGGACGGTGATGCTCGAGAACACGAGGGCGCCTACGGCGGCGACAGCGGGGAGCAGGACAGCTGTGTGCTGAAGCGTCGTACTCCATCTGCCAGGCCAGTTCGTGGTTCCGCTAGCAGGCAGACCTCCTGGAGAGTGGGGCGTGCCGGATGGCGGGTCGGGGCAAGGCGCGGGGAGGTCGGGGTCGTCGAGCAGTGACAGCCAGCCTCGCTCGTGTGCCCGGTCATGGACGGTTCCCAGAAGTCTGACCAGCTCCGGCAGGCCGGCGGACGGCTGCCTCCAGACGGCGCGTCCCGCGTCGTGGAGGGCCCGGCCGACCACCTGGGCATGGGCAACGAGTTCGCCCTCACGTTCCCGGTGGGTGGCGTGGCCGTGCCGGGCGTACGTGACCAGGGCCCGGCGCAACGCTAGCAGGGCGTCTTCGATGCGGGTCAGCGAACCTTCGGCGTCTCGGCATGCCGCCAGGGCTTGCGCGCTCTCCAACAGCGGCGGCCGGTACGGGGCCATCAGCCGTGCCCGGTTCTGCCACGCCATCAGCAGCGCAGCGATTACGACACCGGCAGCAGCGCCCAGGGCGGCGGGGGCGATCGCAGTGTCTGTGTCGGGAATGCGGATATCGAAGCCGTTGCGGGTGACCGTCTGCGAAGTGTCTTCCGGCCACGCCACCCAGAGGATCCCTGCAGCAACCGAGAGCAGGAATAGCGCGATACACGCCAGCCACCCCTTGCAGGCGGTCAAAGCCACACGCCGTGTCCGTTCGCTCTCAACAAGCGCCGCGCGCTGCGCGGCCAGCACCATGCGGTCGGGTACCGATGCCGCCGCGTACCGCCGCCGGGAGGCGAGCGCCGCGCGGTGGACACGGACCGTGGCACGCGGACGGCTCCGTACGACACGTCCACCCAGCGAAAGAGCCAGGGCGGGAACTCTGACGACCAGCCGGACCACAGCGACCCGTACGGCAACGACGGCCAGGAGCACAGCGAGCATCGCCACACTCCAGTCAAGGACACCGTAATCGGACCACAATGAATCCCGCGAATCCCACATGGCGCCCCTCCCCGTTTCCCGCCATCCCCCTTCGCTGAGGGGAGCTTGCCCACCCGTGGAGCAGTTGCCCCCAATTTTGTTGGGAAGGGCGTTCCAATACCCGACTCCGCCGTTAGGCCGCTCCGAGGCCGACATGCTCGACCGGGTACTGGTCGCCAACCCCCGCCTCTAGGTCTACGAAGACCCGAACGCCCTCGCGGGTGCTGCAGGACCGTTACCAGGTCGCCAACATGTGCGCATGGTCCGCGGTGCGGATCCTGCGGAACGGGGGACTCGTCTGCACGATGCACGGGCGGGGGTCGTTCGTCGCGGCTCCCCTCCAGGTCCAGCCCGTTGCCGACGGCGCCCGCCTGAACGACTCTGATCGGGCACCGCGCAGGAGCGGGCTGCCGAGGAGACGTGGGTGGACAGCGGGTTCCGGCACTGGGAGCGGCCGGAGGTCGCCGGCCGGGGCGAAGGCGGAGCGGCGGATTGAATTTTCCCCGTGTCCAGGATCACGGGGAAACTTCAGAACCGCCAAGCCCCGAAATCGCCAACAGCGGGTTCCACGATTGTCTGGAAGTGATGCTCGCGGATGGGCGCGCCGGGGCCGGCCAGGCGGTCGATCTCCGATTCGCTCAGCTCCGGACCAGGATGATGAAACAGCTCACGATCAGGATCAGGAACCCGCCGCCTACCAGGAGAGCCAGCATCGTACGGAAGCCTTCGGTGAGCCGTTCAGCGGTTGTAGGTGGCGGAATTCGAACGGTCCCCACCTCGACCTTCTGCGCCAGCGCGTAAATGGTGTCGGTGGGGTAGCGTTCCTCGCCGCTGAGCAGCTCGCGTTCCGGGCGGATACCGAATCGCTTCAGCAGGTGATCGAACTGAACCGTGGACATCGGGGGGAACAACCTACGGGCGTCGTGGTAGCCGACCGTGCGCCTAGCAGGCCTGTTGATCATGCTATGCCCCCATCCCGGATTTTACCGCGCACCGCAACTCTCGGCGCTGGCAGCCCCGTTGCCAAGGCCCCGGTCGACGGTGTACGAGCACCTCGACAAGACCAAGGCCTCCCCCGCCAGCCCAAGAAGACCACGGCCACGAAGCCCTGACCGAGATTCGATCAGGAACCCTGCTCGAAGCACCAGTGCGAAATCGCCCCTGTGACGGAGCAGTGATCTTCAGGGAGCTTGGCTGCTCTGTTCTGGTGTCCTGTCTTTTGGTTGGAGTTCGGGCTGGTGGAGTGGTCGTGTTCGGGTGTGCTTGGCGTGGCCAGTGGCGTGTTCGGTTTGGTTGTTCGGGTGGTGACCTGCAGCCCCTGTAGTTGTGTGGGAATGATCTTGGGTTTCTGGTGGGTGCAGTGGTGCGCCTATAGGTGGGTGCGCTCTCTACTGGCTTCGAGGGCCGATTTGTACTGGTCAGCGGCGCGCGTGGGTGAGGTAGGCGCGGAGTGGGTCGTTGACGGCGGGGGTGAAGCGGGGCAGGCCGAAAAGCCAACGGCTTGATGACGAGCTTCGGGAGGGCTGGCTCTCACGCCCATTCGACGCCCAGTTCCCGGAGCGCGGCCCGCTGTTCCTGGGTGAGCTTGTCTCGTCGCTGTTTCTGGTTGGCGTACCAGACGCCCAGCTTGTGTGCGTGCTCTTGGCCGTCGATGACGACAGTCTCGCTGTGCCCCCTCGGCACCAGCCGATGGCCTTCCCGTTCGATCCACTGGGTGAGGGCTGCTACGCCCCGCTGGAACGCCTGCTGCGCCTTGCTCGGCTTTGCCGCGGTCTTGGCGGCTGGGGCGGGGGAGGGGGCCTCAAGTGGCTGTACGCCCAGCGTGGTCAGCCGCTGCTGCTGTTCGGTGGACAGCTGCGCCCAGGTTGCCTCTCTCATCCGTGCGAGCCGTTTGCCCAGGTCGTCGCCTTCGAAGAGCACGTCTGGCTGGATGTCGGGCAGGGTGCCGCCGGCCTCGGTGTCGGCGAGGTCGCGCAGGACGGCGTAGTGGCGTTGCCAGTCGAGTGGCCAGGGGCAGTTCCAGTCGGGGTCGATCTCCGTGAGCTGGGCGGCGCGGGCCGCAGCTCGTTCGGGGCTTTTGCCGAGGCCGCCTTTGCGGCGAAGGTTGGCCATGTGCTGTCCGACGGGCACGAGCTCATTCTCGGCGTCGCCCCACACAGCGTCCTGGCGTGGGGCGAGGTGGTGGTGGCGCGGTGGTAGGAGCGCAAGGCGGCGAGTTTGTTCTCCCAGGCTTCGTCGCCTGGTTCCCAGACCATTCCGGCTTCCGGTGCGTCGAGGAGTTCTTGCGGTGGTCGTCGAGTTCGCCGGCGCGCAGGGCCTTTCTCTGTTGGTGTGTCCATCTGCCCAGGGGAACGTCTCGGTGACGCCCACCTGGGTCTCCACGTTGTAGGGCACGGCGTGGAGACCGGTGATCCCGTTGTCGGTCCGCCAGCGGATGAGTGCTTGGTAGCCCTCGAGCCAGACGAGGCTCTCGGGCCGGTAGACGCGGGTGCGTAGGAAGGCGGCGATGGTCGCCAGGTCGCGGGGGGTGGAGAAGTGCAGCAGCGCGGATTCGACCGCGCCGTGAGCGCCGTCTTGTTTCTGGTTTTTGCCGACGCTTTCGCCGCCGGCGGGGATGATCTGCCCGTCTTCGTCGCGGATGAGGTGGTGCCGTTTGGTCTGTGGTTGCCTGGTCAGGGCTCGTGAGGCGAGCTGCTCGACGAGGCGTTCCGAGTGCGAGCGCAGGCCTTGGAGTACGGCTACAAGGGGCGCAAACGAGGCGGAGGCGACCATGTTGCCGGGGTCTTCGCCGGGTTCCAGGAAGACGGGCACGATGATCCGGGCGACCTTGGTCGTGCCGTCGGGGTTCGGTCGGAGGGCGCGGCCGATGTTCTGGACGATCTCGACCTGGGAGCCGCGGGTGTTGGCGAAGCAGATCGCCTCGACACCCCTGGTGCCCACGATGTCCACGCCTTCACCGAGAACTCGAACGCTTGCCAGGAATGCCCGGTGGACCCGTTTGCCGTCGGCGTCGATGCCGTTGGCGAACTGCCGGATAGTCTCGCGGCGTTCGGTCACGAGGTGGTCGCCGCACAGCCACGCCGACCACACGCGGTCCGGCGGGACGTGGCGGCTTGCCTCCAGGTCGTACAGCTCGGCGTCGATCGACGACTTCGGCAGGCGCTCCGCGTCGGCCAGAGCCTGGTCGGATGCGTCGGTGACGTACAACTCCGCGGCATTCTCCGGGAGTTTCGCCGCGAAGGCCTCCGCCTCCTCCACCCGCTGGTGGAACGTCATGATGGTCTTGAGGTTCCACTTTGCGGAGTGCTCCAGGAGCGCGGTCTGCAGCAGCGCCAGACGTCGGCCGCGCTGTGCCTCCTCCGTTCCCCCGAGGATGGGGGAGGGGTCGCGGATCTCCAGGACGTCGATCTCGAAGCCTGCGAGGATGCTCCGCTCGATCGCCTCCGACAGACCGAGCTCGAACAGCCAGGGTCCGTAGGTCTGCGAGTCCGTGCCCATCGACGCGATCTCCAGCTCCTGGCCGTCCGCGCCCTTCTGGGGGCGGGGCGAGGCGAGGAGGCGTGGGGTGGCGGTGAGGTAGAGCCGGAAGTGGACCGGGATCCGGGTGTTGTCGTGGATCGACGACCACGGCCGACCAAGATCACCAGCGGTTCCGTGGGCCTCGTCAACGACCGCGAAGTCGAACGGGGCCATCGACTGTCCGTACAGCCGCTCTCCGCCCGCCAGAGGGGTCTGTACGCTCACCGGAGTAATTGATGATCATGGAAGAGGCATCAAGTGACTGACACCGTGACCGAGTTCGTGGACGCCGATGACCAAGCGGATCCCTCGCCGGAGGCCGCGACGGTCGAGCAGAAACTGATCGACCAGCTCATCGAGCAGGCCCGCAGCAAGGGGCTGCAGCTGAACCGGCGAGGGCGGGCTGCTGTAGCAGCTGACCAAGACGGTTCTGGAGTCCGCCCTGGAGGGCGAGATCACCGACCATCTCGGCTATGGCAAGCACGACCCGGCGGGCAAGGACGGCGGCAACTCCCGTAACGGCACCCGGTCCAAGACGGTGCTGACGGACATCGGGCCGGTCGAGATCGACGTGCCCCGCGACCGGGAGGGCTCCCTCGAGCCGGCCATCGTCAAGAAGCGGCAGCGCCGGCTGACCGGCGTGGACGAGATAGTGCTCTCGCTGTCCGCGAAGGGCCTCACGCACGGGGAGATCTCCGCGCACCTGGCCGAGGTCTACGGCGCGGACGTGTCCAAGACGACCATCAGCACGATCACCGACAAGGTGATGGATGGCATGGCCGAATGGCAGAACCGGCCGCTCGACCGTGTCTACCCGGTCGTCTTCATTGACGCTATCAACGTCAAAATTCGCGAGGGCCAAGTGGCGAACAGGCCGGTCTACGTGGCCCTGGCGGTCACCGCCGAGGGACACCGCGACATCCTCGGCCTGTGGGCCGGCGACGGCGACGAAGGCGCGAAACACTGGCTTCGAGTGCTCTCCGAGCTCAAGAATAGGGGCGTCGAAGACGTCCTCATGCTGGTCTGCGACGGGTTGAGGGGGCTGCCCGACGCGGTCGGCGAGGTCTGGCCCCGAACTGTGGTGCAAACGTGCGTGGTTCACCTGCTGCGGGCGTCATTTCGATACGCGGTCCGGCAGGACTGGGACAAGATCGCCAAGGCGCTCAAGCCCATCTACACCGCGCCGAGCGAGGACGCGGCCGCGACACGGTTCCTGGAATTCGCCGAGACCTGGGGCAAGAAGTACCCGGCGATCGTCCGCGTCTGGGAGTCTAGCTGGCCCGAGTTCACGCCTTTCCTCCAGTTTGATGCGGAAATACGCCGCATCGTATACACAACGAACAGCATCGAAAGCGTCAACGCCCGTATCTGCAAGGACGTCCGCTCCCGCGGGCACTTCCCCACGGAACAGGCCGCCCTCAAGTGCGTCTACATGGCCGTCATGAGCCTCGACCCGACCGGTGCCGGCCGCAAACGCTGGACCATGCGCTGGAAGGGCGCCATGAACGCCTTCGACCTGGCCTTCGACGGCCGCCTCACCGCAGGCCAACTCTAGCCACACCAACCCCAGTTACACCGCTCGCTTTACAGACCCCTCATAGGCACCGGCCTGACCATAGGCAGCTGACTACGATCAGGCCGACATCACGCATTCAAGTTCAGTAGTGTGACTGGCATGTCTGACGGGATCGCCTGGATAGGCGCACACAGCAGCACGGACACATCTGCCGCTTTGCCCGGGATGCTCGGCCTTATATCGCTGACCGCGGCCCGGGGCGTGGACCCCGACGAGTTCCTCATCGCGTTGGGTGCCGACCTCGACGAGCTTGCCGCACGCACCCCGTACAAGGAACTCGCCGTGCCGGTGGGACCGCCGGGCAAGCCATCGCCTCGCGTCAACCCCGTCATGTACGGGATGCGCGAGGACTGGGTGTACGTGCTGGAGGACTGGGGGATGGCGACGTGGTCGACCGGCTACCGGGCAGTCAAGTCGATGCGGCCCTGCCCGGACGAAGAGATCATCTGTCTGACGCTGGACCGGTGGAGCCCACCCTCGACGATCATCCATGCGCCGGGTGACGGCCACGCCTGGCGAGCCGACTTCGGAGAAGACACCGGTCAGTCATCGGACCTGGATGCGGCACTGCACGCAGCAGGAGCGGTGTACCCGTCCTTGCCGGACACAGATGAAACCGAAGTAGTGGCGTACTACGAGGAGCACGGGGCGCGCCTGCCCGAGGCAGTGTTCACCGCCATCGGAAACTACAGCGGCCTGTCCATCGACCAGGCTGCCGTTCAGGCCGGAGAACTGCCATCGGTCCTGATTCCCATGGTGTGACCAGAAACCAGGACCGTCCCCCACCCGCTGCAGGTGGGGGACGGTCCTGTTCGGCGGGGCAACTGCTATTGGGCGGTCAGCTTGCAGACGACCGGCGTGGCGCTGCCGTACAGGCAAGTGCTACCCGCGGTCATACGGGTGTCCAGCCAGTACGCGTCTTTGTCCATGATCCGCATGGCGCGCATGAACGTCCCGAAGTTTCCGCCCATTGATTCCTTGTTGTGCATGCCGGACATCGACGACCGGCCGCACACCTCCTTGAACGTCGGGTCGGTGCCGTTGATGCTGAACAGGTGCACCGCCGTACCCAGCTTTTTCGCGTAGGTACCGATACACGCGTTACCGGTAGGGGTCGTGCTGCCGGGCAGCACCGCGGGGTTCAGGCCGCCCTCGGCCGCGGACATGCCACCGCTGTTGTACGACGAGGCAAACGCGAACTCGTCACAGTTCAACTCGTCGGACACGTCGACCAGGGCACTGGCGTCACCGTTGTCCTTGGCCCATCCGGTGGGGCAGATACGGGCGCGACTGCGGGTGTTCTGCGACTCGTCGCCCATGTAGTACAGGGGCTTGCGCGCGGAGAGAGAACCCGCGTGGGTGGGCGTGTACGTCTGGATCATCCACGCGTGCGCAGCAGCCTGCGGGTATGCCTTAGCGTTGAAGGCGTACGTCGGTGCAGAGTTGACGAACACGCACCCCGTGCCGGGCCCCGCAGAGGTGGTGTCGCATCGGATCTGGTCCAGCTCCGATGTGCCGCCGGAGTAGTCCAAGGACCACTGGTAGCCGGTCATGAACGGGCGAATTTTCCCGTCGGCCGGCAGGATCGCCCCATCGATCTTCACGTCCGGCTTGTACAGGTACTTCTGTCCGGCGACGGTGGCGTCCCACAGGTACGACGTCGTGATCGAAGCCGAGTGCATCTCGCCGGGCACCCACCAGTTCTTGCCCTTCCACGCACTGGCGTCGGGCTGCACTGGCTTGCACGATCCCTGGCACAGGTGGTCGCCAAGGTTCATGTCGATCTCGGCGAAGTCCAAGGGGATCTGCTGCGCGGGCTCGATGGTCAGGTGTTCGGTGAAGCTGTTCTGTCCGTCGAGTTCGATCAGGCGCAGGAACATGAAGTAGGCGATGGCATCCGGTACCCCGTCGGTGCGGATGATGACGGGAACGGACCGCACGTCACACTCGGTCTGGCGGGTAGCCAGGATGCTGGGGAACTCCGTGTTGCACCAGGGGACATCTGCCACCGCGGCAGTCATCTTCGCGGCGACCCTCTTGGGTGACTCCCCCCGGGTCAACTGCGTACCGAAGCACACCTGCCGCCCGTCACCATCAGTGGCGCTGCACTGCTCGGTAGCCTTCGGTGTCTTCGCGGCCAGGGCGGCGGACGCGCCGAGAGGCTTGGTCTGCAAAGTGCTGGGCGTCACGTCGAACGGGCTGGGCTGCGGCGCGGTGTAGTCCGGTGTCGGCAGCGTCAGGTCAACGGGCAGCTCCACACGGAACCGTGCCCACGGCGACCACGTCGTCTCATACAGCGAGCCGTCGAACGCCGAGGTGTGGAACACGTAGTTCGTGTTCAGCGACAGCCTGCCCGCCGGGACGTCGACCGTGACGGGCGACCCGGATGCCATATAGGGGGAGACGATGACACCGAACTCGCTGTCGTTCAGCTTGACCTTTGTCTTCGGCGTGCCTGTCGCGTCCGCCGTCCATACCTCGAACGTCAGCGTTGACCTGTCGCCGTCGGCGTCGGTCACCGTGTTCTTCAGCTGCACCTTCTGAGAGATGACCTGCTGGAACCCGGCAGCGTCTTTCCTCTTCGAGGGCGCGGCCGTTGGGTTCTTGCCCGACACCGGGCGGGATCCGGCGGCAGCGATCGACTTCACTTCGGGTCCCGCAGCGGGACGGGTCGACGGAGCGGCGTTCGGATCAGGGTGCGCATCGAACCCGCCGGTATGGGCCGCACTCGCCGCTCCGGCACTCATGAGCAGCAGCATGGAGACACCGACGGCTAAACGGGAAACCATGCGCCTTCTTCTGGACGTACCAGACAAGACATGTCCCTTCTGGCCCTGCCCGCGTTCGTCCTGAGGCAAGGCTGGACGGTTGGATTTGTCGCGCCTTGCCCTTCCTAAGTGCCGCAGTGGTCAAGCAACAAGGCTGCCAACCTGGGGCGTTCGTCTTTAACCGGAGCTAGCAGACGTGATCCCGAACACGGTTGCCCCGACAGACGTAAAGACTCCGGAAAGGTCGACCGGCTGCATGCAGGGACAACCGGCGGGCACGACTGCGGCCCCCGTCGAAGACGGACCAGGAGCGACTTGTGCTTCCGGCGATGCTCGGAAGGTCTGCACCGATCGAAACCGATCGGCCAGACCGCGGCGCTTCAGCACGCGGATGACCTACACCACCCCAGGCCCGCTCTACGGGCGGCGGGCCAGCAAGTGTGTGTCGAGGAAGCCCCGCTCAGAGGCCGGGTCGTGGAGCAACCGAGCCACCGTGACGAGCCCGGCCCCGGCCAGCAACTCGGCAAACTGCTCCGCCGGCCAGCTATAGGCGGGCGCCACCTTGTGATCGAAGCGGACCGGCTCCGGCCCCTCGGTCCCGAAGAAGGACACCAGGAGCAAGCCCCCTGGTGCCAGGACACGCACCTGCTCAGCGAGCAGCGCGGGCAATTCCCCAGGTGGGGTATGGATCATCGAGTAGTGGGCCAGCACTCCACCGAGCGCGCCGTCTTCGACCGGGAGAGCCTCCATTCGCGCTTCGTCGAACCGCAGCGCCGGATGGGCCCGCCGGGCGTGGTCGACCATGGCCGGGGAGAGGTCGAGCCCGAAGGCGTCCAGCCCCAAGTCGTGCAGCATGGCCGTCAGATGTCCGGGCCCACACCCGACGTCGGCTGCTCGAAGATTCCCCGTCTCACGCACGAGCTCGGCGAAGGTGCCGATCATGTTCCGCGCGAACGGCTGCGTCTCCAACCGAATAGCGAACATCGACGCATACAGCTCGACGACCCCGTCGTAGGCCGCCTTGGTCTCGTCCTGGTGTTCCAACACGGGAAGGAAACTAACACCCGCGCCGTTCGCAGCCGTTCTCCGGCCTCATGCCGACCCTTCTCCTCGAGACTGATCGTCCCGTCACCCGATCACGGGACGCCCTCGGTAGTTCGGAGAAGGCAGGAGCCGAGAGTCTTGAGTGGTATTGGCGCAGAGCACTTGTTCTCTGGGTGCGCTAATCGCCGCTCAGCAGCGATCCCACGGGTTGCTTCGACAGCTAGGGCCTGTTGCGAAAGTGGCTTTGAGACCCATAGGTAGCCAATGGGATTCGTGATGACGAATGGCGCTGCTACGCAGGTCCCTTGCGGGTGGTCGCGCCCGCTGTGGTGAGGAGCGCGGCAGTTTCGGGATGGGGGCCGTTGTTCGCCCAGTCCAGGGGGGCCCAGCCCGTGCCGTGATCTTCCCGTAGGTTCGGATCAGCGCCGTGCGCCAATAGCTCGCGCACTGTCTCGGTGTGCCCCCAGCATGCGGCTGCGCACAGCGGTGTGCCCTCGGCGCCGAGTCCGCTGCTCTCGGTGTCAGGGGAGACGCCGGCTGCCAAGAGCGGGCGGTGCCCGCCCGCCGCCGCGAGTCGAAGCACGATGGTTGCCAATCCCGGCGCCGCGCGCACGCCGGCGGCGAGCTCTGACCCGGACTGCTGACAGGGGGTGCCCGCCCGGCCCCGGTGGGCATCCCCTTGGCCGCCCCGGAAACGGCGGCCCGTCGTCGTACCCCCTCCGTACCCTTGGCGCTGAGTCATATGCGGCAGGAGGGCAACGTGGCCCGCAACTCCATCAACCAGCGCGCGATCGAGAAGCACTTCAAGGAGATCGCCAAGGGCTATGAGCGTGCGGCCCGGCGAAATCCGATCCGCGTGCCGATCCAGACGGAGGCGTCTGCCGAAGGAGGCTCGGTGCCCGGCCGTGACACCGCCGAAGGCGATCCGATCCTTGCCCGGCTGCGAGGTCGAAGGCCTTGCGGGCGGCGATGGTCTCGGGCCGGACGATGCTGGTGCCGTCGTAGCGTATCTCCGCCAGCGCCCTGCGGCCGCGCTCCAGCCACTGCGGATGGCGGCCCAGGCACGCTTCCAGAGCCGCACGGACGGCTAGGCCCTGGTCGTGGATCTGCTCAGCGATGTCCCGCTGAGGGTCAACTGGGCACGGGTAGCGGGGGAGAACAGGACCAGGTGGAGCGGATCGTGAGTGGCCACGCCGACGTTGCCGCCCAGCAGGAGCACGGCGCAGTGGTCCTCACTGTCGCGCACGCCACGTCCCATGCCCTGCTCGATCCGCTGCACCTCGCGGGCGAGCAGGGTCGGGGTGTTTGGCGAGGGCGCCTGGCGGCGCTCCTTGTGAAGGCCGACGGCGCGTGTTCGTGCCGCCATCGATCTAGGGATCGTTGCGCTCCGGGATATCACTTCCCAGTACACCGGCGCCGAGCGGGGTGGCCAGTGCCAGTCCCAGGACCAGCCTGCGAAGGGACTCCCGGTGCCTGGCCAACCAGAGGGATGCAATCGCAAGCAGAAGTACTGCGCACGTGGTGACAGCCCACCACCACCGGTCCCACCAGGTGGGCGTGGAACCGATGGTGACGGACAGGAACTCGGCTCCAAGCCGGCGGTCCGCGTCTGTGGCGTCGCTGATGACGATCTTCCCGCCCACCTCGCCGAATTCGGTTCCGGCGCTGAAGGAGACGGTGAACCGCACCGGATCCTTCAGGCCCGGCGGAATCGTCACCGTGCGCGGACTGATTCGGAGTTCGGCATCCGTCGGCTGGTCCTCCAGCGACAGTTGCAGCGTGTGCGGACGGTTGTCGTCGTTGCGGACGACCAGTAGCCGACCGTGCACGCGCCCGCCGGGATGAGTGAGGTGCGTGTCCAGGGAGATGCCGGCCAGGAAGAGCCGCCGGGACGCCGCCGAGACCGATGTGGTGAGGGGGCGGCGGTCGGGCAGCATTCCCGGCGCTTTCGTGTCGGTGGTGAGCTGCAACTTGCCTGTTGCCGTTGACGGCACGGTGAACCAACCTGTGAACTGGAGATCGTTGGGCTTCTCGTCTCCGCTGGTTCCGTCGTCGCGCAGCACCACGGTCGTCGGTGAGAAGCCGTCGCCCGTCAGCAGGGCCCCCGCCTTTACGCCGTTCAGTTGCAATGCGCTGGTGACGAGCATCCCGCGGCCTGTCTGCAGCCGCACCCGTACCCGGACTTCTTCTTTCGGCCGGGGGGAAGCGGGTTCCATGGACACTGATGAGTGCAGCGTGCCCTGCCACATCGCCCCTACGTTGGCGGCCTTGGCAGCCAACCCTCCGGGGGTGTGAAGGGTGATCCGCCAAGTCCCGGGAAGCGGGGCGGTCACCCGCAGTGTCTCGACGGGGCCGTCGCGGCCGCTCACGCTGAATACTGAGCCATCGAATGTGCCGGCCAGCGGGGCTTTGCGCCCCATGGGGTCGAAGTAGGTGACGGAGATCGAAGGATCACCCTTGGTGACTGTGATGGAGCCGGCTGCGGCGAGCGGTGGGATATCTATTTTCAGTTCAGTGGGAGGACGACCGCTGCTTCCGTGCGCAACCCTGGCGCAGCGAGCGCTGGCAAATGCTAGCTGCAGGGCTGCTTCTACCTCGCTCGAGTCCGCGACAATGCGCGCGCGGGGTTCGGCCTCGGGCAGGTCGGAGCAGCCTTTCTGGTAGCCGTTTGCGGCGATTTCCTGGAGCGCGCGCTTGTCGGGTTCTTCACCGAACCCGAGTGGCCAGACCTGCACCTGGTCCCTTTGGGCTTGATTGAGGACGTCATGCATGGCCCTGATCCCATTTGCTTCCCGCTCGACTGTGTCAGAGCCGTAGGAGGGACTGTCCCGCACATCCAGTCTTCCGTCAGTGAGGAGGAAGATCATCTTTGGTGAGCCGGAAGGGTGTCCGCCGTCAGCCAGGCGGCGCAGAGCCTGGGTGAGAGCTGCGGGAAAGTCAGTGCCCGATCCGAGGTTGAGTGACTCTCTGCTGTTCAGTCTCCGCACACATGCGGTGAGCTTCTTCCGTCCCGCCGCGTCGACGACCGTGGGTGGGCAGATCTCGTTGACCGGCTGCTGGCCGGACTTCTCCGCGCTGCCGAAGGCGATGAAGGTCGCGCGGGATCGGTCCGAGATCTCTGCCTGGCTGAGCAACGCGGCAGCTTGGGCCTCCCTGTTCAGGTCCTGTCTGTTCAGGCTTGCCGAAGCGTCGACGAGCACGACAAAGTCGACCGGTTCGATGCCTTCGGAGCGGACGACAGCGCCTTGCGCACTCACGGGGTCGGCCAGCGGTCCAGCAAGTAGGCACAGCGCCGCCATCAGCAGCGCGGCTAAGTTCCGCATCCGTGAACTCCAGTGTTCAGCGTCAGGAGCCAGCCGGATCATCGTTCTCACCCACCCGTGCCGTTGGTTGGTAACGAGCCACCCGTCCGGGGAGACGCCGTTGGAGCGGCGGGCGGCCTTCGCCGCAGCAGCGGCAAGGTGGCGAACGCCGCGCCGACCGCCAGCAGCGCGGAGATCAACAGGACGCGCGCGTATCCGGCGGACAAGGCTTCGGCGTAGCCCCAAGCCTGTGGCTGGTCGGCGAGCGTGTGTTCCGCGTGGCGGGCGGCAGCACTGGTCAGCGCGGCCAGGCCGAACGCACCGCCTGCCAGCGACGCTACCTGGGTCAGCTGCTGCGGCAGTCCGTCAGAGGTTGTGTCCCGGCCCGCGAGGCCTGCCAGGCGCGCCGGTACGAGCCCGAGGCCCAGTGCCGTGACTTCCAACGGGCCGAGAAGATCGGTGAGGAAACTGCCGTCCGGGGAGACTCGGCTGAGCCAGGCCAGACCGGCGGCGACCAGGAGCAGTCCCAGGAACAGCGGGACGTGCTCACCGGAAGCCGGTCTTGGCCCCGCCATCGACACCGCAATGACGGTCGCCGCAGGGACGAGAAGCACCATTCCCGCGGCCAGTGGGCCATAGCCGAGAACGTTTTGCGCATAGAGGGAGACGAACACAGCTTCGCTGAGCAGGGCGGCGTGGAGCAGCGCGCTGACGGTCACGGCTGCACTCAGCGGCAGGGACCGGACCCGTGCCAACGGCACAAGCGCGCTCTGGCCGGACCACCGCTGGTAGGCCACGAACCCCACCGAGCAGGCCACCCCGGCCGCGAGTGACAGCAGAGTCGGGACCGAACCCCAACCATGGCGCTCGGTGCCGGCGAATACGAAGGTGACGGCCACGAGCGCCCCGCTGAGGGCCAGTGTGCCTGGGATTCCGAGCATGATCCCGTGGTCGGTGCCGTCCTTTTGCGGCAGCGATACCCCCGCACAGAAGAGGCCGAACGCCATCGCGAAGTTGACCAGGAGGAGAGCCCTCCACCCGAATTGCCCGGTGATGAGACCGGCTATTGCGTCGCTGCACAAGACAGCCGTACTCGTCGCTGCGGCGAGCTGGCCCAGGCCGCGTCCGCTGAGGGCGGCGGCCGCAATCGACAACGCCGATGCGCTGACCAGCGCGGCTCCGCATCCTTGCACAGCACGCGATGCCATCAGCAGTTCCGGCGGCAGCGCACCAGCGCAAGCCAGGCTCGCCAGGCCGAACAACGCGACACCGGCGAGGAAGACCGGGCGGCCACCGTAGCGTTCGGTGGCTCGCCGACCGGACAGCAACAGACCGGCCAGGCCCAGGCCGTAGGCGTTCACTGGCCATGCCGCGTCGGCCAGGTCCAGGTCGAGGGACTCCTGAAGCGAGGGAAGGGCGACGTTCATTTCCGTGGCTCCGAGGACGACCGCGAACTGAGCCACGCAAGCCATCAGCATGACGCGCCGCACCGGGGCGCCATTCGATGCCTCGCTCTCGGCCGGGCTTCGGGTCTTCGTCGGTCCACGCCCAGTCGGCGATGGCACCGCGACGCTCACAGCGTCAGGGTCGGGCACCGTTGATTGAGCGTCCTCGACGTCTTGCGCGCCTGAACGCCTGTCATCTGTGTTGAGGCCATGAGTCGGAGTCTCGGCTTCCACCGCCGCAACTGTCACGACATCGCTGTCCGGTTGACCGGAGCCCGGCCTGTTCAGAGGATTGTCCGGAGTTGTCGCGGATAACCCCGCGTCCTGCACCACCTCGCCCCGCACGACAACAACGCCGTCCGGGCCCGGCTCCGTCTCCCCGCCGGGTGCGGCCTTCCACCCGATGTCCTCGGCCGCCTCCTTCGTGGCTTCGTGCCCCTCGTGCAGGACACGCTTGAACGTATCCAGTGTCCGGTCCACGTCAGCGAGCGCCCCGTCCAGGGGATTGGGAAACGCCAGGCTCGGCTCTGCCGCCTCCGGGCCATCGCCCCGCGGGGCGTCGGCCGGCGGTACCTGGTCGGCCGTCCGGTCCCGCAGCCGAGCGACCTCTGCTTCCAGGGTCTGGATCCGCCGCGACGCGAAATCCACCACTTCCTGTGCGTGGTCCCGCTCCTGCACAGCATGATCAAACTGTTGCTGAATGGAGCGCTGCCGCTCCTCATACCGCGCAAGGAGTTGCTCAAGCAGGCTCAGCTCTCCCGGATCGCCCGCGAGCCGAGCCTGATAGCCGTCGATCTGCCGACCCAGCTCATCGATCTTCGACTGTGCCCAGCCCAGCAGGAGAAACAGCATGCCGCCAACCCGCTCGGCCTGAAACCGGCTTGCTTCGCTCACCTGCAGTGCTTGCCGCGCACGGCCGAGTTCCTCCTGAGTCTCGATGATCCGATCCTTCGCCGCGGACAACTCCCGGCTCAGTTCCCAGTCACCGGCAGACCGAGCCCCGACTGACGTGGGATGATCGCGTGCGGCCAGCCACAGTCTCCGGGCGTCCCCGCACCGCTCTCGTGTCTCCTCGGCGCTGTCCGCCGGAAAGCAAAGCTCTGCGACGGCCTCCACCAAGTCCCATCCCAGGTCGTTGCCCGCGAGCATGGCGTAGAGCTTTCCCTCGGAGGGCACTACGCCGGGGCCGAAGTGATCAGGTGTCAGATGCTCCCGCAGCTTGCGCGCGGAGATGCCCGCCGCGTCCAGCCATCCACGCAGCAGCCAGGCGAGCTCGTTGCTCTCCTCGCAGTTGCCCCGGACAGGGCCCCAGGGTCTCCCCGCCCTCGCCGTGCGCGGTGCCCCCGCGGACTGAGCCTCCACTTGTCCCCGCCCCGTTATCGCCCGATAACCCCGTGTTGTCGCAGGGACAATATCCAACCGCTGGAACGCCCTCGTGTACAGGCTCATCGTCGACTCACCGCACGCACCGCATGGGAGTCCTCTATGAATCTGCCCACGCCCACGCTCGTCACCACTGCGACCGCCGCCAGCGCCACGACCGCGTTCTTCCTCGCAGGGGTGCCTGGCTGGATCAGTGTCGCTCCCGCCCTGGCCGGCGCCGCGGTCGCGCTCGTCACGCATGTGCACCAGGAGGTCCGGGCCACGCGTCGGGTTACCCACCAACAGCGCCAGGAACGCGCCCATGCCCGGCAGCAACGCGCTTTGGAGCACCAAGCCGTAGCGGCGGCGCAGGCCCTTACTGATCCTGATCTGCGCGTCGACGCACTCCTGCGTCTCGTCGAACTCCACAACACGGCGCCCCCACAGGCCCTTGAATCCGCCCCGGCCGAACCTGGTCAGTCCGTGCCGGGCGGCGAGCGCTGATGCATCGAAAGAGACGCCTGGTTGCGCTGTCGGACACCTCGCCCAGGGCGGCGCCGAATTGGGATCTCACAGAGTGAAGGCGGCGCGAGGGGTGTCGGCGGATGGGACTACGGCACGTTGCGCCGACTGGCATGTGGGAATGCCGGGCCACCGCGTGGAAGGATCGCTACGGCTCCCAGCGGTGGGCGGAAGCGGGGTCGGTGTAGTCCTGCCTGATCACCTTCACCAGGCTGTACGAGGCCATGTCCAGGTCGTATCTGGCGATTGGCGAGTGGCGAATGGGGCAGGTCGGTCGCAATGAACTGGTACGGCGAAGCGCCCAGGAAGCCCTCGGCGTCAAAGACTTCGAGCATGTTCGCGATGTCGTCGGCCTGTTCCTGCTCGCTCCTGACCAGATTGCCCTTGATCTCCGGAACCGGCTTTTCCTCGTCGACGAAGTCCCAACCGTCGCCGCCGCGCTCCGCGGCGCCACGGTAGGTGCGGCAGCCGAATTCAAACGGTCAGCCAGCAGGGCGAACAGGCGTGGCTCGACGACACCCCTGAGCGACCCATAGGGGAGTCGGAGACCGATGCCTTGTGTGCGCGTGCCACTGGGGTCTGCTGGAGTGGCTGCGCAAATTTCGACTCGGTTGTGCTGGAGAAAGTTCCGGCCCTCGTTCCTGCACTCTTTCGCCTCCTGATCGGCGATACCTGCCGCGGAGCGCGGTCCGAACCATTGGGTTCAGTGGACAATCGGCGACAGAGTGTGATGGCGGCGGGAAGGGGTCGGGTGCGTGTTCGACAATTGGCTGCTGCAGCATCAGGTGAAGCAGCCTGAGGGCGCGCTGAATTATGAGGCTCTCGAGGACTCCGGGTGCATAGGCGATGAGGAACTGCCGGAACAGCTTGGACGTGAGGTCGCACGGAACTACCTGAACCCTGGGGAGCTCGCGCTCACGTTCACGTCGTCACCGACGGACGGCGTCCACAGGTCCGCCGTGGGCTCCGCGTGCTTGGTGACGCCCTGCGGCATACGCGGCGGCGGCAATCAACGCTGTGGGGCTGGTGACGATGGCGGCTATCACGGCGGGATCCATGACGCCGGATGATGCCGTTGACGACAGCCGCGGCCGAGCCTTCAGCCGCGCCGCCCTCTGATACCGGGCACTCTTGCGTGAGCAGTGACCGAACGCCATCGAGAGCCACCGAAAGGCGACCATGACCGATCCCGTGAGCCGGACGATCCTCCTGCTCGACATCGAGAAGTACAGCGACCGGGACGACGTCGAGCAGGCGTATCTGCGGCGCGTGCTCTACGACATCGCCGATCGTGTCCTGGAGTACGCCGGCATCGAGGAAACACTGCGGATACGGGCCGACCGGGTCGACTCCGTCATGGAGCTGATCGATGCCAACGCCTCCGTGACGGCTCTGCTCCGCGTCCTGCTCTCCGAAGTTCCGGCCCAACTGCACGGATACAACCGGCTGGCGTCCGGCTCGGCGCAGGTCCGACTGCGCGGAGTCGTCGCCACCGGGTACGTCGCCATCGACCAGCACGGTGGGTGGGTGGGCTCCGACCTCAACCATGCCTGCCGCCTCCTGGACGCCCAGTTGCTACGCAAAGCCCTGCGCGAGCGAGCCGACGGCTTCGCGCTGTGCGTGTCGGAAGGCATCCACACAGGAATCGTGCGCCACGACCACCACGGCATCCCGGCAGCCGACTT
>NZ_JBSFUK010000015.1:0-126652 GCF_053591755.1 Streptomyces sp. NPDC002926
GGCGGACGGAGCGCCGCGCCTGCCCCGCCCGGTCGGTCGGCTGCCCGGTCGGTCCGGTGCGCGGGCAGTCGGGTGCGCGCCGCCCTACACCGCCGCCGTGCCGATCAGGGCATTGCGGGTTACCAGTGCCGCCAGTTCCGCTTCCGTCAGGGAGTCCGTGCCGTCCGGGCGGCGGGGCAGGACCATGTAGCGGGTCTCCGAGGTGGAGTCCCAGACCGTGATCTCCGTTTCGGGCGGCAGCCGCAGGCCGAACTCCTCCAGTACGGCGCGGGGTTCCCGGACCACCCTGGAGCGGTAGGCCTCGCTCTTGTACCAGCTCGGGGACGGGCCCAGCAGCCGGATCGGATAGCAGGAGCAGAGCGTGCAGACGATGACGTTGTGCGTGTGCGCGGTGTTCTCGACGACGTGCAGCCGCTGGGGCTGGACTCCCCCCGCGGACAGGCCGAGTTCGGCGACGGCCGTGGTTCCGTCGGCGAGCAGCCGGGCGCGGAAGTCGGCGTCGACCCAGGCCCGGGCCGTCACCCGGGCCCCGTTGGCCGGGGAGGCGCCGCTGAGAAAGGCGTCGATGGCCTCGTCGAGCGCGCCGCCCGCGACGAGGCCGCGCTCTTCCAGGAGCGTCTCGAGGCGGCGTACCCGGCGGGAGATCAGGGCGTCGGCGTGGGTTCCGGTCACGGCTGGTCGTCCTCCAAGTAGCTCTCGAACAGGTCCAGTACGACGTGGTGGTCGCCGTCGCCCCACAGGTCCCGGGCCTCGAACCGTACGGCGTAGACCTGCTCGACGGGAGCATCCTCGCGCCCCTGGGAGCGCACGTCGGCGAGCGGCGAGCGGCCCTCGGGCTCGACGACCGTGCCGTGCTTGCCGCGGGCGTAGCGGGGCAGCCGGGTGTGGTGCGGCGGGTCGTGGTGCACGGTCCGCACCCGCGCGCCCGGAGCGAACCGGTCGGTGGCGTACGCGGGCTCGTGCGCGGCTTCAGTCATCGAGCTCGCCCGCCTCGATGACGCCCTTGCGCTCCAGGAGCGTACGGATCGCGTAGAACCAGCGCTCGTAGTACGAAGCCGCCAAGTACTCGGCGGGCCGCATGGACTCGACGGCGTCGCGGAACTCGTCCAGATTGAAGACCTTCGCCCCGATGAGAGCGCGGTTCAGCGCGAACACTCTGGCCTCCCAGTCGGCGTGGAAGGGTTCGGTGTCGTCCGTCGTATCGATGGGGCCGAAGCCCTGCATACCGCCGACGTCGTTCATCCTGGCCATGCCCGACAGCCTAGATCTTCGTTGCCCGCGCGAGCCGGTGGTTCAGCGGGCCGACACGCCACGGCGCCCGGAGCATGCGCGAGGTCAGCGCAGAGTAGCGTAGACGATGAGGTTGTCCACCGGGTGGCCCTGCGCATCGAAGTCTCCGGCGCAGGTGATGAGGCGCAGCGCGCGCTCGGTGGTCGGGCCGTAGACCTTCTGGGTCAAGAACGCGTTCTTGCTGACCGTGTCGGTGCCGGTGACGGTGAAGTGGAGCGTGGTTCCCCGTGTCGTCCGTACGGCGATGTCCGCGCCCTTCGCGATCTTCTTGAGGTCGTGGAAGACCGCCCTGCCGAAGCGGGTGTCGTTGTGACCGATGATCACGGCGGCTCCGCGCTCGCCGGGCACGGCTCCGCCGGTGTACCAGCCTGCGGTCATGCCCTTGTCCGCGGGCGGGACCTCGACCGTTCTGTCGTCGTTGAGGCCGAGGCGCATCAGAGAACTGTCCACGCCTATCGAGGGGATGGCGATGCGCGCCGGGTCCGCGGTCTTCCCCTGGCCGGTGGTGGGAGAGGCGGCGGACGGAGCCTTCGCGGCCTGGGGTGGAGTCTGTACGGCGTCGGCCGAGCATCCGGCGACGGCGGTCAGGACGAAGCCGGCGCAGGCGAGCGCGGGCAGCGCAGCGGCCCGCCGCCTCCGGTGGTGTGTACGGGACATGGAGTCTCCAGAGCGGGGACGGCGCCGGCGAAACCGGCGCCGTCCGCGGACAGGGAAGCGGGTATCAGCCGTTGCGGTGGGCGGCCCAACGGCGGCGCACCACGAACGTGCCTGCGCCCGCGACCAGCGCGAGGGCCGCGGCCGATCCGGCGAGGGCGGTGGTGTTGCCGCTCTCGCTCCCGGCCGGCCGCTCACCGGCGCTGACGCCACCACGCGGCGCGGCGTCTCGCTTCCCGCCCCGTGCCGGGGCGGGCTTGTCACCGGCTGCCACGCCGCCGCGCGGCACGGCCGAAGGCATGCGCTCCTGCGGGGGCGCTGTGACGATGCCGCTGCCGCGGGTGGGCTCGGGGGCCGGCTCGGTCGCCCGCGGCGTGGGCGTGGGCGTGGGGGTCCGCTCGGTCGCCCGCGGCGTGGGCGTGGTGTCGGCGAAGGCGGCCGTGGACGGGACGATCACCGCGCCGGCCACGGCGGTGGCGACGACGAGGGCACGCAGGGACAGACGGTGGGACATGTGGGGTGGCTCCATTCCAGCTCGGCCTTGTTGGCACTTGGCGACAGGCTGGCGTGAAGTTATGAAGAAGCTGTCAGAACGCTGTGGTCTTCGGATCAGGGCCAGGACCGGGGCCGGGATCGGGGCACGAGAATCAGAGCCGATCCGCGGTCTCCTCCGCGACAGGCCGTCCCGCGGCCGGTATCCGCAGCGTGAAGACCGACCCCTCCCCCTCCGCACTCACCGCGTGCACCGTGCCGCCGTGCGCCTCCGCGAGCTTGCGGACGATCGCGAGACCCAGGCCGCTGCCGCCGGTGCGGCGGCTGCGGGACTTCTCGGCGCGCCAGAAGCGGTCGAAGACATAGCGAAGATCCTCGGGCGGCATGCCACTGCCGGTGTCGGCGACATCGACGACCACCACATCCCCGTCCGGAGAGGACGCGCTCAGTGTGACGCTGCCGCCGGGCGGGGTGTGGCGTACGGCGTTGGAGACCAGGTTGCCGACGGCCTGCCGCAGCCGCACCGGGTCGGCGCTCAGCTCGGGCACGTCGGCGCCCGGCGCCGTCCCGGCCACCGTCAGCGTGACCTCCGCCGTGTCCGCCTGGGCCTGGTGCGCCGCGGCCACATGTCCGAGAAGCTCCTCGATCCGGACCGGCTCGGGATGCAGCCGCAGCGCGCCCGCGTCCGCCTGGGCCAGGTCCTGGAGGTCGCCGATGATGTGCTGCAGCTGCATCGCCTCCTCCAGCAGGGAGGCGACGAAGGCGGGGTCGGGGTCGGCGATGCCGTCCTGGGCCGCCTCCAGCCAGCCGCGGATATTGCTGAGCGGTGTGCGCAGTTCGTGGGCGACATCGCTGACCATCGCCTTGCGCTGGCCCTCCAGACGCGCGCGGTGCGCCGACATGTCGTTGAAGGCGGCGGCCAGCCGCCCGATCTCGTTGTCCGCGGTGACCGGCACCGGAACAGGGTCCGCGTATCCGCCGTCCTTCATCCGCTGGGCCGCGCCGGTGAGCGCGCGCAGCGGCCGTACGAGCCGGGTGGCGGCGAACAGTGACGCGCCGACGGTGAGTGCCAGTACGAGGGCCGCCGCGCCCGCGATCCGGGCGGTGTTCGCCGGGGAGAGGTCGAAGCCGGGGACGGTCGCGCCGCCGGGGTCGCCGATGAACAGCAGCGCGGGCGTGGCGACATAGGAGCTGAGCTGTTCGCGGCGCGCGGTGCCGACGCAGGAGGCGACGGCGCGGTCGTCGTCATTGGCGCTGGGCACGGCCGACGGTTCGGGGGTGGGCGTGGCCTCCGTCGGGATGGGCGTGGCCTCCGGCGGGATGGGCGTGGCCTCCGGCGGGATGGGCGTGGCCTCCGTCGGGGTGGGCGTGGCCTCCGTCGGGATGGTGGGCGTGGCCGACGCTTCGGGGGTGCTCACGGGCGGCGCGGTGGGGATACGCCCGGTGGGCGCCGGCCGTCTGTTCCAGGAGAGGTCCAGGTTCAGCTGTACGGCGTGCCGGTCCTGGCGCTTCAGACAGGCGTCGGCCAGCTGGTTGAGGGCGGTGAGCGCCTTGGTCTCGGTGGCGGTGGGTTCCTCCAGCGCGTCGATCGAGCACCGGGTGCCCTCGATACGGTCGAGGTCGTTGCCGACGGCCTGGATGCGTGGGCGGCCGCTGGGTGTCCCGACGATGTCGGAGGTGACACCGTCGTCGCGCAGGCAGGAGACGATCCGCTCGGCGGTCTCCTGCAACCGGGCGCGTTCGGCCGCCGGCAGCCGGAACGGGCCCACGGCGCGCGGGTCGATGCGGTCCGCGGCGCTCTGGCCGCCGCCGGCCGGGAGTGTGCCGTCCACGGAGAGCGGGTCGACGACGGCCGACGTCTGCGGCGGCAGCGCGGGCGGCTTGTCCTGGGTCGCCGAGTCGGCGAGGGGCGCACGCTGCGGCGTGGTCAGCGCGATCCGGCGCCCGGTCTGCCGGGCCAGATCGGTGACGGTCCGGTCCACGCCGTCCCACCGGGGGTGGGTCGCCGCGTAGCCGAGGAGGGTGTTGTAGATCCGGGCGTCGTCGGTGAGGTTCTGTCCCTGCTCCTGCTTGATGGCGCCGGAGGTGGTCTGCACGGCCAGCCAGGCGGTGGCGGCCACCGAGCAGGCAGCCACCAGCGCGGACACCGCGAGCAGTCGGCCGAGCAGGCTCTTGCGCAGCGGCAGCCGTCGCTCCGGGGACGGAGCGCCACGAGGAGGTGGATCGCTACGAGGAGGCACGAGCCGCGCTCTTCGCCGGGTCGGTCAGCTTGTAGCCGACGCCGAAGACGGTGAGCAGCCGGGCGGGCCGCCGCGGCGCGGGCTCGATCTTCTTGCGGAGGTTCATGATGTGCACGTCGACGGTGCGGTCGCTGATGTAGCGGTCGAAGCCGTGCAGTTCCTCCAGCAGCCGCTGCCGGGTGAAGACCCGGTCGGGTTCGGCGGCCATCGCGGCGAGGATGCGGAACTCACCGGGCGTGCAGTCGACGTGGCCGCCGTCGACGCTCACCTCGTGCCGGTCCGGGTCGACGACGAGCGTGCCCACCGCGAGGACGGCAGCGGCCGCCGGGTCCGCGCCCGCCGAGAGCCGGGTACGGCGCAGCAGTGTGCGCACCCGGGCCATCAACTCCCGTGGGCTGTACGGCTTGGTCATGTAGTCGTCGGCGCCGAGGTCCAGGCCGAGCAGCAGATCGTCCTCGGTGCTGCGGGCCGTCAGCATCAGCACGGGCAGCTCCCGGGCCTCGGCCCGCAGCACGCGCAGCACATCCAGGCCGTCGGCCCGCGGCATCATCACATCGAGCACCAGCAGGTCGGGGGCCTTGTACCGGACGGACTCGATGGCCGCTCTGCCGTCGCGTACGACCGTGACGGTGTGGCCCTCCCGTTCCAGATAACGGCGGACCAGCTCGGCCTGCTTCTCGTCGTCCTCGGCGACCATGACGTTTGCGCACACGCCGCCGATCGTAAGCAGTTCGGCGGCCCCACGGGTCAGGATCCGTGGGGCCGCCGCGACTTGAGGGTCGGCTGTTGCAGATTGTGGTTCGGCTGCTACAGGTTTCCGCGCTTCTCCTGCTCGCGCTCGATCGCCTCGAAGAGCGCCTTGAAGTTGCCCTTGCCGAAGCCCATCGAGCCGTGCCGCTCGATCATCTCGAAGAAGACCGTCGGCCGGTCCTGAACCGGCTTGGTGAAGATCTGGAGCAGATAGCCGTCCTCGTCACGGTCGACGAGGATCTTCAGCTCGCGCAGCGTCTCGACGGGCACCCGGGTCTCGCCCGCCCACTCGCCGAGGGTGTCGTAGTACGAGTCGGGGGTGTCCAGGAACGCGACTCCCGCGGCCCGCATGGACCGTACGGTCGCGACGATGTCGTTCGTGGCGAGCGCGATGTGCTGGACGCCGGCCCCGCCGTAGAACTCCAGATACTCGTCGATCTGCGACTTCTTCTTCGCGATCGCCGGCTCGTTGATCGGGAACTTCACCTTCAGCGTGCCGTCGGCGACGACCTTCGACATGAGCGCGGAGTACTCGGTGGCGATGTCGTCGCCCACGAACTCCTTCATGTTGGTGAAGCCCATGACCTTGTTGTAGAAGGCCACCCACTCGTTCATCCTGCCGAGCTCGACATTGCCGACGCAGTGGTCGATGGCCTGGAAGGTGCGCTTGGCCGGCGGCTCGACGATCGGGTCGGCGGCGGCGAAGCCGGGCAGGTACGGGCCGTCGTAGCCGGAGCGGTCGACGAGGGTGTGCCGGGTCTTGCCGTACGTGGCGATCGCGGCCAGCACCACCGTGCCGTGCTCGTCCTTGATCTCGTACGGCTCCGTGATGCCGCGGGCGCCGTGCTCGGTGGCGTACGCGTACGCGGCGCGCGCGTCCGGCACCTCGATGGCCAGGTCGACGACGCCGTCGCCGTGCTCGGCGACATGGTCGGCGAGGAAGCGGCCCCAGTCGGTGGCGGTCTTGATCACGGAGGTGAACACAAAGCGTGCGGCGCCGTTGGTGAGGACGTAACTCGCGGTCTCGCGGCTGCCGTTCTCCGGTCCGGAGTAGGCGACGAGCTTCATGCCGAAGGCCGTGGAGTAGAAGTGCGCGGCCTGCTTGGCATTGCCGACGGCGAAGACGACCGCGTCCATTCCCTTCACCGGGAAGGGATCTGCCTTACGCGCGGTGGTCGGGGTGTGATCGATGGTCTCAGTCATACGGGCAGGCTCCCCCCGATCCACAAGGTGCGCAATAGTTTGAGTTTCCACTGGGCAATATGCACAGCAGTCAGCGAGCATGGCGGGGCTATCTGTACATGATGACCATTCGGGAGAGACCATGGCGATCGATCATCTGGACGGCCGGCTCATCGTGCTGCTGGCGCGCGAGCCGAGGATCGGGGTGCTCGAGGCGTCCCGCCGGCTCGGCGTGGCCCGCGGGACCGTGCAGGCGCGTCTGGACCGCCTTCAGTCCAATGGAGTCATCCGTGGTTTCGGTCCGGACGTCGATCCGGCGGCTCTCGGCTACCCGGTGACCGCCTTCGCCACACTGGAGATCAAGCAGGGTCAAGGGGCCGATGTACGCGCCCATTTGGCGGGCGTCCCCGAGGTGCTCGAGCTGCACACCACCACCGGCCACGGCGACATGCTCTGCCGGCTCGTCGCCCGCTCCAACGCGGATCTTCAACGGGTGATCGACCGTGTTGTCGGCTTTGATGGCATCGTGCGGGCCTCGACAGCGATCGTCATGGAGAATCCCGTGCCCTTGCGGATCATTCCGCTGGTGGAGCAGGCCGCGGAGGACGAAAGCGTCTGAGGTGACGGTATGAGCTTCTGGGAGTACTTGGTCACCAATCACCAGCAGCTGCTCACCGACGCCTACCAGCAGGCCAGTCTCGTCTTCCAGTGCATGGTGATCGCCACGCTTCTCGGTGTGCTGATCGGCCTCCTCACCTATCACAGCGGGTGGGGCGGCAACCTCGCCGTGACCTCGACCGCGGTGATCCTCACCATCCCCTCGCTCGCTCTGATCGGTCTGCTGATCCCGTTGGTGGGCCTCGGGGTACCGCCGACCGTGATCACCCTGACGCTGTACGGGCTGCTGCCGATCGTCCGTAACTCCGTCGTCGGGCTGCGCGGCGTGGACCCCTCGCTCGTGGACGCCGCCAAGGGCATCGGGATGTCCCGGGTGTCCCGGCTCCTCAGAGTGGAGCTGGCGCTCGCCTGGCCGCCGATCCTGACCGGCATCCGGGTCGCCACGCAGATGCTGATGGGTATCGCCGCGATCGCCGCGTACGCCTCCGGGCCCGGTCTCGGCAATGAGATCTTCCGCGGCATCGCCTCGCTGGGCAGTGCCAACGCACTCAACCAGGTGCTCGCGGGGACCATCGGCATCGTCATCCTCGCGCTGCTCTTCGACGCCGCGTACGTGGGCATCGGCCGTCTCACCGTCTCGAGGGGGATCCGTGCCTGAGTCCGCCGCTTCCGGGGCCTCCATCGAGCTGGAGAACCTGACCAAGCGCTATCCGGGGAGCCCCGAGCCGGCCGTGGACAACGTGTCGATGGGGATCAAGGCGGGCGAGACGGTGATCCTCGTGGGTCCGTCCGGCTGCGGCAAGTCGACCACGCTGAGGATGATCAACCGGCTGATCGAGCCGAGTTCCGGGCGGATCAGGATCGACGACGAGGACGTCACCGACATGGACCCGGTGAAGCTGCGGCGGAAGATCGGATACGCGATCCAGTCCTCCGGACTCTTCCCGCACATGACGGTCGCGGAGAACATCGCCCTCGTACCAAAGATGATCGGCTGGCCGAAGAAGAAGGTGAACGCCCGGGTCGAGGAGATGCTCGATCTGGTGGGGCTGGATCCGCGGGAGTTCCACGGTCGCTATCCGCGGCAGCTGTCGGGCGGCCAGCAGCAGCGGGTGGGCGTCGCGCGGGCGCTCGCCGCGGATCCCCCCGTCCTGCTGATGGACGAGCCGTTCGGGGCCGTCGACCCGATCACCCGCGATCACCTTCAGGACGAACTGATCAGGTTGCAGCACGAGTTGCACAAGACGATCGTCTTCGTCACGCACGACTTCGACGAGGCGATCAAGCTCGGGGACCGGATCGCGGTGCTGCGGGAGCGTTCGCACATCGCGCAGTTCGACACTCCGGAGGCGATCCTCACCAATCCGGCGGACGACTTCGTCTCCGGCTTCGTCGGCGCGGGTGCGGCGCTCAAGCGGCTCAATCTCACCCGGGTACGAGACGTCGGGATCGCCGACTTCCCGACGGTGACCGTGGACGACACGCTCCAGTCGGTCTTCAACAAGCTGCGCAGGGGCCTGCACAACGAGGTGCTGATGCTGGACCGGCGCGGCCGCCCGTACAAATGGCTGCGGCGCGGCGACCTGATGCGCGCCAAGGGGTCCCTGGCCAGGGCGGGGCAGCTGGTGCAGGACACGGTGACCCGGGACGCGACACTGCACGACGCGCTGGAGGCGGTGCTCACGGACTCCAGCGGGCGGGTCGCGGTGACCGGGCGGCGTGGCGCGTACATCGGCGTTGTCGACATGGAGACTCTGATGAACTCCGTGCACGAGATGCTCGAGGCCGACCGGCTCACCGCCATCGAGCACCAGCACGACCTGGAGGAGCTACGACACCACCAGACAGATGTGGCGCTGGAGGGCGGTGCGGGCGGATGAGTACAGCTCCCGACCGCCCGGCCGGCGAGCACGAGGCTGGTCCCGACTTCCCGGACGAGGAGGAGCTCCCTCCTCCGGCCCCGCCGCCGAGACGGCGGATCACCTGGCAGAAGCTGGTGGTACTGCCCGCCGTTCTCACCATCGTCCTGCTGGTGACCTTCCTGTGGATCTCCAACACCCACCTCGACGCGATCGCCCAGAACTCCCTGTCGGGCGGCAATGTGCAGCTGCGGGTGTGGCAGCAGATCCAGCTCACCGCGATCTCCACCTTCTGGGTACTGATCATCGCGATCCCGCTGGGCATCACGTTGACCCGGCCGGGCCTGAGCAAGGCAGCGCCGCCCGTCACCGCGCTCGCCAACGTCGGACAGGCGACCCCGGCCATCGGCCTGCTGGCACTGCTGGTGATCTGGCTGGGCATCGGCCCGTCGACGGCGATCATCGGCATGGTCATCTACGCGGTGCTGCCGGTGCTCTCCAACACGGTGGCGGGTCTGAAAGCGATCGATCCGCAGCTGGTGGAGGCCTCGCGCGGGATCGGCATGTCGGCGTTCGGCACGCTGACCAGAGTCGAACTGCCGCTCGCCGTACCGCTGATCCTCGCGGGCGTACGCACGGCCCTGGTGCTCAATGTCGGCACGGCCACGCTCGCCACCTTCGGCGGTGGCGGCGGCCTGGGCGACCTGATCACCTCGGGCATCCAGACCCAGCGGATGCCGGTGCTGATCCTCGGCTCGGTGCTGACCGTGGTGCTGGCGCTGCTGGTGGACTGGCTGGCCTCGCTGGCCGAGCTGGTGCTCACGCCGCGCGGGCTGGAGGCGTGATGCGCTCCCTGCGCGCGGCGCCGAGCGGGGCGGCGGTACTGGCGCTGACACTGACCTGCCTGACGGGCCTGGGCGGCTGCGGCCTCAAGAGCGGTTCACCGATGGTGGACGCCGTGGCACCGGGTTCGGTCGGCAACGGCGAACCGCTCAAGGGCGCCTCGCTGACAGTCGCTTCGAAGAACTTCAGCGAGAACATCATCCTCGGCCAGATGATCGGCCTGATCTTCAAGGCGGCTGGCGCGGAGGTTCTGGACCGTACGAATCTGCCCGGCTCGATCAGTGCGCGCCAGGCGATCGTCGGTGGCGACGCGGACGCGATGTACGACTACACCGGCACCGGCTGGATCACTTATCTGGGGCACCAGAAGCCGATCGTCAGCCCGCAGGCCCAGTGGCAGGCGGTGCACAACGAGGATCTGAAGAACGGCGTCACCTGGCTGCCGCAGTCCACGCTCAACAACACCTACACGCTGGCGATCAGCAAGAAGAACAACGCCAAGTACCACCTCAAGACGATGTCGGACATGGCGGCGCTGTCGAGGAAGGACCCGTCGGCGGTGACGGTCTGCGTGGAGAACGAGTTCGCCTCGCGCGAGGACGGACTGACGGGTATGGAGAAGGCGTACGGGATGACGATCCCGGCCGCGAACATCAAGAAGATGGACGCCGGGATCATCTACACGCAGGTGTCGAAGTCCAATTCCTGCCTGCTGGGAGAGGCCTACACCACGGACGGCCGGATCAAGGCGATGGATCTGGACACCCTCGCGGACGACAAGCACTTCTTCCCCAACTACAACGCGGCGCCGGTGATCCACAGCAGGACGATCGAGAAGTGGCCGGTGATCGCGAGCCTGCTCAACCCGCTGAGCGCGAGGCTGACGACGCAGATCGCGCAGGACCTCAACGCGAAGGTGGATGTGGACGGCGAGGACCCGCACAAGGTGGCGAAGGACTGGCTGATCCAGGAGGGCTTCATCAAGAAGGGCTAGCCCGCCCGGCTCAGAGCCGCGGGCCCCACGCTCGCTCGTCCCCGGCCCGCAGTCCGCGGCTCGCACTCCCCGGCTCGCACCCTTCAGCTCGCAAAGATCCGGTTGCAAAGAACCCCTTGCAACGACTTCTTTGCAAGGCTATCTTTGCAACATGCCCGAGTCCGCACCACGCAACTACCGCTCGCTCGACCCGCGCTCGCTGCGCGGCCTCGCCCATCCGCTGCGCATGCGCCTGCTGAACACGCTGCGGCACGACGGGCCCGCCACCGCCTCCCAACTGGCCCACAAACTGGGCGAGTCCAGCGGCGCCACCAGCTACCACCTGCGCCAGCTCGCCGCGCACGGCTTCGTCGAGGACGACCCCGAGCGCGGCAAGGGCCGGGAGCGCTGGTGGAAGGCATCGGAGGACGGGACAAGCTTCGACGACTCCCTCTTCACCGACCCCGACCCGGTGGTCCGCGGCGCCGCGGACCTCTTTCTGCATGAGGTCGCGACCACGCACACCCAGGAGGTCGGCACCTGGCTCGGCACCGCACGCGAGTGGCCCGACGAGTGGCGCAGAAGCTCGGACCTGAGCGACTGGACCCTGCGGCTGACGCCCGCCCAGGCCTACGAGCTCAACCAAAAGGTCCACGAACTGATCGAGAGCTACAAGGACTTGGCTCCGAGTGCGGATTCCGCCGAGTCCGAGGACGCCGCCCAGGTCCGAATGCACCTGCACGCCTTCCCGCGCTCCACCGACTGAGGGGAACCACCGGCCATGCACCCCGACATACATCTGCGGCTGCACCACCTGCGCGCCGCGGAGCTCCATGAGAGGGCCCTCGCGCATCGCCCGCAGCGCGCGGACATCCGCACACAACTGGGCTGGACGCTCGTCGAGTTGGGGCTGCGCCTGGTGCAGCGGCCGCCCGCACGGGCCGCGCGTATCGCATGAGGGCCAAGGGGGGACGCGGGCCGCTCGTCACCGTACTGGCCGCCAACGCCGTATCGATCACCGGCAATTCACTCACTCTCATCGGCGTCCCGTGGTTCGCGCTGCAGACCACGGGCAGCCCGGGCAAGGCGGGCCTGGTCGCCTTCTGTGCGACTCTGCCGGTCGTCGTCTCGGCGATCACCGGCGGACCGGTCATCGACCGGATCGGCCGCCGCCGGGTCAGCATCGCCTCGGACCTCGTCTGCGCGCTCGCGCTCGCCGCGATCCCGCTGCTGGACTACGCGGGCGCGCTCGAATTCTGGATGCTCTGCGCGCTGATGGCCGTCACCGGGTTCTTCCACGCACCCGGCGAGACCGCACGGTATGTCCTCATACCCGACCTCGCCAAGGCAGCGCGCACCCCTCTCACCCGGGCCGCGAGCCTCTTCGACGCGGTCTCGCGCGGAGCCAGGATGGCCGGGGCGACACTGGCCGGCCTCCTCATCGCACTGACCGGCGCGGAGGCCGTGCTGCTGCTGGACGCCGCCACCTTCTGCGGATCCGCGCTGCTGATCTCCCTGGGCGTACGAGGGCTGAGCGCGGCCGAGCCGCAGCGGCGGGCTGCACCCGTCTCGCTGGCCGCGTACCGGGGTGAACTGCGCGAGGGCTACGCCTTCCTGCTGCGCAGCCGGCTGCTGCTGGGCGTCGTCGTGATGGTGATGCTCACCAACGGCCTCGACCAGGGCTGGAGTTCAGTACTGCTGCCGGTGCATGCCAAGGAGAACCTCGGCGGCGCCGGGGACCTGGGTCTGCTGGTCGCGGTCTTCGGCGGCTGCGCCCTGCTCGGCGCGCTGCTCTACGGCGCGATCGGGCACCGCTTCCCGCGGAGGGCGCTGTTCACCGTCGCGTTTGTTCTCTGCGGGCTGCCGAGGTTCGTGGTGGCGGCGCTGACGGACGGCACGGCGCCACTCGCGGCGACGATGGCGGTGGGCGGTCTGGGGGCCGGGATGCTCAACCCGATCCTCACCACGGTCATATACGAGCGCGTTCCCGAGAAACTGCGCAGCCGGGTCGCGGGCGTGACCACCGCGGGAGTGCTGCTGACCGCGCCGCTCGGCGGTCTGGCGGCGGGCTTTCTGATCGAGCAGGCAGGACTGGCGACGGCGCTGCTCGTCGTCGGCGGGGCGTACTTCCTGACGACGCTGGCTCCGGCGGTGTTCCCGAGCTGGCGGGAGATGGACGCGGGCAGGCAAGCCGCGACGCACCCGGGGCCGTGCCCGACTCCTTCGGCCGCGGACCTCAGCAGCTCGGAACCTTGCCGCCCTTCTCCAGCGCCCGAAGGGAGTCCACCGCGCTCTTCAGCGTCGTGACGGGGATCAGCCGCAGACCGCCGGGCAGTTCGGCCTGCGCGTCGGAGCACTCGTCCTTGGGAACGAGGAAGACACTCGCCCCGTCTCGCTTGGCGGCCTGAGTCTTCAGTGCCACCCCGCCGACCGCGCCGACCTTGCCGTCGGGAGTGATGGTGCCCGTACCGGCGATATTGCGGCCACCGGTGAGATCGCCGCCGGCGCCGGCGCCGGCGAGCTTGTCGACGATGCCGAGCGAGAAGAGCAGCCCGGCACTGGGCCCGCCGACATCGGCGAGATGGAGCTGGACCTTCACCTTCGACGGGTCCTTGTGGAGGTAGGAGAGCGCCGCCTGGGTGGCGACGTCCTGCGACTTCTCCATGTCCTCGACATTGCGCCGGTTGATCTCCTCGTCG
Source organism: Streptomyces sp. NPDC002926 (assembly GCF_053591755.1). Classification (NCBI taxonomy): domain Bacteria; kingdom Bacillati; phylum Actinomycetota; class Actinomycetes; order Kitasatosporales; family Streptomycetaceae; genus Streptomyces; species Streptomyces sp. NPDC002926. Next base: position 13,601 of record NZ_JBSFUK010000015.1, read on the forward strand.
GACTTGCCGGAGGGATAGACGGAATCGTGCGGCAGGACCGCGCGGTCCGTGCTGAACCAGGCGTCGACAACATCGCCGAGGTCGACCTCGGCGGACGGCCCGGTCGCCACGATGGTCGTCATCCGCAGCGCGCCCGCGGTCTTACGCGTGGGCACGCCGGAGATGGTGATGATCGGCTTGCCCTGGTCCTTCCCGAGCACGTTCGCGGTCATCCCGGGCTCCGCCACGGCATACGGCAGCGGCGCGAGCCCGACGACGGCGAAGAGTGCGACGACAGGGAGGGCGCAGAGGGCGATGGCGCGGGGGCGCGTGAGACGGGAGAGCACGGTGTCAATCTATCTGCCAGCGGAGCGGGGGCGCGGGGGCGGCGGCGGGGCTGACCCTCCACCCGGTGCGGCGCGCCTGCCGGGTCCGCGGCATCGTTCACGCGGGTCAGGGGACGCGCAGGGGTCGCGTCCGGGACGTAGAGCGTCGCAACTCGCGCGAAGCGCGGTGAGGAAAGCAGTCCCGGACACGACCCCCGGAGCGGACCCGGACGACCACCGCCCAAGACCGGCCACGCCCAAGACCGCACCCCACAAGGGACTCGCACCCCGAGCAACCCCGAACCCGCACCCCGCAAGGGACCGGCACCCCGGGCAAACGGGAACCGCACCGCATCCGGGCACGCCCCAAGCCGCAACCCACCGGCCGCGCGGCCGTACACCGGGCCAGGGGACGCGCAGGGGTCGTGACCGGGACGTAGAGCGTCGCAACTCGCGCGAAGCGCGGTGAGGAAAGCAGTCCCGGACACGACCCCCGAAGCGGACCCGGACGACCACCGCCCAAGACCGGCCACACCCAAGACCGCACCCCGCAAGGGACCCGCATCCGGGTCAGCGCAACGCGTCCGCCACCTCGCGCGCCGCGTCCACCACCCTCGGCCCCACCCGCTCCGGCACCGAGTCGGCCAGCATCACCACACCCACGCTGCCCTCTATCCCGGTCACCCCGACCAGGGCCGCGGCCGCACCACTCGCGCCCGCCTCCAGCTCGCCGTGGGTGAGCGTGTACCCGGGCTCCTTGGACTTGCTCTGCCGGGCCGCGAGGATCGCCTTCCCCGCCGCGCCCCGGTCCAGCGGATGACGGAAGCCCGCCCGGTAGGCGACGTGGTAGTCCGTCCAGGTCGGTTCGACGACGGCGACCGCAAGGGCCTCCGCGCCGTCGACGAGGGTGAGATGAGCTGTGGCCCCTATGTCCTCCGCGAGCGAGCGCAGGGCCGGCATCGCGGCCTCCCGCACCAGCGGGTGCACCTGGCGGCCCAGGCGCAGCACGCCGAGGCCCACCCTGGCGCGCCCGCCCAGATCGCGGCGGACGAGGGCGTGCTGCTCCAGGGTGGCGAGCAGACGGTAGACGACGGTTCGGTTGACCCCGAGTTTGTTGGACAACTCGGTGACGGTCAGCCCGTGGTCGGTGTCGGCGAGCAGTTTGAGGACACGTAGTCCTCTGTCGAGCGTCTGGGAGGTTTCCGCGGTCACGACGCCCTCTCCTTTGGAGTGAGTGACGGCGGTCCTCAACGGAAGCTGCGACACCAGTCCCATCGGCGACGCACCCAGAGGCCGCCGGCAGGACAGGCACACCGGCTGCGCTCCGCGGCGGCGCTGCCACGGGGCGTATGCAATGCGGGGACAGTAGCGACCTGGTTCGCTCAGCGGAAGACCTCGTCCAGAATCCGGGCGCCGGTCCCTCGTTCCGCGGGACGGACGGAGCCCGGGCGCACTCATGCACCGGACCCTGTTCGGCATCCGTGCACACGACACCGGATACCGGCTCAGCGCCGTACACGCGGCGCCGTCGACCGGCTCAGCGCCGACCGACCCACCGCCGACCAGCTCACCGCCGACCGACCCACCGCCGACCAGCTCACCGCCGACCGACCCACCGCCGACCAGCTCACCGGCTCACCGCATACGCGTGGCCCACTCCTGCACCTTCTTGATCCGCTCCCGGATCTGCCCGGCCGTCGCCTCCGCGCTCGGCGGCCCGCCGCACACGCGCCGCAGCTCTGTATGAAGGACGCCGTGCGGCTTGCCGCTCTGGTGGACGTACGCGCCGACCATCGTGTTCAGCTGCTTGCGCAGTTCGAGGAGCTCCTTGTGGGAGACCACGGGCCGTCGCTCGGCGGGCAGTTCCAGCAGATCGGCCTCGTCGTCCGGCTTCTTGCGGCTGTGCGCGATCTGCCGTGCCTGGCGCTTCTGGAGGAGCAGCTGCACCTGGTCGGGTTCGAGGAGCCCGGGGATGCCGAGGTAGTCCTGCTCCTCCTCGCTCCCCGGGTGCGCCTGCATGCCGAACTCGGCGCCGTCGTACAGCACCCGGTCGAAGACCGCGTCGGACTCGAGGGCCTCGAAAGGGAGCATGTCCTGCTCCCCGGTGTCCTCGTCCTGCTGCTTCTCGGCCTCCGCCATCTCCTTCTCGGACTCGGCGTACGGGTCCTCGTCGCCGTCCTTCTTCGGCTTGTCGAGCACGTGGTCGCGCTCGACCTCCATCTCGCTTGCGAAGCCGAGGAGGTTCGGGATGGTCGGCAGGAAGACGGACGCGGTCTCGCCGCGGCGACGGGACCGTACGAAACGGCCCACCGCCTGCGCGAAGAAGAGCGGTGTCGAGATGGTGGTGGCGTACACGCCGACCGCGAGACGCGGCACGTCGACGCCCTCGGACACCATGCGGACCGCGACCATCCAGCGGTCCTCGTTCTCGCTGAACTCCTCGATCCGCTGGGAGGAGGCGGTTTCGTCGGAGAGGACGATGGTCGCCTTGGTGCCGGTGATCTCGCGGATCAGCTTGGCGTACGCACGGGCCGAGTCCTGGTCGGAGGCGATGACGAGACCGCCGGCATCCGGGATGCCCTTCCTGACTTCCGTCAGCCGCTTGTCGGCAGCCCGCAGAACATTCGGCATCCAGTCGCCGCGCGGGTCGAGCGCGGTGCGCCAGGCCTGGGAGATGGCGTCCTTGGTCATCGGCTCGCCGAGGCGGGCGGCGACCTCGTCACCGGCCTTGGTGCGCCAGCGCATATTGCCGCTGTAACTCAGAAAGATCACGGGCCGGACGACGCCGTCGCCCAGCGCGTTGCCATAGCCGTACGTGTAGTCCGCGGCGGACCGCCGAATCCCGTCGTTCCCCTCCTCGTACTGGACGAAGGGAATGGGATTGGTGTCGGACCTGAAGGGCGTACCGGTGAGCGCGAGCCGCCGGGTGGCCGGGTCGAAGGCCTCGAGGCAGGCCTCGCCCCACGACTTCGAGTCACCGGCGTGGTGAATCTCATCCAGAATCACCAGGGTCTTGCGCTGCTCGCAGCGGTTGCGGTGCAGCATGGGCCGTACGCCGACACCGGCGTACGTCACCGCCACACCCTGGTACTCCTTGCTCAGCGGACCGGCGCTGTACTCCGGGTCCAGCTTGATCCCTACCCGCGCCGCCGCGGCCGCCCACTGCTTCTTGAGGTGCTCGGTGGGAGCGACCACGGTCACCTGCTGCACGACGTGGTGGTGCAGCAGCCAGGAGGCGAGGGTGAGCGCGAAGGTGGTCTTTCCGGCGCCGGGGGTGGCGACGGCGAGGAAGTCCCGTGGCTGCTCCTGGAGATACCGCTCCATGGCGCCCTGCTGCCAGGCACGCAGCTTGCCGGCGGTACCCCACGGCGCACGACCGGGGAAGGCGGGTGAGAGGTGGTGGGAGGCGGTAGTAGTCACGGTCTCCGGTTCAAAGCTCTCGGCAGCACGGGATCAGATAAGACAACCGGGCCACCCTACCGGTGAGCGGCAGGCGGCCCCGGCCAAACGAGGCCGGGGACACCAAGGGTGCGACTCAGCTCACACCGTTCCCGCACGGCGCGCGGACACCGCGGCCCGTGACTTCGAGAACGCCCCCGAGCTTGTTCTTCATGGTCCGACCTCAGCTGTCCCGCTTCCGCGCCGTCAGCTGGAAGAGCCGAGCGGTGTGCATGTAGGGCGGACGCGCAGTAGTCGCGAGTTCCAGTCGCTCAAGGTCGGCGTAGAACGCCGGGTCGTACTTTCGCGCGTCGTCGGTGATGTAGTCGCAGAAGCTGCGGATGCCGTAGTGCTGCACGTCCTGGCAGCCGAGGCTTCGCAGGACAGGAATGATCTCCTCGGCCGTGTGGAGCGTCAGCGCCGAGTCGAACATCTGGGTCCGGGACTTGTCTGTGTCGAGCGCTGCCAGCGCGGCGGCGGGGTCCGTCCCCCGAACGGCGATGTTCAAGGCGGCCGAGTGCCGGTTGATCGCCATCATCGAGAACAGCCCGCCTCGTTTCAGCGGGGCGAGGGCCGTGGCGAGGGTGCCCGGCACGTCGTCCACGTACTGGAGGAGGTTGTGGCAGAGGACCACGTCGAAGACTCCGTCGCCGTACTCGGCGGGCAGAGCGGTCACGTCGGCCTGCACACAGGTGATCAGATCCGTCAGGCCGCCCGCCGAGGCTCGCTCGGCCGCGACGGCGAGCATGGCGGGGGCGTAGTCGACGATGGTGACGTGGTGTCCGCGGGCTGCCAGGCGCAGGGCGTCACCGCCGTCACCGCCGGCGAGGTCGAGTATGCGCAACGGCCCACCATCCCGGCCGTCGAGATGCCGGGCGAGGTTCGCCTCGGCGATCGCGTAGCGCAGACGGCCCCAGGGGGCGTCCTGCCATTCCTGCCAGGTGGTCATCGCGCTGTTGAACTTCTCGGGAGCTTCAGGCATCTGGTGACGGTAGCTCGAACGACGTCTCGAACGGGTTCACTCACCAGGGAGTTCGTCAGGCGGGGACGGTGGCCTTGGCGTGATGCCTCGGGCCGGCCAGAGCGCGAGTTCCACCGGCCCCAAGACCGCGGTCGGAGGTGGATCTGCCGCGTCACGGATCCCAGCGGGAAGGAAGCGGTTCGTGCGCCGAAACCGAACCGGCCCGGCCCCCCGCAGGCCTCTCGGCTCGAAGAGCCGGTGCCCCGTCACCCGCTACGAGGTGGTGAAACGGTCGGACGACCCGAGACGATCACCGAACGCGACCGGCCCAGAACAAAGAACAGGCTACGCGTCCCGCGCCCGCAGCCTCGTCCCCACCCACGCCCCCACCAACGCCACCGCCGCCATCGGCAGGAACACCGCCGCGAACGCCCCCGGGTGCGAGCCCGAGGCCCCCACCGCGACGTGCGCCGCGCCCACCGCTCCCCCGCCCAGCGCCGCGAACGCCGCACCGCCCGCCGCCAGCAGCAGGACGTTCGACAGCCCGTCCGCGATCTGCAGCGCCGCCGAGTTCGCACCCGCCTCCTCCGGCGCCGACAGCTTCAGCAGCAGCACGCTCGTCGACGCGAGCACCATGCCCATGCCGAAGCAGCCAACTCCCCACGCGACCCCGACGATCCATACCGGAACCGCTGCGATCAGCACGCTGGTCGCGGTCACGATCGCCACCGCGACCGCGACCATGCCCCCCACCATCAGCCACTGCCGGTACGGCTCGAGACGCGGCCGGGCCTGTACGTACGAGCCCAGCGCCCAGGTCGCCCCGCCGACCGCCAGCGACAGCCCGGCCATCGTCGGCGACAGCCCGCGCTGAGTGACCAGCATCAGCGGTACGAAGGATTCCGCGGCAATGAACGACCCGGCCGCGATACCCCGCAACAGCACGACCGACGGCAGCCCCCGCACCGCCCGGCAGGTCCCGCGCGGCAGCAGCCCGAGAACCGCCGGCACCAGCAGCGCCGTGCCCACCACCGCCGGGATCACCGACAGCCACCTCAGCTCCTGCCCGGCGTACTGCAGCAGCCCCGCCCCCACCGAGATCCCGAGGGCCAGCCGGATCCGCCGCCCGTCGAAGGGCCGCGGCGGCACGGAGGGATCGGCGGGCCCGGACGCCATCCGCCGGATCGCGGGCAGCGCGAGCGCCAGCGGGAAGACGACAAGCGCCGGGATGCCGATGAACACCCAGCGCCAGCCGAGGTGTTCGGTGACGGCCCCGGAGGCGAGCGGGCCCACGACCGAGGGGACCACCCAGCTCGCGGCGAACGCGGCCATGATCGACGGCCGCAGCCGTTCCGAATAGGCGCGGCTGACGACCACGTACAGCGCGACGATCACCAGTCCTCCGCCGAGCCCCTGGACCGCCCGCCCGATGATGAACAGCCACATCGCACTCGCGGTCCCGGACAGCAGCAGCCCCGCGCCGAAGGCCGATATCCCGGTGGCGAGCGGCCGCAGCGGCCCGTCCCGGTCTGCCCACTGCCCCGAGAGCACCATCGCGAAGAGGCTGGTGGTGAAGTACGCGGAGAAGGCGAAGGCGTACAGCGGGATGCCGTGCAGCTCCCGCGCCGCGATGGGCATCGCGGTGCCGACGGCGGTCGCCTCGAAGGCGATCAGCACGACGACGGAGACGATGCCGACGCTGAGCGCGCGATGCGATCCGCCGAGAATGCCGCCCTGGGCGTCGTCCAGGGCTGCGGGGGCTTCGGCTCTGCCGTCGGGGAGCGGCGTGACCTCGGCGTCACGAGGTTCGAGGGCGGTCATGGACCTCAGAGTAAGGGGCATGAAGCGCTATGGACCCTGTCGCTGGACGGGGCTCCGCTCATCCCTTGGTCGTACGACCATGAACGCCGTATGGCAGTCGCATTGCAGCCCGCGCGGGGCCCTTGAGCCGTGCGTCCGCCCCGCCTACGGTCGAGGCATTGGAGTCACACGGCCGTGTGCCCGAGTGGTTGAGGGACTCGCCTGCAAAGCGGGTTACGCCGGTTCGATTCCGGTCACGGCCTCCAAACGCGCAGCTGACCGATCTGCCGAAGGACAAAGGGCGGTCCTTGCTGTCCGTCGGCCGACCGGTGGTCCCTGGCCGGCGGGCGGACGAGGCGACCGCGCGCCCACGCGAAAATCCCAGCCGCCAGGCCGCTGACCAGGACAGATTCAGAAGTCCGGTGAAGCACTAGCCGTTGTGCGGAGAGTAATCAAGGCACGACACGCCAGCAGCCGTGTGAAGGAGCGTCAGCTCGGTCCCCCGGGCGGCTCAACTTCCTTGCCAAGTGGCTCTCGTTTTCAGCTTTTTGATGGACCATCACAAGCGTGATCCTGGGCTTTCGAACACCCGATCGGCCCCTTTTCGTCACCCCTTAGCCATTTCTGAGGTGGCGTCAGGAATAGCGGCGTGAGTATGTTCATTCTGGTCGGCCGCTCAGCTGACATCCCTGAGAGATGGAGAACGGAATGTCTGAGAGAATGAGAAACGGAATGCGTCGGCGTATCGTTGTCGCGATCGCAGCGTCGGTGGGAATTACGGCCCTGGCGGCAACCGGTGTGAACTACGCCTCGGCTTCCAGTTCCGTCCCGAAGTCCGCCCCGTCGATTCAGGATGCCGATTCCTCTGTTCCCCTCGGAGGCGACGTCGGCCAGACGAACTTCGGAGTCGAAGGCCAGGCGAACGGCCCGACGAACGGCCAGAACAACCGCAACTACAGAAACGACGACGATGGCCGGATCCAGGTCAACGAGCGAACGTATTCGGTAGAGACGGGTGTGTGCACCGCTGTGATCAGCAGTCCCGCCATGAGCTTCAACGTCCGAAGCGAGAGTGACAGGACCGTTGAATTCTTCAGGGGGATTACCTGCGACACCGGCGCTCCCATTGCGATTATTGAGCCCCGAGGCTCCAGCAGCGGAATCGAGGGCACGACGGTCCTCGACGGGGCCGTGGTGCCGTTCGCGCTTGTAGGCAGCTTCCGAGCAATCGACAAGCGCCACTGACCCCACACGTACCAAGGGCAGCGACAAGCCTGCCTGTGGCACATGGACCCCGGCCCGCCGCAATCGGGCCGGGTCCGTGCCCTCGAGCAGTGGCCGGCAGTGGATGCGATCCTCCGATATGGGCCGCTCCATCCAGATTTGAAGCGACCGTATCGACGTGCTGGTTCAATACTGAATTCAAGTTCCGCCGAGCCGACGGTGCATATGTCGCGATTCGCGTGCACATTGAGTTCCGATGCGAAACGCTCCCTCAGTGCCGCATTACTGGTCTTGACTGATGACTGCACACGACCCATGCACAATAGATTCACGCACTACCTGTAAGGCTTCAGTATGCCGAGGCAGCCTCTCCCGGAAGGCTCCATGGATTCATCAATAGATATTTCTTGATCCTTGTCCAGCACGACACCCCCCGTACTACGGGCCTCTTCCAGGGGCTGCCCGAGACCTCTGACGTCCTGCGGTCAGTGGTCGGCCGACTTTCTGTGGTTGGTCACACTCGCTGACGCGTCGCCGTACTCGCACTCTGGGCACATATTCCAGAGTCCTCGACTTTCCGCCTCATCCACGGCAGGGAATTCTGAGTTGAACCCGATGGTGCGCCAGCAGCCGAACGAGTCGTGGTCTCAATCGACCCTCCGGCACGGTTTGCCGGTGTCCACTGACATCCGCCAAGCGCGCTGGGCAGGCACGACGACATCACGGAAAACGCCTACGGACGCCCCCGGACCGGGATCTGACAATCCGTAATACGCAGACTGCCATGAGGCTGTCAGGCGGGGGTCGTGACATACGACTGCAGGGCCTTCAGTCCCACCTCGGTGTTGGCCGTGGTGGGACTACTGACGGAGCGTCGGTGGCGAGCAGCGCGGACCGGCTGCAACCGGTTCGGCGACTGAACGGTCCTGTGCTGTGGGACCTCGAACCTGCCCGGCGCCGGGCTGAACGGCGCGGCCTTCGCCTTTGGCCCGTCGGCACCGTCCTCACTCCGGCCTTCGCCACCGCGATCGCCGTAGCGGCCACAGTGTTCTTCGCCGGGTGGGACCCGCTCGGCCTTCAGGGCCCCAAGCCCGAGCGCCGACTCACCTCAAGCACGCTTTCCGACCTGTTGAAACTGTCTTTCGGTGTGGCTGCCGGGGCCGGCGCCCTGGTCGTGGCCTGCCGGCGCCGGCGGGTCGATGAGGACGGCGCCCCGGGCGATTCTCGCTCCCAGCGACGCGGCGCATGGCAGCGAGCGGCGGCAGCGGCCGCGACATAGGGTCCGCCCCGCGGCCTCGCATTGGGTCCGCCCCGCCGACTCGCGCTTCTCGGCCAGTACGGGAAGCTCCCTCGGGCCCGCAGGTTCCGTCCGGTTACCGCCCAAGTGCACTCCCACCTCGGAGGATCCCGCTCGACAGGCACCCCGCTCGGAACGGACTTACCGTCGAGCAGTAGGCGCTGCACCGATGCGGAGCCCTTGCTTCCGCAGCCTGACCCGCATATGCCACACCAAGAGGAGACGATCCGACATGGCCACAGCCTCAGAAACCCCTGTCCTGGACACCCTCGCCGCGATGACGGTCGACTCGGTCGAGCGGTGCGGGCTGGCCCCGGACATGCTCATGCTCACCCGCATTGCGGCCCTCGCGGCCTCGGACGCTCCGCCGATTTCCTACCTCGCCCACATCGACCCCGCCCTCAAGGCCGGCATGACCGCCGACCAGTTGCAGGACGTCCTGGTCGCCATCGCCCCCATCGTGGGCACAGCCCGCGTCATGACGGCAGCCGGCAACATCACCAAGGCACTCGGCGTCGCCATCGCCGTCGCCGAGACCGAGATCGAGGCCCAGGGCTGAGCGCAGAAGCGCTGCCCACCCAAGGCCGGGCTCCTGGGAACGGGACGTCAAGCGGCTGCCGGCGAGTCCCGATGCACGCGGCCTTCCGTATCCGGGGCGGTACGGAAGGCCGGACACGGCCCCCGCCCCCGTGTCACTGCCCGTAGGCGTCCTTCAGCCCCTGGACGTCGATCTTCTTCATCCCGAGCATCGCCTTCATGACCTGCTGGGACTTGACCGGATCGGGGTCGCTCAGCAAGTCGGTCAGCGTCTTGGGGACGATCTGCCACGACAGCCCGAACTTGTCCTTCAGCCAGCCGCACGGCCCTTCCTCCCCGCCGGCGCCGAGCTTCGCCCAGAGCTCGTCCACCTCTTCCTGCGAGGCGCAGTCCACGTAGAGCGAGATGGCTTCGGTGAACCTGAACTGCGGGCCTCCGTTGAGCGCGATGAACTTCTGTCCCGCGAGTTCGAAGGTGACGGTCATCGCTGTTCCCGGCTCACCCGGCCCGGCCTCTCCGTACCGCTGTACGTCGGTCACGCGCGAGTCGTCGAAGATCGACGTGTAGTGCTGGGCGGCCTCCTCGGCCTGGTTGTCGAACCAGAGGAAGGTCGTGATCTTCTGCATGAGGGTTCTCCTTGCCGGTCGGGGGCGACTGCCTCACCGAGGTGGACCGCCAGGGCCGGCGAAACTCATCGCTCGGACCGGACCGGACGAACGAGGGCGCCGCGGTCGCAGGCGTACACACTCTGCGAACGCGGCATCGAGCCGCTGCCTGGCCTCCGCGCGACAGGCCGCGGAATCCGGGGCGGAACCTCTTCCCCCCTCATCACCTGGCACCCGCTTGGCGCCCGCACGCGGGCGCTCCCACCCAACTCCCGGGCACGGATGCTCTTGCCTGCGCCACCCAGCCCCTGCTGGGCGACCTCAGCTCTCGGGCCAGTCGCCGTATCGCGTGAAGGTCTCCGTACCGCTCTTGCCCTTGTACCAGCTGACAGAGACCGAGTCCCCGCCGCCGTACGTGAGATTCCCGGCGCGGTCCTCGGCCTTGACCGGCTTTCCGCCGCGCTCGCAGAGCACCGCGATCCGGTACTTCTTCTCGGGCTCCTCGACCTTCCGGATACCCCGGCACTCCAGTCCGCCGGAGACCAGGATGACCGAGATCTTGTCCGGCTTCTCGGAGTCCACGCTCTCCTTCAGCCCGAGCATGCCCCCGCCGGAGTCGGACCTCCACATACCCGCCATGCCGGTCCCGGTCGGCTCGGCCCCGATGCCGGTCTCTTCCTCGCTCGGGGTCGCGCTGGGCTCGGCTGCCGGCTCCTCGCTCTCCGACGCGTCGGAGGACGGCTTCACGCTGACCTGTGAACTCCCCTTGGCCGAAGGCTTGTCGTCGTCATCGCCGCCCGACGTGGCGAACCAGACGACACCACCGATGACGGCGACCGCCGCGACTGCGGCAACGATGATCAAAGGAGTCCTACGGCCACCGGAGGGGGCGGGCGGAGGGGGCGGACAGTTCCCGTACGGCGAAGGCTGCTGACCGTACGAGCCGTAGGGACCGCCGTACTGCGCGGGCTGGTTCGGCGGATACTGCGGAGCCTGTGGCGGCTGCGCCGGCGGCGGAGGCGGAACCGGTGGCCCCGGCCGCGCATCCTGCGGTCCCGGCTGCCCGTACTGCCCGGGCCAGTCCTGAGGACCCTGATACGGCGGCTGAGTCATCGGTGTGCACCTCGTTCCGCGGGCATGCCACCCGCACGTGGGGGGATCTCGTACGAACCCTGCCGCTTACGGCACGGGCCCGGATGAGTATGGATCACCAACCTCCCTGAGCACCGGCACTTATTCGGGTACTCAGCAGCACCACTCGGGCCGGCCTCCCTTGATTACGTATGCAATTGAGTACGTCTGCCCTCACTGCCGAGCCCGCCCGGGCAGCAAGGTGACCCACAACTCCTTCCGAGCGGAAGGCAACCCGGCCAATCGTCCGTCGGGCCGCTGAGTAAGCTCCTGATGCTGTTGGGGACACCAAGGGGGATTCACACATGGGACGACTGCGCACAGCCCTGCCTCAATGTGCTGCTGCGCATGACCGCTTTCCCGGGATCTGACCGGTGCTCTCCCCATTGGCGCACCACGATCCCTCGGCGATCGGCTCGTACCGCCTGATCGCCCGCCTGGGCAGCGGCGGCATGGGCACCGTGTACCTGGCCCGTTCCGCCGGCGGCCGTACCGTCGCGCTCAAGACCATGCACGCGGGCATCGCATCGGACCCGGCCTCGCGTACCCGATTCCGTCTCGAGACCGACGCGGCTCGCATCATCGGCGGCCACCACGGGGCGACGGTCGTCGACGCCGACCCGCTCGCCGAAACTCCCTGGCTGGCAACGGAATACGTACTCGGTCCGCCCCTCGACGACGCCGTCTCGCTTGCCGGACCGCTCCCTGAACCCTCGGTCCGCGCCCTCGGCGCGGCCCTCGCCGGAGCCCTCGCCCAGCTCCACTCCTCCGACGTCGTGCACCGCGACCTCAAGCCCTCCAACGTCATGGTCACGGCGTACGGCCCGAAAATCATCGACTTCGGCATCGCCCACGCGGCAGGCGACGACCGCCTCACCCGCACCGGAGCAGCCGCGGGCACCCCCGCCTTCATGTCCCCGGAACAGGCAACAGGGCAGGACCACACACCGGCGGGCGACGTCTTCGCCCTCGCGGGCGTCCTCACCTACGCGGCAACGGGCCACGGCCCCTTCGGCTCGGGCCGACCCGCCGACCTGCTCTACCGCGTCCGTTACGCCGACCCCGACCTCACGGGCGTCCCCGAAGCACTGAATCCGATCCTGGCCCAAAGCCTCTCCAAAGACCCCGCCCGGCGCCCCACCACCTCGGACCTCGTCACACAACTCCACGACGGCAAGGGGCAATTCGCCGACCACCTCCCCGACACTCTCCTCGCCGAGATCGCCCGCCGCGCGTCGATGGTCTGGTACTACCAACCGCACCGCCTCCCGGCCCCGGAGGAGTTCGAGACCCCTGCTCCGAGCGGCATGTCCCGCCGCAAGCTGCTCACCATCGGTGGCGGGTCGGCTCTCGGCGTGGCTGCCGCAGGCGTCGGGGCGTGGGCGTGGTTCGACAAGAAGCAGGCAGGCCACGAGGGTTCGGACAGCCGGCCCAAGGCCGGGAACGACGGGCCGCCGGCCGTATGGAGTGCCGAGGTCGCCGACAAGTGGCAGCGCCGGCTCCCCATGCCGGTCGGCAACACGATCGTCACCCTGTCCGACGATGGGCTGCTGGGCCTGGACGCGAAGACCGGCAAGCAGCGCTGGTCCTACTCCGCGCTCGGCGTGGGGCAGCAGATCGCGTCGGACGGCACGGCGATCTACGGCTTCGTACCCGAGGAGACCGAAGGGGAGGGTCTGACACTCAGCGCGTTCTCGGCTGCCGATGGAACCCTCGGACGTCGCATCGGGCACTTCGCCGAATTCAGCGGCTCCGTGCACGATGTGGAACTGCTCACCGCCGCTGACGGCGTCCTCTATCTGATCGCCTGGACCGGGCCCAAGTCCACGGACTTCGCCGACCAGGCCAAGGGCTGGCGCCTGCTCGCCGTCGACATCCGTACCGGGAAGAAGCTCTGGCAGCGGCCCCACGGGATGATCTATCCCGACAACGGCTCGACGGCGGTCAGCGCGAAGGCCGTCGGAAAGTGCCTCGTCACCGCAAGCAACGGAGTGGCTCTCCCGGACTTCAGCGTGAGCGGCACCGACATCCGCACCGGAAAGCGGCTCTGGACGACGGAGATGCCCAGAGTGCGGGGCGACAACTCCTTCCTGATTCCCGGCCAACTCGCTGTGGACCAGCAGCACGTCTACATCAGCAGCGGACAGGTCCACGCGGTCCGGCACTCCGACGGCAAGGTCGCCTGGTCGTTCGGTGAGGGGCGCAATCAGGGCGACGTCGATGAGAACGCGCGCCACTACGGGCCGCCGGCCGTGAAGAACGGCGTCGTGTACGCGGCTGAGGGCAGCCGTGGCCTCGTCGCCCTGAACGCGGCGACGGGAAAGCTGCTGTGGGAGGAGGTGGAGGACCTGACGAAGGAGGAGGATCCGGGGCTCGACGTGCCACCGGTCGTCGGTACGAAGTTCGTGTACGCGCATCTGACCAGCGGCATCAGCGCCGTGGATCTCCGCACCCACAAGTCCGTCTGGTCGTCGCCGAGTTCCGCGATCCGCTTCGCGGTGCACGAGGGAACCAAGACGCTCATCGGCGCCGACAACGCCACCGTGACCGCCCTGCCCTTCGAGTGAGAGAGCCTCACCATGATTCCCCTCAGCACCGGCGATCCCCTGCGCCTCGGCCCGTACCGACTCATCGGCACACTCGGCGAAGGGGGCATGGGGAAGGTCTACTTCGGGCGCGACAACGGCGGCCGCAAGGCGGCGGTCAAGGTGCTGCGGCCCGAGCTCGCGCACGACCAGCAGCTGGCCCAGCGCTTCGTCCGCGAGGCCCGGACCGCGCAGGCCGTCACCAGCGCCGGTGTGGCACGGGTTCTGGGCTCACAGACCGAGGGCGGACGGCCGTGGATCGCGGCCGAGTTCCTCGCCGGGCCCACGCTGGAGGAGGCGGTCACGGCGTACGGGCCACTGGACGAGCCCGGTCTGCGTGCGCTCGCCGCGTCCCTCGCCCGTACTCTCCAGGACATTCATGCGGCGCAGCTGGTCCACCGAGACCTCAAGCCGTCCAACATCGTGCTGACGTCGCGCGGCCCTCGCGTCATCGACTTCGGCATCGCCCGTCCCGAGCACGGACTGACCCTGACCACCACGGGCCAGGTCCCGGTGACCCCTGGCTACGGCGCTCCCGAGCAGGTGCTCGGGCAGCGCGTCGGCCCGGCGGCCGACGTCTTCTCGCTCGGGGCGGTTCTCGCGTACGCGGCCGGGGGGCAACGGGCCTTCAACGGTGCGCATGTGGCCGCGGTGCAGTACGAAGTCGTCCATGGTGAAGCGGACCTGAGCCGGGTGCCGGACCAGCTCCGCCCCCTGATCCTCCCCTGCCTCGCCAAGAACCCGGCGCAGCGGCCCGTACCCACTCAGATCGCCCAGGCGCTCGCACCTCCCAAGGGCGCCGCCAAGGTCTGGCGGCAGGGGCCCTGGGCCGTGGAGATCGCCCGGCGGGAGAGCACGGCCGAGCATCTGGTCTCGTCGTACTCGACAGACGTTTCCGCCCAGCCGACCCGGCGGCGCATGCTCACCGCCCTCGCCGTGGGCGGCACTGTCCTCGCGGCCGGTGCGGGCACGACCGCCTGGTGGCTCAAGGGTGGCCCGGACGGATCGGAGCCGCGACCGGTCGCTGTTCCGCCGGCCGTCGAGAAGCCGTCGGCCGCGGTGCTGGCGGCCACCGAGGCCTTCGCGCCGCTGTGGGGCCCCGTGCGCGGTGCGAGTCAAGAGACCCCGTCCCCCCTGCCCGTACGCGATGTGGTGGTCTTCAACCAGGAGGGCGGTGGGCTGGCCGCCCACCGGGTGACGGACGGAAGCAGGAGGTGGCTCGCCACCGGGGCGGGTGGCTTCGCCGGCTTCCTGTCGGTCGCCGACCGGCTCGTCGTGGCGGCGGACACGGGAGGCGCCTTGCAGGCGTTCATCGCCTCCACCGGGGAAAAAGCCTGGACCGCGTCGGGCGTCACCGTCGAGAAGCTGCTGGCGGCAGACGCCGACACGGTCTACGTAATGACGAAGGAACGGCATGTGAGCGCGGTCAGCGTCGCCACGCGGAAGGCGCTGTGGTCGGTCCCCACACCGGTACGCACCTCGTTCACCGATCCACCGGCGGCGGCCGTCGGCGCGGGACGCCTGGTGCTCTTCGCATCGGACGGCCTGGTGGTCGCACTGGACACGGCCAACGGCCGCAAGGTGTGGGGCCTGCCCGACCAGGGAACGGCGCCCCTGGCACCGGCGATTGTGAAGGACCGGGTCTACTTCGGGGGGCGGACGCTTGCCGCCCACATGCTCGCCGATGGCAAGAAGATCTGGTCAGTGGAGGCGGAGACAAGGGTCGAGGAGACATCCGGCGGCTGGGGTCCTCCGGCGGTCCGCGGGAACGAGGTCTACGCCGTAGACGACAAGCTCTACCGCCGGCGTGCGAGCGATGGAAAGAAGGAATGGATGTTCTTTCTGCGCGGATACGGCGACGACCCGCGGAAGCGGCCCGTCGTGCAGGGCGGCACTGTCTGGATCGTCGAGTCCAGCGGCTACGGGCTGACGGCTGTCAGCGCGCACACCGGCGACGAGCTCTCCCTCTACACCTTCGGCGACAAGGACGCCAAGACGGCGTACGAGGTATCGGGCGACGGCAATCGGCTCTTCGCCGCTCATGCCGGCTCCGTCGTCGCCATGCCCGTACGACCGTGACCCGGATTGCACGTGCAAGGAGCGCCGGAAGGCGACGAGCCGTCGACAGCACCGTGACCGCCCCTGGACGGCCCACCCTCCAGGCCCGCACCGGTACTTGAGTAGGCTCCTGACGTTCATGACACCACGGGGGCTTAGCAGATGGAACGAGCACACACGGAACGGCCGCAGGGGCACAGTCCACGCCAGATCGGCCCGTACCACCTCATCACGCGTCTCGATCCGGCCGGTCCGGGCTTTCCCCCTGTCCCCGAACGCCGCTTCATCGCGCGCAGCGCGGACGGCGACCGTACGGTGCTGGTCAGAACCCCTCTGGATGGCGTCGACCCCGGGCGGTTTCTCGTCGAGGCGGACACGGGTCGCCGGCTGCTCGGCCCGTGGGTCTCCCCGGTCGCCGAACTCTCGCCGCCGTCCGACGCCCCCTGGTACGCGTCCCCGTACCTCCCCTCGCTGCCGCTTCCCGTGGCCCTCGCCGTCCACAGCGGGCCCCTGCCCGAGCGCACAGTGCGAGCCATCGGGACTGCCCTCGCCGAGACACTGGCGGGCGCGCACGCGACGGGCATCACGCACGCGGGCCTGTCGCCCGCAGCCGTACTGCTGGCGGGCGACGGCCCGCGCCTGACCTGCTTCGGCGCCGTACGCGCCGCCGCCCCGGACGGCGAACAGCGCTCCGGCCTCCCCGGCCTGGAGCCCGGCAGCCTCGCCCCGGAACAAGCGTCGGGCGGCCGCCCCCGCCCGCCGGGTGACGTCTACGCACTGGGCGCGGTCCTCGCGTACGCCGCCACCGGCCACACGGTCCCGGACCGCGGCGAACTCCCCGAGTCCCTGCGCTCCTTGATCTCCCGCTGCCTCACCCGTGACCCGGCGGCCCGCCCCACGGCTGCCGAGGTCCTGCACGCGATGCCTCCCCCGTCACCGGCGCCCGCGGCCACGGTTCTCGACTCGAGCACCTCGCTGCTGACGCCCGGCTGGCTGCCGGGTCGCGTGGTGGCGGCAGTGGCCCGCCAGTCCGCCGAGGTCCTCGCCGCTGAGCTCCGCGTCCCGCAGCCCCACGGGGTTTGACCGGTGCTCTCTCCCCTGACACACGACGACCCTGTCCAGCTCGGCTCGTACCGCCTGATCGCCCGCCTGGGCAGCGGCGGCATGGGCACCGTCTACCTGGCCCGCTCGGCCGGCGGCCGTACCGTGGCCCTCAAAACCATGCACGCGGGCATCGCATCGGACCCCGAATTCCGCACCCGCTTCCGCCTGGAAACAGACGCGGCACGGATCATCGGCGGCCATCACGGCGCGGTCGTGGTCGACGCCGACCCGGTGGCGCAAACGCCATGGCTGGCCACCGAGTACGTACTCGGCCCACCACTGGACGACGCCGTCTCGCTTGCCGGACCACTGCCCGAACCGTCGGTCCGGGCGCTGGGCGCCGCCCTTGCCGGGGCCCTCGCCCAGCTCCATGCTTCCGAGGTCGTGCACCGCGACCTCAAGCCCTCCAACGTGATGGTCACGGCGTACGGCCCCAAGATCATCGACTTCGGCATCGCACGGGCCGCGGGCGACGACCGACTCACCCGCACCGGCGCCGCCGCAGGAACCCCCGCCTTCATGTCACCGGAGCAGGCAACCGGCCAGGAACACACCCCGTCGGGAGACGTCTTCGCTCTGGCGGGCGTCCTGGTCTTCGCGGCAACGGGCCACGGCCCCTTCGGCACCGGCCGGCCCGCCGACCTCCTCTACCGCGTCCGCTACGCCGACCCCGACCTCACCGGCGTCCCCGACAGCCTGGTCCCCATCTTCACCCGCTGCCTCTCCAAAGACCCCACCCAGCGCCCCACCACCTCGGAACTGGCGAGACAACTCCACGACGGAAAAGGCCAGTTCGCCGACCACCTCCCGGACACCCTCCTCGCCGAGATCGCCCGACGCGCGACGGAGGTCTGGCGCCACCAGCCGTACCGCATCCCGGCTCCGGCGGAGGACGCTCGGCCTTCGACGACACCGCGCACTCCGCTGTCCCGCCGCAGGTTGCTGACGATCAGCGGAGGGTCGACGCTAGGGGTGGCGGCGGTGGGGACGGGAGTATGGGCATGGGCCGGCTCCGGAAAGCCGACCGAGACAGATCCGCTGAAGCTGACGGGCATCTCCTCCCCCTTCAAGAACAGTCCCGAAGAGCGTCACCTTTGGCAGGTCAAGGTGACCAGCCCTCCGGGCGCTTCGCACCCCGGGGCCGCGTCGACTCCCATAGTCGTCGGTGACCTGGTGGCGCTCGTCGTCAGCAGCGGGCTGGCGGCGGTCGACGCCCGGACCGGAAAGACCGCGTGGACCACCGGCGGCAAGGAATTCAACTGGCAGATCGTCTCCGACGGCGAGGGGATCTACCGCCTGGCCAAGGCCGCGCAGACCGACGGTGAAAGGACCGATGTCCGGCCTCTCGTGGTCGAGACACTCGACCTCACCACTGGCAAGCCGAAGAAAGGGCCTCGGCTGCGTGACTCCAACGGTGCGTTTCCCGAGAACCAATTGGTCTGCGCCGGAGGCGGCGTCGTTCATCTGGCCGCCGCCCAGAGCACGAAGGGACCCCGGTTCCTGGCGGCGGTGGACATGGCGAGCGGCAAAGAGCTGTGGAGGCAACCGCTGCCACCGCTGCCGGCCGGATCCAAGCGGCTGCATTTTCTCGCAGGGCGAAGTGTGGGAGACAGGCTCGTCCTGCTGCAGGAGACCGCCAAGGGCGAGGTGCGTGTGGTTGCGCGCAACGCGCTCACCGGGAAGGTCGTATGGGACAAACCCTGGGCCGGCGTGAAGCCGGACCAGGTGCGTGGACTGCTCGCGACGGACAAGTCTCATGCCTTCCTCGGCCTCGGAGACCTGCGCGCCCTACGACTGAGCGACGGGCGCGAGATATGGAAGGACGAAGCATTTACGAACAGCCCCTACGGACACCCCGCCGTGGCCGGCGGCGTGGTCTACGCCGTGCAGCAGAGGATCAACATCATCGGTCGCGACGCTGAGGGCGGGGGCAGCGCATGGCTGAACAGCGACGGCGGCCTGGAGGAGGACCTGTCCTGCCCTGTCGTCGTCGGGGCGGAGCGCCTCTACTCCAAAGTTCCTCACAGCCTGCGCGTCTACGACCTCAAGTCCAGCAGAAGCGTCGATGAGTACAAGACAACCGGCACTCGTTTCCTCGGCCATGAGCGCGCAAGGGTCGTGATCGCTCTCGGCGGCGGCTTCCTCAGCGCCTTCCCGCTCCAGTGACTCCCACAGAAAGCCATCGCCCCATGCAACCGCTCGGCACCGGTGATCCACTCCGGCTCGGCCCATACCGCCTGCTCGGCGTACTCGGTGAAGGAGGCATGGGCAAGGTCTACTTCGGTCGGGACAGCGCGGGCAAAAGCGCTGCCGTCAAGGTCCTTCGTCCTGAACTCTCGCACGACCAGCAACTGGCCCAACGCTTTGTGCGCGAGGCGCAGATGGCTCAGTCGGTTACCAGCAAGGGCGTGGCCCGGGTGCTCGGCTCCCGGACGGAGGGCGGCCGGCCCTGGATCGCCACCGAGTTCCTGGCAGGGCCCACCCTCGACGAGGCGATTGCCTCCTACGGGCCGATGGACGGTCCGGCTGTACGGGCTCTTGCCGCGTCACTTGCCCGCACTCTCCACGACATCCATGTGTCCGGACTCGTCCACCGTGACCTGAAGCCCTCGAACATCGTCATGACGTCGGCCGGGCCCCGCATCATCGACTTCGGCATCGCCCGGCCCGAGCACGGTCTCACGCTCACCACCACGGGCCAGATCCCGGTCACCCCCGGCTACGGTGCCCCGGAGCAGATCCTCGGACAACGGGTCGGACCGGCGGCCGACGTCTTCTCGCTCGGGGCCGTACTTGTCTTCGCCGCGAGCGGCCGACGCGCCTTCGACGCGAGCCATGTGGCAGCCGTGCAGTACGAAGTCGTGCACGGCGAACCGAACCTGACCCAGGTCCCGGCGGAGCTCCAGCCGTTGATCGGCCCGTGTCTGGCCAAGGATGCAGGTATCCGTCCGGGCCCCAACCAGATCGCCACCGCTTTCGCGCCGCCCAAGGGCGCCGAACGCACCTGGAGGCGTGGTCGGTTGGCGGATGACATCAGGAGTCGTGAATCGGGAGCCAAGCAGTTCACGACGCTGCCGGCGACGGGTGAGGGGATCAGCATCCCGCGCCGTCGGCTGCTGACCTCGCTTGCGGCGGGCGGTACGGTTCTGGCGGCGGGCGGCGGGGCGGGTATCTGGTGGCTGCAGCGCGACGGGAAGTCCGGCCCCAACGCCGGGAAGAAGAAGCCGGCGGGTGCTTTCGACATCCCACCCGCGGTGAAGACGCCGACAGCCGATTTCGCGATCCCTGCATACAAAGAAAGCATCCTCGGTGACAAATACCCCACGCTGAAGCCTCTGTGGGGCCCACTGCCGGTCAACGCCAAAGATTCGCCGTCTCCCCAGCCCGTCCGGGATGTCATCGTCTTCGGTGCGAAGAACGGCGGTCTGGCAGCCCACAACGTGGTGAACGGCAAGTGGCGCTGGTCGGCCCCGGAGGTGGTGGCCTCGGGCGGATACGTCTCCCTTTCCGACCGGTTGATCGCCGCTGTCGGTCCGGGCGGCAAATTGCTGACGCTCGTCCCCTCCACGGGAGAGCGCAAGTGGACGGTCCCGGCAGCACAGGCCCGTTGCGTGCTCGCCGCTGATGACGACATGGTGTACATGGTCACCACGGACGACCAGCTCCGCGCGATCGGTCGCTCCGACGCCACGATCCGCTGGACGGTCCCGGCTCCGGCTGACAATCTCACGCACAGCAACACCGGAGCGGTCGCCGCTCAAGGACGGCTCATCTTCAGCGCCCCGGGCGGCGTCGTTTTCGCTGTCGACACGAGCAATGGACGGAAGGCCTGGCAGTTCGACTCCGGGTCCGAGATCAGTCTGACGCCCGCCGTGCAAGGCAGCACCGTCTACCTCGGTGGCAAAAATCTGACAGCGCGGCGCATCTCCGACGGCAAGGAACTCTGGCGGACGAAGCCCCACAAGGACTACGAAGGCAACCGTGAATCGTGGTCAGCACCGCGTACGGACGGCAGGTCGGTATTCGCCATGAGGGGCAGATGGGCCCAGCGCATCAACCTGGCGGACAAAAGCTTGCTCTGGGAACGCGGTTCGATCGCCGACTTCAGGAGTCCTGTCCTGAGGCAGGGCAGCTACGCCTGGATCATCGACGATTTGCCATCAGTGATGGCTGTGGATCTCGCCAGCGGATGGACCAGGATGCACTACACCCCGGAGAACCTTTCCCCGCCCCTCGGCTTCAAGGCGGACGGCAACCGTCTCTTCGTGCTGACCGAGGAGTACCTGCTGGCGCTGCCGGTGATATGAGCCCTGCCCCGGTCTTTCTCGCCTCAGATCAGCCTCCAGCACGACGTCGGCCAACTCCGCCCTGAGAAACAAACCCACCGAAGTCGGCCTACGTGACGGGCCCGAACACGAGCCGCGGGACCTTGGTGTTCTTGGAGTCGCGGACGTGGATCGTGTCGGCGGTTGTGGTGGCGATCTCGACGCAGTCAGGGCCGTCGTCCGTGCTGACGCCGTTGCCCTTCAGGGTGGATGCGCCTGGCCACGGTGAGTGACGCGAACGAGAATTCACCCAACCCACGACCACCGTCCGCCACTTCGCGATCCTGCTGCCCTCCCCCCGCAGAGGCACACGCCTCGTCGGACGTCTGACGTCGCCGCCCTGCATGGCCACACATCGGCAGCACCTTCCGCCTCCGTCCACTCTTTGCCGATCGCCAGCGGACCCACCCGGACCCCGCATCCTCCAGATCGGCCTGGGCAGAAAACCATGTCATCGTCCCCGCTTCGCCGGATCCCGGTTTCCACGACGCGGTGCACCACGGCGTGGCGGCGCTCGCCATAGAGAAGTAAAGAATCCTGGGAGAAAACCCTCCCCACCACCCCCAGCCCCCGTCACTCACACGAGTGATCTACTCCAACTTGGCTGGCGCATATGCCATTTCGCGGTGCAGGCTCAGCCTCAACAACCCCATACATGCAACGGCCCCCGGCCGGGACGGCAATCCCGATCGAGGGCCTGACCACGCAGGAAGTCGACACCTTCCCCATGGCTGAACAGCAGCTTAACGCGCCCCCATGCGCCTCGTCCCTAGTTCCCACGTCCGGTATCCGGCACATCAACCGCCGCCACCCGGACCGTTTCACCGTGGTCGGAAACCACCTCACCCAGCACCGCGAACTGTCCTTGACGGCCATCGGCCTGGCCGCGCACATTCAATCGCTGCCCACAGGCGCGAAGGTCTCGATCAAGGCCCTCGCCGAACGCTTCCCTGAGGGCGAGGTCCGCATCGCCGCCGCTCTGCGCGAGCTGGAAGCCCACGGCTACCTCGCCCGCACGCGCGAACGCCTGCCGTCGGGCCGCGTGATCACCCGTACCGTCTCGTACAACAAACCCGCTGCCGTAGAAGCAGGTTCACCCCCGCTGCCGCCGAAAGCTCCGCAGCCTGCGCGCCCGGCCGCGGTCTTACCACTACCGGCGCCGGCCGCCACGGCCGCCTACGACCTCCTCGCATCCCTCCGCCGCGACGACCCGCGACTGCTCCTCGCCGAACGCGACGTACGCCGCCTCTCCCCGGCCGTCGACACCTGGCTGGAGCGCGGAATCGCCCCGGAGGCCGTACGCCGCACCTTGACCGCCGCGCTCCCCACAGGCCCGATCCATCACGCGGCGGCGCTGCTCGCCCACCGCCTGACCGCGATGCTTCCGCCACCGTTCCCGGCGACGCCACAACAAGAGCGCCCGGACCCCCTCCAGAACTGCGACCGCTGCGACCGTGCCTTCCGCGCTCCAGAGCCGGGCCGGTGCGGGAACTGCAGCCCACCGGCAATGCCGTCCCCCTGAGCCGGCTCAGGCCACGGGTTTGGGCACCCCACTCACCAGCTTGGTGTCGTTCTGACAACCAAGATCGGTGGCGACCTTGCGCGCGGCGGCGTTTGCCACGGTGATCTGGTTCGCCCTGATCTTCTTCTGCGAGGTTTCGTCCCCGCCGGTCCGTTCGAGCTCCGCGGCGATGAGGATCTCGTGTGCAGGCGCCTTCATACGGCACTTGAAGTAGACGGGCGCGAAAGCGTCGGACGAAGAAGCCAATTCACCGGTGGAGAAGAACGTGGCGACCGCTTCGTCCTCGGCGTCCCGGCTCGGGAGAGCCAAAGCCTCGCGGAACTCGATACGAAGACCTGTCTCCCCACCCTTGGCCGGCCGCAGCGAGCAGTAAGAAATGCCTTGCGCGCGCTGCTTCCCGCTTTGTTCCGTGCGGGAAGCCTCGCGGAGGGTATCGAGCACCTTGTCCGGTTCGGAAAGGTCACTGGTGAAATTCCCGTCACCCGCGATCGCCTTGAGCGCGGCGGAAGCCGGGGTGTCCTTCGCGAAGGCCCCGCAGACCTCGTCGGCCGGCTTGCCCTTCGCTTCGTCACCGCCGTCACTGTTCGACGTACAGCCCGCCGTCACCGCCATGACGACGACGGCAGGCACCATGACCATTCTCAGCTTGGTTCGCATGTCACTTCTTCGACCCGAAAGGGATAGGGCACCAAGTCGCCTCCTGCCGGCCCACAGGACACGACGCTCTCCAAAGCGCATACGCCAGCAAGGTCACCGCATCAGATCTGCGGTCGGCAAGTCCGGAGTGGTCCGCCCACGAGTGGCTCTGGGGGCATCCGGTGAGGGTGACTTGAGGCGGCGGTCAGGCGCGGCAGCGGATACTCGCCGGTGGTCCCTGGTCCCAGAGCGTTGCCGCTACCACATGGACTTCACGCGCTCGGCGAGGCTCCCGAGACCGGTGTGTTGGCGGACCAGAAATCCGAGTGGACATTGGGCGCTGGAAGTTCCCGCCCGCTGTAGTCCGGACCGTTCGACTTGGAGGTAGGGTCCGATACCTCGGACTTCTCCACACAAGGAGTAGTCACTTCGAAGTGAGCCTGCCCCTTCCAGCCGAACTTCACGCTGACCTGGAATCCATCCGGAGTCATGTAATACGCCGCCTGCTTGTCCTGACTCGTCGCCCGGAACTTGAACCCCTCGCTCTTCCAGTAGCGCTCGACCAAACCGAGGAAGCCGCCTCTGCGCTCGGCAGAGACGATCGTCATGACAGAGCGCTTACGGTCAGTGGTGCAATCGCCCGGCATGCTGTCCCGATGGGTCCATTCCACGGGGGGCTTGATCACCGCGAAGGTGCCGTCGAGGATTGCATCTGCGCGCTCTGCAGCCTCTTGCATATTCATCTTCTGCGTACGCTCCTCGTCGCCCTGCCCTTGCTGCGAACCGCCGGTCGTGCCACATCCGGCCAGGATCAAAATCAACACCGCAACAGCAGCAATTCGTGCCTTCATCGTCGCGCCTCCGGAATCATCTTGCCAGGGTTACCGGCGACGATCGCGGCGATGTTGTCAGATGAAATCTGATCCTTCTCGGGATTGAAGTAGTTCGAGTGCGCCTCGGCACCCACTTTGCTGTCCCAGACCTTCGGGAACTCTACGTCAACCACCTCGGGGCCAGGCTCAGTCCGGAACCTATTCGCACCGAACGCCTCGCTCGCGGGATCTTTTCCGAAATAGAGGTCGTCGCCCCCGGGGTCGGCCACATCCGATGCTCCCCAGCCGAGCAGGCCGCCGGCCACCGCACCTCCGACCACGCCCACTGGGCCCAGGGGCGAGCCAGCAACTGCCCCGGTTCCCGCACCCCCCAGGATCATTCCGGCCTCCGGCTTGGACGGGAGCTTCGTGACCGGGTCGTTGTCCGCGGCGCCGACGAAAACGTGCTGCTTGCCCACACCCAGGTCCTCAGCCCGGTCCACCCCGACGCCCGGGCTGCCCACCAGGATGATGTCGTCAGCGCCGGGAATGCCTCCGGGTTGCTGCGTGGCCTGCCCGACCGTCAGCGAGCCGTATGAGTGGCCGATCGCCGTGACGTGCGGGTCGGCGTTGTCGTTCGTGGCCAGCAGTCCGCTCATGAAGCTGTTGTAGGCGGGGGCACCTCGCTTCGCGTCGCCGTCGCTCATGACGTCAACATCCTGCGGAGCGTCATAACCCAGCCAGACGATCGAAGCGCTGGACGGATCGAGCTCCCGGGCACCCGAGGCGGTATCGAAGGCGCGCTTCATGGTTCCGGTCGCGAATTCACCATTGAGTTTCGTGCCCAGTCCTGGGACGTACGCCGAGACATTCCTGGAGGTATCGGGATTGCCGTATGCGACGATCGCACGCCCGTTGCCCTGGTCGCCGATGCCCAGCAGAAACATCGGGGGCTGGGAAGGGCCCGAAATCAGCTGTTGCTGGATGCCCTGGAGACCGGCCAGCTTAGTCTGGGACGCCTCGTCGCCCTGTTCACTGAGCTTGCCCATGAGCTGCGGCAGGTAGGCGCGATTGGCCTCGTCACGCGCCACGGACGGAATCCCATCCAGATTTCCGACTGTGTCCGGGTAGACCGCCAAGTACGCGACCCGCTGTTCCTCGGTGAGCCCGTCCCACCACGCCTTGCGCTCCGCCGGGGACTTACCCGTCGGGATTTCGTCCTTCAGGACGTCGTCCGCCGCCCCGTGGACGGCCTTCGCATCACCGCTGACATCGGCCCAGGTGTTCTCGGTGACCTCGAGGCCTTGTTCCGCCTTGAGCCTCCGCACGGCCGCAGCGTATTCGGCGTCCACGTCGCCCGCCTCGCTGAGAGCACTCGCGATCTCGTCGGCGATGTCCTGCGCAATCGCGGCGTTCGGGTTGGGGTTCATCAACGCGATGGGTGCCTTGATCGCCCGCCCGAAGAACCCATCGGCGCCTGTGGCCGTGTCGCCCTGAGGCTGCTGGCCGTTGATCTCCTCCCCCGCCGCCGGGTAGCTCACCGAACCGTCGTCATGCACTGTAAATTTGTAGTGGTCGGCTTTACCCAACGCAGTGAGAAGACGGCGCTGGGGGGCGGCCAATTCCTGAGCCAGACCGCTGAGCGACGCCTGGAGCAGTCCGCATTCGGTGTGGATGTACTGAAAGTTACGGCTGAGCCGACCCAGGCGATACGTGGCGAACATGGCCGCCATGCCCTTCTGAGTGTCCGTCAGCTTAGCTACTATTTCGCTGTCGACTCTTTTTCGAGACGTGTACGCACGGTTGCTGACATCGGCCCAGCCCGCGGCTGCTTCGACGAGCTCCGACAGCTTCATATCCTTCAGCTCTTGCAAGGACACCATGGTCGTCACCGCCCGCCCTTGTCCCGGCCCTCAGCGGGCACCACCTGGGTGAACTTCCCTGCCGTATACGTCTCGAACTCTCCCTGGTCCTTGGCCACCAGACGCAGCGGCGCCTCCAGGTTTCCGCATTCCTCCCGAACTGTCTTCAGCCGTTGTTGCCAGGAATAGAGGACAGCGCTGAGCGCCGCAGTAGTCTCCAAGCCCTCGGCGCCGGAGGAGACTCCGCCATGCGCGGTCTCAAGCTTGGTCATGCCGGAGTTGGTATCCGCCTTCAACTCACCGACTACCGTCGCTCCATGCGTCCACGGGCCCTCGCTGTGCTGAAGTCCGTCGCCACCCGCACCACCGCCCCCGCCGCCGGCCGGGCCTGCCGCGGCCAGCATCATGGAGTCATCCGCAGAGCCGGATCCCGCTGGCTGACCGCCCCCCGCCTGTTGCGCTTCCAGCTCGATCAGATGCTGCAAGCTTTGCGGTTGCGTCTCGCTCGCCACGACTGTCTCCCCCGTCTCGTCACGTTCATCCACCCCTGCTGTCGCGCGTGAAAACGCTACCGGAGGCGGCACCACCATGCACAAGTGCAACGTGGAATCTCGGGCCACTCATAGTCGTCGGCCGTACCATGCGACAGCCCAAGCCGCAAGAGCGGCCGGGCTCAGGGGAGATGCCAATGTCACCCAGACTGACCGGGTCCTGGCGGGCCACCGTACGGGGAGTTGGCGTTGGGAGCGCCACCCTGCGGCGGGCCGTAAGTCGGGGGAAGCTGCGGCTGATACGGGTACGGAGCAGGGGCTGCCGCGGGCGGCACAGGCGCAAGTGCCGTGCTGCGACGGCGGGACCGGACGAGCGGGACGGCTACTGCGGCGCCGATGAGGGCGGCCGCGCCAACACCGAGGCCGATCCAGAGACCGGTGTTGCTGCCGTCGCTGGACGCGGGCACCGCAGTGACGGGCTGCTTCTTGTCGGACTCGGTGCCGCCGGCGGACTTGGAGGCGTCCGGGGACGGCGACTTGGGGGCAGCAGCGGCGAGGTCCGGGAGAGGGTACTCGTCGGCCGGCCCGGGGTCACCGGGGGTCTTCAGCGCGATGCGGGGCCGCACGGCTCCATAACCCCCGGCATCGGTACGCGCTTTGCCGCTCTTTGCCTTGCCGGCCGTGTTGATCATGACGCGGAGGACCTGGTTATTTGTCCATTGCGGGTATTTGGACCAGATCAGGGCGGCAGAGGCAGAGGTGAGAGCGGTGGCGTCGCTGGTTCCGTGACTCTTGCAGATCTGCGTCCCTCCAGCGCACGCGGCGAAGATGTCTTCACCGGGTGCCACAAGGTCCACCTGCGGTCCTCGCTCCGATTCCTCCGTTGTCCGGCCATTCCTATCGTACGCGGCTACTCCGACGACGCCCGGGACCGCCGCCGGGTACATGACCCGGTTCCCCTTTTCGCCGTCGTTACCCACGCCTGCAAATACCAACGATCCCTTACGCAGAGCATACTTCACTGCCGCCGCGACATCATTGGAAGGCTCTTCCGTGGCCATCGAAATATTGATGACTCTCGCGCCGGAGTCCGCGGCGTGTCGAATCCCCTTACTGAGCGATCCATTCCACAACTCGGGGTTCCATGCCAGCTTCGTTCCTTCGTTCACCTTGGGCATCCTGATCGGAAGGATCTTGGCTCCAGGAGCAAGGCCGAATGAGCCCTTCCCTCCTGGCCGTTTCCCAGTTCCTGCGATCATGGCGGCCATTCCCGAGCCATGCCCCTCAAAGTCCGAATTCTCGTCACCCGGCTGCTTCGAGAGGTCAAGTCCTGGAAGTACCTGCCCCTGCAGATCAGGCAGGCGATCGTCGACACCTGAGTCGATGACGGCGACGGTGACGCCCTTGCCTGTGCTGGTTCGCCACATCTCGTCAGCATGCATCGTGTCCAGATGCCACTGCTGATCGCGGATTGTCTCCGCATGGGCAGGAGTTGCGGCGATGCCCACCAGCAGCATGCCCAAGGCAGCGGTTACTGCGCGGCCATACTTCGCTACTGGACGGCTGCTGGTGTGCATCAGTTCCCTCTCCCGGTGTTGCACGGGTTAGTCAATAACCGGCGGCACAACGCGGCGGCCGCCCTGCTGCCAGGTTTCTTCGTCTTCCGACAGGTAGTCCGGCCGCTCGCCGTTCTGTTCATCACGGCGAGAGTTGGCACCGTGCGTCCCAGGAGGGATCGCTCCGGCTCGGCCTGCCTGCCCGGGGTGCGACGCGCCACCGCTGGAGGCGTTCGGATTGGCACCCCGCACCAGGCCGGAGCCACCCGGCGTGAAAGGCCGCGCGCTGTTCTGCCCGGGCTTCTGCTGTCGTCCTCCGACAACGCCACCCGCCTCGGACGCCAGCCGACGCCCACCTGAGACACCGCTCTGGCCGGCACCTCCCGTGGGGCCACCGCCATGCATACCCGGCGTGCCCCCGCGGCCCATGGGCCCGCGAGCGGTGGTGTTTTCATTGCCGATCACCGTGCCACGGGGAATCCCTCCGGTGGGGCGACCCGTGTTCGGCGTGACAGGACGGCCGCCAACGATGCCTTCACGCGGCATACGCGAGTTGATCCCTGCCTGTCCGGGCGGCACGAGGCCCCGAGCGCCGGGGAAAGCTCTCCCGGCTGCAGGGGTGCTGGGCATGGCTGTATTTTTGCCACCGAACGTGGACGGGATGATGCCTGGCGGCACGATGCCCGGCCCCTCGGGCCTACCGGCCGACGGAACAAGGCCCGGCGTAATCGACGGCGTCGTCGAGGTCGGGGGAGGCAAGGTCGCCACGCTGTCGATCCCCATGTCGACGGGACGATCCGGCACGGCGGTATGAGGCGAGACGGTAACCGGAGGGATGTTCGTCTTTGCTGACGCCTCATTGGGGGGAGAGGCGGATCGCTCCGACTGTGAGTACGAATGAGCAGACGATCGCTGTCTGTCTGCGGTCCCAGAGCCGCCAACTTGCTGTGAGGAGTCGACGTACTTCCTCGGCGGCGGCACGAACTGCCCCGGCGGCGGCGGGAATTCCGGCGGCTGCAGACTCATGATCTGCTCCCCGGAGTGGGTGTACGTCTGTGCCAGCCTCCGCATCTGGTCGGCCGCCTCCAGGCGCCGCTTTTCCATCCCTGCCTGGGCAGTTGCCAGCTGCGTGCTGTAAGTAGACGTGTCATCCGGGCTATGCGCCTTGCGGGCAGCCGCCAGATTCTCTTTGGCTTCGCTGGCCTGCGTCTCCAGAGAGCCGTCTTTCTTCGGGATCGCGCTGTGAGCAGTGGCAATGGCCGCGGCAACGTCCTGCAGCCACGACGAAGCCTCCTTGCTGTACTTGCCTAGCTCCAACGTGGCCATGGCTGCCTCGTGGCCCCAGTCCCGGAAGGCCTTGCCCCCCTCGCCTTCCCATACGACGCGCGTCATATGGCTCTTGAGGCCTTCGCCGACCTCCGTGATCTTGGAAGCGGCCTTGGACAACTTCTTCGCAAGCTCCGCTGCCGACTCGGCCTTCGTTCCTTCGATCATGGCCAGCAGCTCGTCGTGCGTCTTGGAGTGGAAGTCCGTCTCCTGGAGCGCCGGCGCCTTGCGTCCTGTCTGCGCATCGTCAGCCATGGTGAACCACCATTCCCGCTTTCCCCATCCCCGTGTTCATCAGACTTCGAGCTCTTCGACGCCAGGCCGCGAAGCGCCGCCACCCGTCTCGTTGGCGCCGCTCTGCTGCGTCTGGCTCTGAGGCTGCTTCGCCATCTCGCCGGCGAGCCGCAGCATGCGTCGCTGAATGTCGTAGTCGATGTTCTCGTAGCCCACTTGAGAGGCCTGCACCGCAATGCTCAGCCCGTCGATCTGCAAGGTAAGAATCTTGGAGAGCTTTTCAAGCTCGTCATGGACCATCGAGTAGGCGCCGTACAGGAACGCGCTCTCCCTGAACTCGGGCTTGCCCAGGTGGCTCGGCTCCAGCCGGTCGGCGGAGACCTTGTCCGGTGCGGCCTCGGAGTCTTCCAGGTCGGCGAGAATTTTGTGGACCTCTGTCCTGAAACTCCCCATCGACTCCATGTCGGCGACCATCTTCGCCACCGCCGCCGCGCTACTCGCCATAGGGATCAACCCGAACGCGCCGAGCGCCCCCGCCGCCGCTACCGCCCCTGTATCGCTGTCCTCCGCCACGAACGCCTCCCCGTTTACACACGTCTACAGGGATCACTGTACCGAGCCCCAGTGACAGTGCGCACCCCTGGATTGCAGGTGCAATGAGCGTCACACGGCTACGAGTTGGGAATGGCCACGGCCGCCTGAGGCCTGATCGGGAGCCGGTTGATCGGCCTCCCCGTTGCCGCGCGTACCGCCGAAGCCACCGCCGCCGGGGAAGTCACCACCGGGGCCGCGCTCGCCGGCTTGGCCCCGAACGGGGCCACCACGTCCCGTTCCTCGACCAGTTTCACGATGCGAATGTCCGGAGCGTCAAGAGATGTCGGGAGTGCGTAGCCCGTCAGGTCCGGGTGGCGGACCAGGCCTCGGGCGGTGCGGAGGTTTTCCGTCAGGGCCGTGCCGACGCCCTGGGTCACGCCCGCCTCGATGCGCGAAGCCAGTTGGGCAGGGTTCAGGACGCGGCCCACGTCCTGGGCCACCGCCATTTCGACCACGCGGATCGAGCCCAGCTCGATGTCGACGTCCACCACCGCGCGGATCGCGCAGAACGCGAGGCCCACGAAGGCGTCTCCCTGGCCCGAGTCGTCGAGAGGTTCGGTCGGGTGGGGGCGGCACTGGGCCGTTGCCCACAGTTCCTTGCCGTCCATCGCCTCCGTCACCGTCGTCGACAGCACACCGTCGTACGACGTGATCTTGCCGTCGGTGATCTGGAGCAGCTCCGTCGACATCCCGAACTTGTGGGCCAGCGGCTGGAGGAGCTGGGTACGGACCATCCTCGCGGCCCTCTCGACCGCGCCGCCCGAGACCCATGTGTGGCGGCCGTGGGCCGCCGGGCCCGCCGGTGGCTGGTCCGTGTCGACCGAGGCCACGCGGACCTCTTCGATGCCCAGCGTCTCCTGGACGATCTGGCGGGCGAGTGTGGCGAAGCCCTGGCCCGTTTCGACTGCCGCGCAGATGACGGTCGCGATCCCGTCGTGGACCTTGACCGTGGCTGTGGAGACCTCGTCGGTGCCTTCCGCGCCGAGCATGTGGACCATGCCCAGTGCGTAGCCCACCCCCCGGCGGATCGCTCCGGGTTCGCCCGCGCCCTCCGGGCCGCCGGGGAGCAGCCAGCCGTTCTCCGGTGTGTCCTTGGGAAGGTCGGGGAGCGGGAAGTCCCGTACGGCGTGGAGCAGTTCCGCGACGGGCGCGGGACAGGTGACCGTCTGACCGGTGGGGAGGATGTCGCCGGTGGCAAGGGCATTGCGGAGGCGGAGTTCGGTGGGGTCGAGGCCGAGCTTGGCGGACAGTTTGTCCATCTGGGCCTCGTACGCCGCGCACACCTGCATCGCTCCCTCGCCGCGCACATGGCCCGACGGAGGGTTGTTCGTACGGACCGCCCAGCCCTCGATGAAGGCGTGCGGGACGACGTACGGGCCGCAGGCGAAGGCGACCGCGGCCGCGAGCGATTCGGAGGAGGCGTCGGCGTACGCGCCCGCGTCCAGGAGCAGTTGGGCCTCGACCTTGACCAGGCGGCCCTCCGCGTCCGCGTGGTGGCGGTAGCGCAGCAGCGTGGGGTGGCGGTGGGCGTGGCCGAGGAAGGACTCCTCGCGGGTTGCCGTCAGCTTGACCGGGCAGCCCGTCTTCAATGCCAGCAGGCCCAGCGGGAGTTGGAAGCCGGGGTCCTCGCGGTCGCCCGTCGCGCCCGGGACACCCGTGACGACGACCTTCACCCGGTCCTGCTCCAGGCCGAAGCACGCCGCCGCCAGATCGCGGTCGGTGTGGGGGTCGGTGGAGGCGACGTACAGCTCCACGCCGCCGTCCGGGCGCGGGACGGCCAGGCCGGCCTCGGCGCCGATCGGGGCCGGGTCCTGGCGGCCGATGCGGTAGAGACCCTCGACGATCACCTCGCCCGCCACATCGGGGTCGCCGTAGCGGAGCGGGATGTGGCGGATCAGATTGCCGTCGGGGTGCAGTGGTTCGGCGGCGAAGGCCTTCTCGGGGTCGGTGACCGGTTCGAGGGGTTCGTACTCGACCGCGATCGCCGCCGCCGCGAGGCGGGCCGTGTCGGGGTGGTCGGCCGCGACCGCGGCGATCGCCTCGCCGTGATGGCGGACGATCTCGGAGGCGAAGACGGGACGGTCCGCGATACGTCTGCCGTACGACGAATCACCCGGAATGTCCTGGTGTGTAACGACTGCTCGCACTCCCGGCATGTCCAGCGCCGCCGAGGTGTCGATCGAGGTGATACGGGCGTGCGGGTGCGGGGAGCGCAGGATCGCCGCCCACAGCAGCCCTTCGGCCCACAGGTCTGCGGCGTACGGAAACGTGCCCTCGGTCTTGGCGCGGGCATCGGCCGGCGGGAGGGAGGCACCGAGGCCGTGCGCAGGCGGCTGGGACTGTGGCTGAGGGCCGTCGACCGCCTGGGGCGTCGCAGTGGTGGCCGCGTCGTTGCTCACGCCATGCCTCCGTCGTGCGGGTGGAGCTGCACACTACCTGCGCCTGGGGGCGCCTGGTGCGGAATGCGGGCTTCCTCACTCGCCTCCGCCGCGGCCGCGGCGCTCGCTCCGCGCTCGGCGACCACTTCGCGTACGGCATCGAGGACGCCCCGGTAGCCGGAGCAGCGGCAGAGATTGCCGCACAGGGCCTGCCGCGTCTGGAGCTCGGTGGGGGCGTGGTTGCCCTCGAGGAGGTCGTGGACGGTCATGGCCATGCCGGGGATGCAGAAGCCGCACTGGACCGCGCCGCAGCCCGCGAGAGCACGCTGGACGTCGGAGGGTTCGCCGTCGGTGGCGAGGCCCTCGACCGTACGCACTTCGGAGCCGGCGGCGGTCGCCGCGGGGACCAGGCAGGACGCGACGAGACGGCCGTCGACCTGGACGTTGCACGCGCCGCACTCGCCCTGTGAGCAGCCGTCCTTGGCGCCGGCCAGGCCGAGGCGTTCGCGCAGTACGTAGAGCAGGGATTCGCCGATCCAGGCGTCGGTGACGGGCCGGTCGGTGCCGTTGACCCGCAGGACGTAGGAGCTGGGCGGGTGTTCGTCGCTGCCGGTGGAGGAGGTGGGGGCGGGTTCCTCCTCCTCGGGGCTCTCCGCAGGAGCCTCCTCGGCCGACTCCTCAGGGGCTGCTTCGGGCTCGGCCGGCTCCGGCTCCTCCACCGCCGCGGGCTCCTGCGCCATCGCCCAGGGCGCGGGCGCTCCGCCCGGAAGGGTGGCCGGGGCGTCGGGCGACGGCGCCCAGGGGGCGGTCGCACCGCCCGGCAGCGTGGTGGGCGGGGCCGCGGCGGCCCACTGGGACTGCAGCGCGGTCGTGGTGAACTCGCCCGACTCGTCGGGCAGATCGCCGCCCGCCACCGGAATCGTCCACTGGCCGGTCAGCTCCGAGGCGGCCTGGACCGGCTCGGTCTCGGTGAAGGCCCACTGGCCCGTGGCGTGCGGGTCGGCGGGCCCCGGGTACCCGGCCGCCGGCTCCGGCCACTGCACCGCGGACGGCTCGCCGTCACCCCGGGGCACGGCCCACGTGCCCGTCGCGGCCGGATCCGTCGCGTCGGCCGGCGTCAGCGGCGTGATCATCGGCGGTACATAGCCATGGCCCGGCGCCTCGAGCGGCGCAGCGTCCAGCGCGCCCTCGGGCGGCAGCTGCAGGAAGGCCGTGGCCTCGGCGTCGTACTCGCCGCCGTGCGGAATCGGCTGCCAGCCGCCCTGCTCCGGCGGGAGCTCGTTCGGGAGCTCGTGCGGATTCTCTTCATTGCTCACGACAGCGCCCTCCCCAGTGCACGTCGGGCCAGTGCGGCGACCGTGCGTCGCAGATGCAGTACGGCCGGTGGCAGCGCGGGCGGCTCCTCGCCCTGCGCGGTCGGGGCCGGATCCGGGATGCACGCCGCCGCGACGTACTCGCCGAAGGCCGCCAGCGCCTCGGTCGCCAGGCCCCGCTCGCCGTCCCAGTCGATCAGCGACGCGATCCAGCGCTCCGCCTCCAGCGGCCGCAGCGGCATCGGCGCGATCGCGCCCACCGCGCAGCGCACCCCGCGCCGCGCCGGGTCGAGGACGACGGCGACGGATGCGGTGGCGCGGCCGGGCCCTGTCCGGCCGGTCGCCTTCAGGAAGACCTGCGGGGCGTGCAGCAGGGGCACACGGACGAACCCGATGAGTTCGGCGGGGGCGAGCATCTCGCGGCCGGCCAGCAGATGGGAGACGGGGATCTCGCGGCGTGCGCCGCCGGGTCCCGCGATCACCAGGTCCGCCTCGAGGGCGGCCAGTACGGGCAGGGCGTCGCCGGTCGGGGCGGCGGTGGCGATATTGCCGCCGAGCGTGCCGGCGTTACGGATCTGGGGCGGGCCCGCGGCGCGAGCGGACGCGGCCAGCGCGGGGATGAGGGCCGCGAAGTCGGGCCGTCCCATCCGGGCGTGGGTGAGTCCGGCTCCGAGCAGCGCGTGCCCGTCCATGTAGCGCCAGCCGCGGATCTCGCTGATGCGGCCGAGGCCGACGAGGCCCGCGGGGCGGAGTTGGCCCTTGTTGACGGCGGCCATGAGGTCCGTACCGCCGGCGACGGGCACGGCGGCGGGCATGGCGTCGAGCGCCGCCACGGCCTCGTCGAGCGAGGCCGGCAGCGTCACCGACTGCGCCGCCTGCGGTGCGTGCGTGGTCACCCAGCTGCCCCTTCCCGGTGTCCCGGCTGTCCCGCCTGTGTTGCCGTACCGTACGTGCACACAGCCCGGACGTGGCAACTCTGGCACATCTTCCGAGCCGACCGACGAGAGGGTCCGCGAAGGGCACATCCGCACCGGATGCACCCACTCGTGACGACTGTCCGTTTTGCCATGCCATCGCCGCCACATGCGGATTGCCACTCTTCGGTGAGCCTTGTACGACTTATTCCTTACGGGCATCCACAGTCCCAGGCTCTGCGGCGCAGGACACCCAGCTTTACACCGGCCTCACACGTTTGGGGGCGCCCCCTCGATCGGGCGTCCGATCACGCCAGGTCGCCTCTGCCACGGCAACGGGCCGCCGGGCGGGCGGTAATCGACGCCGAGCGCGTCAAGGCGCGCGTAGTGAGCGGTCATTCGCCGCTCGAAGTCCGGGAAGTCGCGCTCGGCGGGCGCGGGCAGCGCGGACCAGGCGACTTCGGCGAAGGCCGCCAGCCGCGGGAAGACCTGGTAGTCGACCCGGGAACGGTCCTGCATCACCTCGGTCCAGACATTGGCCTGGGTGCCGACGATGTGCGCGGCGGCTTCGGGCGTCAGGGCCGGGGGGACGGGCTCGAAGCGGTAGACGTCCTCAAGAGTGCGTACGTAGCCGATGGGCATCGGCTCGTCGGGGCCGCCGTGCTGGCGGTGGTCCAAGTACACCTGCTGCTGGGGGCACATGACGACGTCGTGGCCGGCTTCGGCCGCGGTGATGCCGCCGGCGTATCCGCGCCACGAGGAGACGGCGGCGCCCGGGGCCAGGCCGCCCTCGAGGATCTCGTCCCAGCCGATGAGACGGCGGCCCCGGTCGGCGAGCCAGCTGTCGAAGTGCCTGATGAACCAGGACTGGAGCGCGTCCTCGTCGGCCAGGCCGAGTTCCCTGATACGGGCCTGGGCGGCCGGAGAGACCTTCCACTGGCCCTTCGGGCACTCGTCGCCCCCGATGTGGATGAAGGTGGCGGGGAAGAGGCCGAGAACCTCCTCGAAGACGCCCTCGTAGAAGCGGAGGGTGCTGTCAGTGGGGGCGAGTACGTTCGGGTTGACGCCCCAGTTGTCCCAGACGGAGAGGGTGGTTGTGTCGATGACGTCGGTGTTGCCCAGTTCCGGATACGCGGCGATGGCGGCCTGCGAGTGGCCGGGGATGTCGATCTCGGGGACGACGGTGATATGCCGCTCGGCGGCATACGCGACGATCTCGCGGATGTCGTCCTGCGTGTAGTAACCGCCGTGCGGCCTCTCGTCCCAGAGCTCGGAGGCGCGGTGACCGTATTTGGTACGTGCCCGCCACGCGCCGACCTCCGTCAGCCTGGGGTGGCGCTTGATCTCGATACGCCAGCCCTGGTCGTCGGTGAGGTGGAAGTGGAAGACGTTGAGCTTGTGGGCGGCGAGGAGGTCGAGGTAGCGCAGGACGTCGTCCTTGGGCAGGAAGTGCCGTGAGACGTCGAGCATGAGGCCACGCCAGGGGAAGCGGGGGGCGTCCTCGATGACCTGGTGCGCGATCTCGTGCGTCGGCCCCGACCGCACCGGCGCCCTGCGGAACGCCTCGGGACCGAGCAGCTGACGCAGCGTCTGCGCGCCCCAGAAGACACCGGCCGCGCTGCCGCCGCGGATCTCGACGCCCGGGCTCGGGACCACACCGAGCCGGTACGCCTCGGGCTCCAGGCTGTCGTCGATGAGCAGCGTGACGGAGTTCTCGGTGTGCCGCTCGCCGGGCGGCAGCGGCAGGCCGAGGGCGGCGCCGACCGTGGAGCGCAGCCAGCGCTCCGTGGTCCGGGTTCCCGGTGCCGCGAAGAGTGTGGTGCCCAGGTCCGGCAGGAAGCCGCGGCGGGACGGGCCTTCGACGGCGACGGGAGCGGAAGAAGCGGGAGCAGGGATCAGATCCGAAGTGGGCTGCAGGGAGGTCATCGCGTCAGTCCTTCACCGCGCCGCCCAGTCCGGAGACCAGACGTCGCTGTACGAGTACGAAGAAGACGAGCACCGGCACGGTCATCACACTGGACGCTGCCATGATCCCGCCCCAGTCGTTCTCGTCCGGCTTGAAGAAGACCAGCAGCGCCATCGGCAGCGTCGACTGCGAGGTGTCGCTGATGATGAAGGACTTGGCGAACAGGAAGTCGTTCCAGGTCGAGATGAACGAGAACACGCTCGTCGCCACCAGCCCCGGGAGGACGAGCGGGAAGAGGATCTGCCACAGGAAGCGCGAGCGGCTCGCGCCATCGATGTACGCCGCCTCCTCCAGCGCCTCGGGGACCGCCTTCACAAAGCCGCGCAGCATCCAGATCGCGAACGGCAACGAGAAGGCGATGTGCGGCAGGATCAGCGAGCCGAGGGTGTTCAGCTGTCCGAAGTCCCGCATCAGGAAGAACAGCGGGATCGTCAGCGCCTCGATCGGCACCATCTGCGCGACGAGGAACATGATCAGCAGGGTGGTGCGGTACTTGAAGCGGAACCGGGTGACCGCCGTCGCCGCCAGGAAGGCGATCAGTGCGGAGGCGACGACGACCACGCCCGCGACGAACAAGCTGTTGAGGAAATAGCGGCCGAATTCGTGCTGTTCGAAGACGCGGCGGAAGGAGTCGAGCGAAGGGGAAAGCGTCCAGGGGCGCGCCTCGGTCGACTGGATCTCGCCGGCGGGTTTGAAGGCGGAGAGCACCATCCAGTACAGCGGGAAGGCCACGACGACCGCGATGACGAGCGCGGATGCCTCGGCGGCGAGGCGCCAGGGGCGTTGGATGCGGGGCAAGGTCACAGCTCTTCTCCCTGGCGTCGCAGCAGTCGCAGGTACACGAGGGTGACGGCGAGCAGAATCAGCAGCATCACGACGCCGATCGCCGAGCCCAGGCTGTACTGCGAGGACGCGAAGGCTTTCTGATAGGCGTACACATTGAGTACGAGATTCTGTCCGGCGATGCCTCCGCCGTTCGTCATCACATAGATCTGGGTGAAGACCTTGAAGTCCCAGATGACCGACTGGATGGTGACGACGACGAGAATGGGGCGGAGCATCGGGGCGGTGACGGAGCGCCAGGTCCGCCATTGCGTGGCGCCGTCCAGTGAGGCGGCCTCCAGCACCTCCGGGGGGATCGCCTTGATGCCCGCGTACACCGTCACCATCACGAACGGGAACGAGCACCACACCACTTCGAGAAGCACGAGGGCGAAGGCGCTGTAGCGCCCGTACGTCCACGAGAAGTCGCCGAGGCCGAGGAGCCGGTTGACCGGTCCGTGGTCCGGGTCGAAGAGGAAGACCCAGACGGTGGACCCGGTGATGGCCGGGGTCGCCCACGCGCCGAGCGCGGCCAGCATCAGCGCGAGGCGGGGCAGGGCCCGTACGCGCGTCAGCAGGACGGCGAGGCCGCAGCCCACGGCGAGCGTGGTGACGACGCAGGAGGCGGCGAAGACCAGGGTCGCGAGCAGGACCTGCCAGAACTGGCTGTCGGCCAAGAGGGTGCGGTAGTTGCCGAGCCCCTGGAATGTGGTCGGTTCGCCGCCGCTGACCTGGGCCTGGGTGTACTCCAGGAGGGAGATCAGGCCGAGCTGGTAGATGGGGTAGACGAGCAGCCCGCCGAGGACGAGGAGCGCGGGCGCGAGGTAGAGCCACGGCGTCCGGCCCCCGTATCCCTGACCGCGCCGGGAGCTGCGGGCCGTGCGCGCCTTCCGGGCGCTCCGGGGGCCTTCCGGAGCGCCTTGGGGATCCGAGCCCGTGAGTACCGCGACCGCGCCGGACCGGCCGGCCGCGGAGGTCCCGGTGCGCGGGCCCGGGACGTCCGGGCCCGGGACGTCCGGGCCCGGGACGTCCGGGCCGCCCGCGCTGCCGGTGGCGACCAAGGCCTCGCCGACGCCTGCCTCGCCGCGAGGCACCGCCGCCCCGGCAGACGCGCCCGCCCCGCCGCGCGCGCCCGCGCTGTCCGGGGTGTCAGGCCCCCGGTTCGTACCGTTGGTCATCGCGTTCAGCCCGCGGCAGCGAACGCCGCGTCCATCTTCTTCGCCGCGTCACCCGACGCCGCAGCCACGTCCTTCTTGCCGCTCACGATCTCCTGGAACATCGTCGGCAGCACCAGTGACGCGTCGATCTGGCCCCAGCCCGGTGAGGCCGGGACGAACTTGGCGCCCGCGCCCAGTGTCTTGACGAAGGGATCGACGAACGGCTCCTTCTTCGCCGCCTCCGACCGCACATCGGTGTACGTCGGCAGGAAGCCCATCGCTTCGAAGAGCAGGCGCTGCGTCTCCTTGCCGGTGAACTGCTTCATGAGGTCCACCGCCAGCGTGCGGTGCGAACTGCTCTTCAGTACGCCGATGTTGTTGCCGCCCGCGAAGGCCGGCGCCGTCTCGCCCGCCTTCAGGCCCGGCAGCGGCACCACCGCGTACTTGCCCTTCACCGAGCCCGCCTCCACCGCCTGATGGCTGAAGTCGCCGCCGATCGCCATGGCCGCCTTGCCCGAGGCGAAGGCGGTGACCGTGGCGTTGCCGCCCATGGAGGCGCACTTGGCGGCCGGGCAGTTGTCGTTGCCGAAGAGCGAGGTGTACGCCGTGATGCCCTTCCGCGCGGCCGGGCTGTTGATGGCCGCCCTGTACGAACCGCTGCTCTCCTCGGCCAGTTCGCCGCCGTTGGCCCAGATGAAGGGCATCGCGCCATAGGTGTACGCGCCGCCGACCGCGAGCCCGTACAGCTCCGGCTTCGCCTTGTGGATCTTCTTGGCGGTGGCGATCAGTTCGTCCTGGGTCTTGGGGGCCGCGATGCCCAGCTCCTTGAAGACATCGGTGCGGTAGTAGAGCGCGCGTACGCCGACGAAGAGCGGCGCGCCGTAGATCCTGCCGCCGACCGTGACCGACTGCTTGGCGGTCGGATCGGTGTCCTTGGCCTCGTCCCAGGCGGTGAACTCCGCGCTGACGTCGGCGAGTCCGCCGTCCTTGACGTATCCGGCCGTGTCGGTGTTGCCGTACTCGATCAGATCCGGCGCGCTCTTCGGGTCGTTGAAGGCGGCCTTGATCTTCTGGGCGCGGGTCTCGACCGGGATGTACTCGACCTCGACCTTGGCGTCCTTGTGCTTCGTGCCGAACGCGGCGACCGCGGCGTCGACGACCTGCTCCTTCGGCTTGTTGTTGACCTCCTGGAAGAGCCAGACGCGCAGGGTGCCGCTCTTCTCGTCCTTCGTGGCGCTGTTGTCGGAGGTCTGGGGGGCGCAGGCGGTGGCGGTGAGGCCCGCCAGCGCAAGTGCCGCGGCGGGGGCGGCAATTCGGGCAGAGAGCTTCATGCGTGGTCCCCTACGAGTCGGCGTTGCAGCATGCGCAACGTGCGTTTCGTACTGCACAACACGCAGGAGGCTAGAGCCGTGCAAACAACCGGACAAGAGGTCTCAACCACTCTGTGACCGGCAGCCGCACCCCGTGCAACGGGAGCACGCACGCAAACGGCCCCCTGGGTGCGCATGCGCGCGCACCCAGGGGGCCGTTACCGACGGCAGGACCGGAGGTTACTTCTTGTCCTTGCCGCCCTTGTCCTTGTCCTTGTCGCCACCAGGGCCCATGGACTCGTAGATCTCCTTGCACATCGGGCAGACCGGGTACTTCTTGGGGTCGCGCCCCGGCACCCAGACCTTCCCGCACAGTGCCACCACCGGAGTGCCGTCGACGGCACTCGCCATGATCTTGTCCTTCTGGACGTAATGGGCGAAGCGCTCGTGGTCGCCGTCGCCGTGCGACACCTGCGGCGTCGGCTCTACGAGGGTCCCCGTGCCTGTCCCGCGCTCGGGCTCAAGAGTGCTCATGAGCTCCAAGGGTACTCATATCGGCCCCCTACCGGCTGCCACGGGGCCCCACCCGCGCCGGGGCGATGCCACCTGTTGCCCGGCGCCCGTCCGCGCGGGAGGTCACGGGAGGTCACGGGAGGTCAGTTGAGCGAAGGGTCGTCCGGATACGTCGCGAACATCGCCAGTTCGTTCCGCTGCCGCCGCAGCACAGCCCGCCACAGGCTCTCCGGCCGGGGCGACGAGACATCGCCCGGCTCCGACTCGACGACGTACCAGGCGCCGCCGGTCAGTTCGTCCTCCAACTGGCCCGGCCCCCACCCCGCATACCCGGCAAAGATCCGCAGTGAGCCCAGCGCCGCGCCGAGCAGCTCCGGCGGCGTCTCCAGATCGACCAGGCCGATCGCCCCGTACACCCGCCGCCAGCCCAGCGGGCCCTCGTCGCCCGGGATCACGGCGACGCCGAGCGCGGCGTCGAGCGAGACCGGGCCGCCCTGGAAAACCACGCCGGGTTCGCCCGCCAGTGCGCCCCAGGACTCCAGGATGTCGCCGACGACCACCGGCGTGGGCCGGTTGAGGACGACGCCGAGCGAGCCCTCGTCGTCGTGGTCGAGCAGCAGAACCACCGCCCGGTCGAAGTTCGGGTCCGCGAGGGCGGGTGTGGCGACGAGCAGCCGCCCTGTGAGCGAGGACACCTCGGTCATGCGAGACATGATCCCGCATCTTCGCCCTCCGCGGGGAGCGAGCGGCACAGTGTGAGCGAGCGCAGCTCAGGACCCGCCGGACGCCGCCGGCTCCGGAATACGCGATGGTGACGCTCCGCATTGATGGGCGGACTGAACGTGTTGTGCCCAATTCATTACGCCCCGGGGCGGTCCTTGGCCTTACGGGACTAGGGTGTACGCCCCTTACCCTTTGCACTGGCCCCCTGTCCGACCACTCCGGAACGCGAGATTCATGACCGGCACAGACGATGTACTGCTTGTCCACGGCGGAACCCCGCTGGAGGGCGAGATCCGCGTCCGCGGCGCGAAGAACCTCGTGCCCAAGGCGATGGTCGCCGCCCTGCTCGGCAGTGAGCCGAGCCGGCTGCGCAATGTGCCCGACATCCGTGATGTGCGCGTCGTACGCGGACTGCTGCAGCTGCACGGAGTGACGGTCCGCCCCGGTGACGAACCGGGTGAGCTGGTGCTCGACCCGTCGCACGTCGAGAGCGCGAACGTCGCTGACATCGACGCGCACGCGGGCTCCTCGCGCATCCCGATCCTGTTCTGCGGCCCGCTGCTGCACCGGCTCGGCCATGCCTTCATTCCGGGCCTGGGCGGCTGCGACATCGGCGGTCGGCCGATCGACTTCCACTTCGAGGTGCTGCGCCAGTTCGGCGCGACGATCGAGAAGCGGGCGGACGGCCAGTATCTGGAGGCCCCGCAGCGGCTGCGCGGCTGCAAGATCCGCCTCCCGTACCCGTCGGTCGGTTCGACGGAGCAGGTGCTGTTGACGGCGGTACTGGCGGAGGGCGTCACCGAGCTCTCCAACGCCGCGGTGGAGCCGGAGATCGAGGACCTCATCTGCGTACTGCAGAAGATGGGCGCGATCATCTCCATGGACACCGACCGGACCATCCGGATCACCGGTGTCGACAAGCTCTGCGGCTACACCCACCGGGCGATCCCGGACCGCCTCGAGGCGGCGTCCTGGGCGTCGGCGGCGCTGGCCACCGAGGGCAACATCTATGTGCGCGGCGCGCAGCAGCGCTCGATGATGACG
Source organism: Streptomyces sp. NPDC002926 (assembly GCF_053591755.1). Lineage (NCBI taxonomy): Bacteria > Bacillati > Actinomycetota > Actinomycetes > Kitasatosporales > Streptomycetaceae > Streptomyces > Streptomyces sp. NPDC002926. The sequence continues at coordinate 56,144 of NZ_JBSFUK010000015.1, forward strand.
TTCCTGAACACGTACCGGAAGGTCGGCGGCGCGTTCGAGATCGACGACGAAGGCATCCGCTTCTGGCACCCGGGCGGCTCCCTCAACGCGATCGCCCTGGAGACGGACGTACACCCCGGCTTCCAGACCGACTGGCAGCAGCCGCTGGTGGTGGCGCTGACCCAGGCGGCCGGTCTGTCCATCGTCCACGAGACGGTGTACGAGTCGCGGCTGGGATTCACCTCCGCGCTCAACCAGATGGGTGCGCACATCCAGCTCTACCGCGAGTGCCTCGGCGGCTCGGACTGCCGCTTCGGCCAGCGCAACTTCCTGCACTCGGCGGTCGTGTCGGGCCCGACGAAGCTCCAGGGCGCGGATCTGGTCATCCCCGACCTGCGCGGCGGCTTCTCGTACCTGATCGCGGCGCTGGCGGCGCAGGGGACGTCACGGGTGCACGGAATCGACCTGATCAACCGCGGCTACGAGAACTTCATGGAGAAGCTCGAGAAGCTGGGCGCGAAGGTCGAGCTCCCCGGCGGCGCGCTCGTCTGACCCGCCGGCCGCGCCCCCGGACCCCCGCGGGCCCGTCCGACCCGGGCTCCGCCCCCGGACCCCCGCGCCTCACACGCCTTGAGGGCTGATCCGAACGCAGTACGGGGGTCCGGGGGCGCGGCGCCCGGTAAACGGGCCCCCACGGCCCCTGGAGGGCCCGTACGCACGCGAAAGGGCGGCCACCCGACACACGGGTGGCCGCCCTTCGTGCTGTGCCTTGGGGGCTTACTTGCCCTTGGCGGCTTCCTTGAGCTTGGAGCCCGCGGAGACCTTCACGCTGTAGCCGGCCGGAATCTGGATCGGGTCGCCGGTCTGCGGGTTACGAGCGGTGCGAGCGGCACGGTGGGTGCGCTCGAAGGTCAGGAAGCCGGGAATGGTGACCTTCTCGTCGCCCTTGGAGACGACCTCGCCGGCCACCTCGGCGAGAGCGGCCAGTACAGCGTCGGCGTCCTTCCGGGTCACCTCGGCACGGTCGGCCAGCGCGGCCACCAGCTCACTGCGGTTCATGTTGTTACTCCCGTGTTCTTCTTGCCTGTGAGGCGTGAGATCGAAGCCGATGCTGCCAGGGCCCTCGGACAGTCCCCGGACCCGGGTCTGCTGTCAGACCCTCGCGCCCGAATACGCATCCTGCCCCCACCAGCGGCGGGAAAGCCAATCCGGCACCCTCCGGAGTCACACGAAAAGCGCCACTGCCTCGTCGTGGTGACGTTCCGTCTACTCGTTGGAGACTCCGCGGAGCCGCAGAGCCTCGAGCGCGGGGCTCATGGTCCGTCACCCTAGAGCCGCATTCCCGGCCCCGCGACCCGCGACGCGCCGTACGTCAGGACGACGTGGGGCCCGTCACAGCCGGTCCGGCCGCCCTGGCGGCGTTGCGTACCGCTCCGGCGACCGCTCCCGCGACCTTGTCGTTGAAGACCGACGGAATGATGTAGTTCGGGTTGAGCTCGTCCTCGGTGACGACACCCGCCAGCGCCGCGGCCGCGGCGAGCATCATCTCCGTGTTGACGGTACGGGACTGCGCGTCGAGCAGACCGCGGAAGACACCCGGGAAGACCAGCACATTGTTGATCTGGTTGGGGAAGTCGGAGCGGCCGGTGGCGACAACTGCGGCTGTCTGGCGGGCGATTGCCGGGTCGACCTCCGGGTCGGGGTTCGCGAGCGCGAAGACGATCGCGCCGTCGGCCATCGCCGCCACGTCCTCGGCCCCCAGCACGTTCGGGGCGGAAACGCCGATGAAGACGTCAGCGCCGGCGACCGCCTCCTTGAGCGTTCCGGTGACACCTTCGGGGTTGGTGTTGTCGGCGATCCAGCGCAGCGGCGACTCGGGCGCGGCGGCCACCAGGTCCTCGCGGCCCGCGTGCACCACACCGTGGATGTCGGCGACGACGGCGTGCTTGACGCCCGCCGCGATCAGCAGTTTCAGGATGGCCGTACCGGCAGCGCCGGCGCCGGACATGACGACCCGTACGTCACCGACGGCCTTGCCGACCACGCGCAGGGCGTTGGTCAGCGAGGCGAGGACGACGATCGCGGTGCCGTGCTGGTCGTCGTGGAAGACCGGGATGTCCAGAGCCTCGCGCAGCCGCGCCTCGATCTCGAAGCAGCGGGGCGCGGAGATGTCCTCGAGGTTGATGCCCGCGAAGCCGGGGGCGATCGCCTTGACGATCTCGACGATGGCGTCGGTGTCCTGCGTGTCCAGGCAGATCGGCCAGGCGTCGATGCCGGCGAAACGCTTGAAGAGGGCGGCCTTGCCCTCCATCACCGGGAGCGCGGCCATGGGGCCGATGTTGCCGAGTCCGAGGACCGCGGAGCCGTCGGTCACCACTGCGACGGAGTTGCGCTTGATGGTGAGGCGGCGGGCGTCCTCGGGGTTCTCGGCAATGGCCATGCAGACCCGCGCCACGCCCGGGGTGTAGATCATCGAGAGATCGTCACGGTTGCGGATGGGGTGCTTGGACTGCATCTCGATCTTGCCGCCGAGGTGCATCAGGAACGTACGGTCGGAGACCCTGCCGAGGACGACGCCCTCGATCTTGCGCAACTCCTCGACGATCTCGTCGGCGTGCGAGGTCGAGGTGGCTGCGATCGTGACGTCGATCCGCAGCTTCTCGTGGCCGGAAGCGGTCACGTCCAGGCCGATCACAGAGCCGCCGGAGGACTCGACGGCCGTGGTGAGCTGGGAGACCGCGGTACCGCTCGCGGGGACCTCCAGCCGGACCGTCATCGAGTACGAGACGCTGGGCGCCGTTGCCATGACCGGGTTCCTCTGCTTTCGCTAGCTTCATTGCCATGCGGCCGCGGCTATCGCCCGGCAACGCTTTCCGATGGTCGCACCTACCTGCGGGTAGCAGGTAATAGTGGTCATTTAGTTTTCGGAAACAGCTTTCCACCATACGAGATATCGGCTTCCCGGTGGAAGCCGGCAATGAAACAGGTCCGCGCCACCTTCCGGTGGCGCGGACCTGTCTCTCGTACGAAAAGGTGGCACCGACCCGCCATGCTCGCCTCGCGGCAAGTGGTCGCTCAAAGCGACGAAGGTTGGGCCCGGGGGCTTGGATCGGGTCGGTGCCACCCCCAGGCTAACAAACCGCCCCGGTAAGCGATTCCCGCATCGCAGGCCGACTCGCAATCAGCGCGGACCAGCGTTCCGGTCCCGGGCCGGCTCCGGATACCGGTCCGGGACTCCCCCTCAGTCCCGGGCCGGTTCCGGATCGCTCCCCGATCAGTCCCCGATCAGTCCCGCAGGAGATCGGGCACGCCGTTCGCGTCCGGCTCATCGCGCCGGTCCGAGACCACCGTGAGCTGCTGTGTCGCCCGCGTCAGCGCCACGTACAACACCCGCAGCCCGGCCGGGGACTCGTCCGCGATCTCCGCGGGCGAGACGACGACCGTCGCGTCGTACTCCAGCCCCTTCGCCTCCAGCGAGCCGAGCGCCACCACGCGCTCGCCGAGCCCGGCCAGCCAACGCGCCGCCTGCTCGCGCCGGTTCATCGCGACGACGACACCGACCGTGCCGTCCACCTGGTCCAGCAGTCGCTGCGCCTCCGCCCTGACGACCGCGGCGCGATCAGCGTTCGGCACGACCGCGAAGCGCGGCCGGACGCCCGTGGAGCGGACCGCGGACGGCGACTCCATGCCCGGCATCGCGAGCGCCAGCACCTTGGCCGCCAGCTCGGCGATCTCGGCCGGATTGCGGTAGTTGACGGTCAGCTCGAAGCGGCGGCGCGGACGGCTGCCGAGCGCCTCGTCGCGTGCTTCGGCCGCCTCGTCGGGGGACGACCAGGACGACTGCGCCGGATCGCCGACGACCGTCCAGGTGGCGTGCCGGCCGCGGCGTCCGACCATCCGCCACTGCATCGGAGTCAGGTCCTGCGCCTCGTCGACGATGACGTGCGCGTACTCGGTACGTTCCTGCGCCAGCCGCTCGGCACGCTCGCGCTGCGACTCCTCGCGCTGCGGCATCAGCTCCTCCAGACCGGTGAGCTGGTCCAGCGGGTCCAGCTCGCGCTTCCTGCGCGGACGGGCGGGGGTGCCGAGGAGTGTCCCCAGCTCGTCCAGGAGCGCCACGTCGTGCACGGAGAGCGGGCCCCGGCCGTCGTCGCCGAGCCGCCGCAGCGAGCGGGCGAGACGCCGCACCTCGCCCGGGTTGAGAACACGCCGCGCCCACCGGCCCAGCCGTCGCTCGTCGGCCATCGCCACGAGCACGCCGCGCGGCGTCAGCTCCGGCCACCACGCGTCCAGGAACTCGATGAAGCTGTCCTCGGCGGCGACGTCCTCGTCGAAGGAGGAGCGCAGCTCGGCGGCGAGCTCGGGGTCACCGAGAGAGGAAGACGCACCGCGTCCCGCGGATCCGGACTTCGACCAGAGGGCGTCCAGCAGCAGCCTGCGGGCGCGCGGGCGCAGCAGATTGACCGGGGTGGTGCCGCCCAGGACGTTGTGGCGGATGCGGTCGAGCTCGTCGGCCTCGATCTCGAGGCGGCGGCCGAAGGCTACGACGCGCAGCCGGCCGGGCGCTCCTGACGGGGCCTGGGGCTCCTCCCCGAAGGCGAGCTGCCCCTCCGGCTCCACCGCGGGTCCCGACAGCTCCAGCGCGCCCCGTGCGGCCTTGCGCAGCACCTTCAGCATCCGCGAGGAGCCCTTGATCCGGGCGACGGCCGGTTCGTCGTACGCCGTGGCCTCCGCGCCGTCGACCAGATTGCCGACCGCGCGGATCGCGACCTGCCCCTCCTCGCCCAGCGACGGCAGTACGCCCTCGGTGTACGCGACGAGCAGTGGGGTCGGCGAGACGATGAGGATGCCGCCCGCGTATCTCCTGCGGTCCTGGTAGAGCAGATAGGCCGCCCGGTGCAGGGCCACCGCGGTCTTTCCGGTCCCCGGGCCGCCCTCGACATACGTCACGGAAGCGGCCGGGGCGCGGATCACCAGATCCTGTTCCGCCTGGATGGAGGCGACGATGTCCCGCATCGAGTGGCTGCGGGCCTGTCCGAGCGCCGCCATCAGCGCGCCGTCCCCGATGACCGGGAGCGCGGCGCCGTCCAGCGTGGCGGTCAGCTCGGGGCGCATCAGGTCGTCCTCGACGCCGAGGACCTTGCGGCCCTTGGAGCGGATGACCCGGCGGCGTACGACCCGGCCGGGATCGACCGGTGTCGAGCGGTAGAAGGGCGCGGCGGCCGGGGCCCGCCAGTCGATGACCAGCGGCGCGTAGTCGGAGTCGAGAACGCCGATCCGGCCGATGTGCAGGGTCTCGCCGATGTCGGCGGTGTTGTCGGCGCGTACGGCGTCGTCGGCGGGCTCGACCGAGGTGTACGCCCCGTCCGGGCCCTTCTGGCCGTCCTTGCCGTACAGCAGGTCGATCCTGCCGAAGAGGAAGTCCTCGAATTCGTTGTTCAGGCGGTTGAGGTGGACACCGGCCCTGAAGACCTGGGCGTCCCGCTCGGCGAGCGCGCCCGGCGTGCCGACCTGGCCACGTTTGGCGGCGTCGTTCATCAGGAACTCCGCCTCGTGGATCTTCTCCTCGAGGCGGCGGTACACCTGGTCGAGATGTTCCTGCTCGACGCCGATTTCACGGTCTCTGACCGTGTCTGCGGCGGATTCGACCATGGAATCAACAGCGGCATCCTGCGCGGCCACCGAGGCCCCCTTCTGACGTGCACTGGGCAGCCGTCAACCGTACGCGAAGGGGGCGAATCTGTCAGGCTTCGACCTCCACCAGTCGCTTGCCGTCGAACGTACGGACCTCGAAGTGGTCGATGTCGTTGCGGTCCATCGCCGCGCCGCCATGGACGTAGAGCGGGTTCTTGCCCAATTCGTTCGGGCTGTTCTCGATCCCGTAACCCCACTTCGGCACCGCCCAGGAGGTGACGACCTCCTGCTCGCCGCTCTTGGAGACGGCGACCAGGTTGCACTTCAGCGGACCCTTGACGTTCTTCAGTTCGAGAACGGTGTGGGTGCCCCAGGCCTTCTTCTCCATGCCGACGGTCGCGCTGACCTTGGTCGTCGCGTCCGTCGCCCGGACCTTCTCGTCCATGTGGTTGAAGAAGGCGTCCTCGGCGGGACTGGTGGGGTGCGGGTCGGCGCTCGCCTGGTTGGTGCCGGTGTCGTCCGCCGTGACGACGACCGCGACGGCGGGACCACCGATGATCAGCGCCGCGGCGGCCGCGACCAGGTACATCCCGCGCCGGCGCTTCTGCGCCCGCTTGGCCGCGACCTCGTCGAGCAGTCCGCCGAGCAGCTTGGGGCTGGGCGCCTTGGGCACCACGGGAACAGGCCTCGAGGGCGGGAACTCCGTCCCCGGCATGGCATGCCGGCCCGGCATGTTCAGCACATTCGAGGGCTGGGCCGGCGCCGGGGCCTCCGCCAGCATGGCCAGCATCGGCTCCATCCCGGAGAACTCTTCGAGGTGGGTGGCGCAGATGTCGCAGCCCGCCAGATGCGCCTCGAAGGCGGAGGCGTCCGCGTCGTCGAGAATGCCGAGCACGTATGCGCCGACCGCATCGTGTACGGATTCCTGCTCATACATGGTCATGCCGTGACCCCCCTCTCCTCCAGAGCGAGCTTCATGGAACGGAGTGCGTAGAACACCCGGGATCGCACCGTCCCACTGGGTATGCCGAGCGTTTCGGCCGCCTCATTGACCGTGCGGCCCTTGAAATACGTCTCGACCAACACTTCCCTGTGGGCGGGCGTCAAATCATCGAGCGCATCTGAGAGCGTCATCAGCCACAACGCCTTGTCGATCTCGTCCTCCGCGGGCATGACCTCCAGCGGCGACGGGTCGACCTCCTGCGGCCGGGCCTGCCGGCTGCGGTGACCGTCGATGACGATGCGGCGTGCCACCGTCACCAGCCAGGGTCGGACAGAGCCGGTCGCTCGGTTGAGCTGACCGGCGTTCTTCCAGGCACGGATGAGCGTCTCCTGCACCACGTCCTCGGCGCGCTGGCGATCGCCGGCAACGAGGCGCAGTACATAAGCAAGCAAAGGTCCCGCATGTTCGCGATACAGCGCGCGCATGAGTTCCTCGTCAGGTGCTGAGGAGTCGATGCGTGGCTTCTCGCTGCGATGGCGGGCCCTTTGCGGACGGTCATCGGCCACGGCCGCATCCTTGCGCACCTGAACCTCCCGGTCGAGACCCTGATTTCGGCTGACTGCTTCTCCCCCATCACTACGGGGACCACAGACGCATCACTCAACGCATGCCGAAAAACTTTCAAGATCTTTTACGGAGGTGCCCGGAACGGGTCTCAGGCCCTCGCCACGGCGGCCCTGCGGCGGTGTCTGGCGACCCGCTCGCGGTTCCCGCACACCTCGCTGGAGCACCAGCGGCGCCGCCGTCCCCGCGATGTGTCGAGGTAGACGCGGCGGCAGTTGTCGCCCTCGCACCGCCGCAGCCGGGCCCGGGCCACCGGGTCGGTCAGCAGCTCGACGGCGTCGCGGGCCACGGCTGCGAGCAGCGCCCCGCACTCGGGCGCGGTGCTCAGTGACCGTACCAGCGAGCCGTCCGGAGAGCGTACGGCTCTGACGCCGGGCGGCGGCCCCGCCGCGAAGAGATTGACACGCTCCAGAGCGGACTCGGCGCGGCTGCCGTCGATCTCGGCCCGCACCAGCTGCCCGACACTCTCCCGCAACTCGGCGAACCTGGCTGCCCAGTGGCCGTCGACGGCCGGGAGCGGGGTCCCCGCGGGCACCAGCCCCGCCCCCACCAGCCACTGCCCGAGCCGTCCGGCCGCCGCCAGCGGCTCTTCGGCACCGGCGGCCGTCTCCGAGGTCGCCACCAGATCCAGGCAGATGCGCCCTGAGTCGAACCGCCAGTCGTACGAGCCCATGCCCGCCGTCATGCGTCTGTCACCGCCTCGGGGGTCTCGGAGGTTGCCGGTGTGTGCCGTCCCCTCTCAGAGTGCCTGTCCCGGGGCGCTGCCGGAACCCCTCCTCCCGCCCGGTCCGGCCGCGTTGTCCGGCGTCAGTGGCGTGCGATGCCCGGAGCGAAGTCCTCGTACCGGTCGAGGGGGCCGCACTCTCCCTTCCGGTGCGGGCCGCGCCGCTGATGCGACGTCGGCGACCTCTGTACGCGCCGGACACCCGGGCAGCTTGCCTATCCGGGGACGTGAACTTCAGGGCGTCGGCGGATCGTTGTGCAGAACCCGCTGGAAGAGCCGGTGGTCACGCCACTCGCCGTTGATGTGCAGATAGCGCCCGGCCGTGCCGATGACCTCGAAGGAGCACTTGGCGAGGACGCGTTGGGAGGCGGCGTTGTCGAGGAGGGTGCCCGCCTGGATGCGGTGCAGGCCGAGCTCCTCGCGGGCCGCCCGGCAGATCTCCTCGACCGCCCGGGTGGCGAGGCCGCGGCCGGTGTACTCGGCGTCGATCCAGTAGCCGAGAATCGCGCTGCGGAAGGGGCCGAGTTCAATTCCGGTGAGACTGGCCTCGCCGACGACGCGGCGGCCGTCGGTGAAGTGCCAGCGTCTGACCGCCGGATCGGGCGCGAGGCGGACGGCCTGCCCCTCAGGCGTGAAGAACGCGGCGGACCGGTGCGGCTCCCAGGGGCGCATATGGTCGCGGTTCCGGACCAGGGCGCGGGCCACCGCCCCGGCGAGGCGCGCGGCGTCGCCCGGGCCGTCCAGGCTGAGGCGAACGGGATCGGTGCTCATCCTGCGTACCGTAGACGCCTGGACATGGGGTTGCGACGCTCACCCATGGAGAAGGGCAACTGCCGCCGCTTGACTGCCGACATGACACAGAACGACGACATGACACGGAACAAGGCAGCGGGCAGACCGGGGAGCCGTTCGGCGGGCAGCGGCGCTCGGGCCGTCCTCGGGGCGGCGACAGTGGCCAACGGCCTGGTCGCGGGCGTCTGGTACGCGTACGCGACCTCCGTGATGCCGGCGCTGGCGCGCAGCGGCGACCGGATCTACGTCGAGGTCATGCAGAACATCAACGAGGTGATCCAGAATCCCGTCTTCTTCGCGGGCTTCTTCGGTGCGCTGATTCTGGCCGCGGTCGCGGCCTGGCAGCAGCGCCGCTCCCCGGCGCGCTGGTGGGTGCGGGCGGCGCTGGTGCTGTACGCCGCGGTGCTGCTGGTGACCACGGCGGCGAACATTCCGCTCAACGACGAGCTGGCAGCGGCCGGGGACCCGGCCCGGATCGCCGACCCGGCCGCCGTGCGCGAGAGGTTCGAGGACCCGTGGGTCGTCTGGAACGTGGTGCGCCTGGTGCTGTCCACGGCGGCCCTTGCCTGCCTGTGGCGGGCGACCGCTCTCGTACGTCAGACGTCGGCGTACTTGGTGTCGGCGGCCGGGTCCAGCGCGAGCCGGTAGCCCCGCTTGACGACGGTCTGGATCAGCTTGGGCACGCCCAGCGCCGTACGCAGCCGCGCCATGGCCGTTTCGACGGCGTGCTCGTCCCTGCCCGCGCCCGGCAGCGCGCCCAGCAGGTCGGAGCGGGAGACGACCCAGCCGGGGCGCCGGGACAGGGCGCGCAGCAGGGCCATTCCGGCGGGCGGCACGGGGCGCAGGTCGCTGTCGACCAGGACCGCGTGGCCGCGGATCTCGATGCGGTGTCCGGCGACCGGGAGCGTACGGGCGCGGGAGGGCAGCTCGAGGCCGAGCAGCTGGACGAGCGGGCCGAGCCGGAAGCGCTCCGGCTGCACCGTGGTGACGCCCACGGCCTGCAGCGGCAGCGCGGTGACCGGCCCCACGCAGGCCGCCAGTACATCGTGGTCGAGTGCGCGGAGCAGTTCGGGGAGCTGGCCGCGGGTCTCGGCGCGGGAGAGCAGCGAGGCGGCGGCCGGGGCGCTGGTGAAGGTGACGGCGTCCAGGGCGCGGGAGACGGTCGCGTCGAGGAGACGGTCGAGCGGACCGAGATCCTCCGGCGCCATCCACCGGTAGACCGGTACGACGACGACGTCGGCGCCCGCGGCCCGTAGCGACTCGACGAATCCGGGCAGCGGTTCGCCGTGCAGCTGGAGCGCGATACGGCGGCCGTCGACGCCCTCCCCCAGCAGCCGGTCGAGGACCTCGGCCATGGATTCGGAGGCGGGCGACCACTCCTCGGTGAGCCCCGCGGCGCGGATCGCGCCCCTCACCTTGGGGCCGCGCGCCAGCAGCTCCACACCGCGCAGCCGGGTCAGCAGTTCTTCGCCGTACCCCCAGCCGTCCGCGGCCTCCACCCAGCCGCGGAAGCCGATCGCGGTCGTCGCGACCACGACATCGGGCCCATGGTCGATCAACTCCTTGGTGGCGGCAAGGAGTTCGGCGTCGTCGGCGAGCGGGACGATACGCAGGGCCGGGGCGTGCAGGACGGCGCCGCCGCGGCGCCGGAGCAGCGCGCCGAGCTCGTCGGCGCGCCGGGCGGCGGTGACGCCGACGGTGAATCCGGCGAGGGGGCCGTGCTGATTGTCTTGCATGTGATCGTCCCTACTCTGTCCCACCCTGTACGGATGTGGCGGCCGAGCCTGCCAACGGTGCGTGACAGGCTCGGTTCATCCACATTTCCCAGCCGTTACGGCGGGTCCCTCCTGTGTCGTTCCGCTCACACCCCGGCGTAGCCGAGCTGCGGCTTCGTCTCTGCCGCCTCAGCCTCCTCGGCCGGCACAGGGGTGACAGCGGGCCGGCGAAGGTAGACCGCCCAGGTGACCACCGAGCACGCCGCGTAGAAGGCGAGGAAGGCGATGAAGGCGCTGGTCCCGGTCCCGGCGGTCAGGAAGGACTGCCGGAAGGCGAGGTTGATGCCGAGGCCGCCGAGCGCTCCCACGGCGCCGATCAGCCCCATCGAGGCCCCGGACAGCCGGCGGCTGTACGCGTCCGCCGCCTCGCCCGTCATGCCCTTGGCCTGGGCCTTGGCGTTGAAGATGCCGGGGATCATCTTGTACGTCGAGCCGTTCCCGAGCCCGGTCAGTACGAACAGCGAGATGAAGCCGATGAGGAAGACGGTCAGGGATTCCTGGATCGAGGCGGCGACGACCACTCCGGTCGCTGCCGCCATGGCCACGAAGTTCCACAGGGTGATGCGCGCCCCGCCGAACCGGTCGGCGAGCAGACCGCCGACGGGCCGGATCAGTGAGCCGAGCAGCGGCCCGATGAAGGTGAGCGACGCGGCCTGCAGCGGCGTACGGCCGAACTGCGTCTGCAGGACGAGACCGAAGGCGAAGCTGTAGCCGATGAAGGAGCCGAAGGTCCCGATGTAGAGGAACGCCATGATCCAGGTGTGGGCGTCACGGACCGCCTCCTTGGCCGCTCCGGTGTCGTTCTTCACCGGCGCGAGGTTGTCCATCCACAGCGCCGCGCACACCGCGGCCACCACGATCAGCGGGATGTACACGCCCAGCACGACGCGCGGATGGGTCGCCCCGGCCGTCCCGATCACCAGCAGGCCCACGAGCTGCACCACCGGCACGCCGATGTTGCCGCCGCCCGCGTTGAGCCCGAGGGCCCAGCCCTTCTTGCGGAGCGGGAAGAAGGAGTTGATGTTCGTCATCGACGAGGCGAAGTTGCCTCCGCCGACGCCGGTGAGCGCCGCGACCGCCAGGAAGGTGGTGTACGAGGTGCCGGGCTCCATCACCGCGTACGCCGCGCCGGTCGGCAGCAGGAGCATCAGTGCGCTGAAGATGGTCCAGTTGCGGCCGCCGAAGCGGGCGACTGCGAAGGTGTACGGCACCCTGATCACCGCGCCGACCAGCGTCGCCGTGGCGATCAGGAAGAACTTGCCGGCCGGGTCGATGCCGTACTGCGGCCCCATGAAGAGCACCATCACGGACCACAGGGTCCAGATGGAGAATCCAATATGTTCACTCAGCACGGAGAAGGCGAGATTACGCCGGGCGATCTTCTCGCCCGTCGCTCGCCAGAAGGTCTCGTCCTCCGGGTCCCACTGTTCGATCCATCGGCCAGCCATCACGTGCCTCCACGGTCCTCGGGTCGTGGAAGCGACGGTATGGACGGCGCGTTTCGGTCCAGGTGGCGTGAGGTGACCGGTACGCAACCTTGCTCTCACCCGGCGGTCAGCGCCGGTGTGAGCCGTCCTTCGCCTTACGAGTGCCCGTCGGCCACAGTCGCGGCCTCCGTTTCGCCGCCAGATCCTCGATCCAGCCCACTGCCACGATCATCAGCCCGATGAGCGGCCAGACCACCACGAACATCAGGGGTGTGTAAATGGCTTCCAGTGCCCCGCCCAGGTGCGCGTCGACGAACGGGATGTCCCACAACAGGTCGAGCAGCGGGATCGTCGCCATGATCAGGGTGTTGTGCCAGAGGTAAATCGTAACCGCTCGGTTGTTGGACAGCGTGACGTACTTGTCGAAGCGAGCGAGCCCGCCCGGAAGCTGCTGCCAGGACGGGGAGTACTGCAGCAGGATCACCACGAAGCCGAGCGACCAGGTGGCCTGGGCCAGCGGGATGTCGTTCAGGTCCCAGCCGTCCGCGGTCTGGTGGCCCGAGGCCCACCACAGGCCGAAGGCCATCACCAGTGCGGAACAGGACAGCGCGAGATGGCGCGGGATCTGCTGCAGCAGGCCCTCGTGGTGGGCGAAGCCGAGGACCCAGCAGGCACCGAAGGTCGCGAAGTCGACGATGGCGTAGCCCGTCTCTCCGGGGATCTTCACCAGGTCGGTGCCCACGACGGCGCACAGGGCGACCGGGGCGAGCAGCGTCGCCCACGGCGCCTTGCGGAAGGCCCACAGCAGCAGCGGCGACGCGATGACGAACCACAGGTAGGTGCGCAGATACCAGAGCGGTTCGCCGGCCTGCACCGCCCAGGTGGTCTCCAGCAGGCCGGACTTGTCGCCGAGGGACCAGGGGAACGGCGGGGCGCCGACCGGGAAGAGGTAGTTGAGCAGGTCGGCCCACCACCACAGGCCGTCCTTCTTGTCGGGCTTCCAGCCGCCCAGGAACATCAGCGGCACCAGGAACGCCGAGAACGCCCACAGCGGCGGCAGCAGCCTGCGGATACGGCCGCGGATCACCCCGAGCGCGGGCCGTGACAGCGAGCGCGCCATCAGTGAGCCGGCGAGCGCGAACATCACGCCCATGGACGGGAAGAGAATCGTCAGCCAGGCCCAGCCGAAGATGTGGTAGACGACGACGCGGACCAGCGCGACGGAGCGCAGGAGGTCGAGATAACGGTCGCGGCCCGGGCGGGGAGGCGGCCCGGCGGCCGCCAGGTCCGGCGCCGCGGGGGCCGTGGAGCTGTGGCTCATGCGACCGGCCTCCGGTCCTCGCTGCTGCGCCGCTGGCTCGGTATCACTCCGGGCGCCTCCACCGTTCCGGTACGCCGCAGCTTCTGCCAGCGCAGCCGGCCGCCGGTCAGCGCCGTGATCCAGGACTGCAGCAGTACGACGTACATCAGCTGCCGGTAGAGGAGCTGCTGGAGAGGCAGCGAGATCAGATGGATCATGCGCTCGCGGTCGAGCCGGAAGGCGTACGCGGCGCAGACGAGCTGGATCGCGAGGACGCCGAGCCAGGCGGCGATCGTCTTCTGGGTGGGGCCGAAGACCAGTCCGTACAGCAGGAAGACATCGATCAGCGGGGCCAGCAGCGGAGCGAGGACCATGAAGAGGGAGACCAGCGGCAGGCCCACCCGGCCGAAGCGGCCCGAAGCTCCGCGTTCGACCAGGGCGCCGCGGTGCTTCCAGATCGCCTGCATGGTGCCGTACGACCACCGGTAGCGCTGCGACCACAGCTGCTGCACGGTCTCCGGCGCCTCGGTCCAGGCGCGCGCCCGCTCGGCGTAGACGACGCGCCAGCCGTCGCGGTGCATGGCCATGGTGATGTCGGTGTCCTCGGCGAGGGTGTCCTCGCTCATGCCGCCGACGCGTTCCAGGGCCTGGCGGCGGAAGGCGCCGACCGCGCCGGGGATGGTGGGCATGCAGCCCAGCAGGTCGTACATCCTGCGGTCCAGGTTGAAGCCCATCACGTACTCGATGTGCTGCCAGGCCCCGATCAGGCTGTCGCGGTTGCCGACCTTGGCGTTGCCCGCGACCGCGCCGACGCGCATGTCTCCGAAGGGCTGCACCAGCTCGCCCACGGTCGACGGCTCGAAGACGGTGTCGCCGTCCATCATCACGACGATCTCGTAACGGGCGTGCCGGATGCCGTTGTTGAGGGCAGCGGGCTTTCCGGCATTCTCCTGGCGTACAACGCGGACATTCGGCAGCCGCAGGGCCTCGACGATGTCCGCGGTGCCGTCGGTGGAGCCGTCGTCGATGACGATGACCTCGATGGGATGGTCGCTCGCCATCAGCGAACGCACCGTGTTGGTTATGCACTCGCGTTCGTTGTACGCGGGGACGAGCACGGACACGGGTCCGGTGATCGGCGGGCCCCAGCTGAAGCCGGGCCTGCGCACCTTGCGGGCGTGCGCGAAAGAGAGCAGGAGCATCAGCCCGAAGCGCGCGAAGACCAGCACACCGATCGCGGCCAGGCCGACGACCAGGACCTCGGTGGTGTTCTCCGAGAAGGCGACGGCGGCGACGAACGCCTTGCCCTTCCACAGCTCGGGGCCGGTGACAGTGGTGTGGGCGCTGGGGGCGCCGAGCGCCTCGGTGAGGTTGGCGAAGCGGTAGCCCCTGGCCTTCATCTGCGGCAGGAAGCGGCCGAGGGCGGCGACGGTCTGGGAGCGGTCGCCGCCGGAGTCGTGCATCAGCACGATCGAGCCCTGGGTGCCCTTGGGTGTGGCCTGCTTGATGATCGCGTCGACGCCGGGGCGCTTCCAGTCCTCGGAGTCGGTGTTGTTGAGGGCGGTGATGTAGCCGCGACTGCCGATGTACTGGGTGACCGGCCAGGACTTGTTGTCCATGGCGTCCGCGAAGGAGGAGTACGGCGGCCGGAAGAGGGAGGTACGGATGCCCGCCGCGCCCGCGATCGCCAGCTGGTTCTGCGAGAGCTCCCAGTCGATGCGGGAGGTGGACTGGAAGGAGAGGTCGGGGTGGTTGAAGGTGTGCAGACCCACCTCGTGCCCCTCCCGCACCATGCGTTCGACCAGCTCGGGGTGGCGGGAGGTCATGGTGCCGGTGACGAAGAAGACGCCGTGGGCGTTGTACTGCTTCAGCTTGTCCAGCACCTTCGGCGTCCAGACGGGGTCCGGGCCGTCGTCGAAGGTGAGCACGAGCTGTTTGTCGGGGATGCTCAGCGCCCTGGGTGCGGCCTTGCCGCGGGCGTCGATGACCGGTCCGCCCTCGAGGATCTCGTCGGGGACCTGGTCGGTGGCCACCGGGGGACGAACGCGGTGGTCGGCGAGGATCTCACTGTGCACATAGCCGCGCAGCATCAGCATGGCGAGCAGCGCGACAAGAAAGACCACGGGCAGCAGATAGCGCATGGGCAGCCTGCGCCGTACGGTGCGCCGGGCTCTCCGCCGCCGCCGCGGGGCCGTGTTGATGGGGAGTGTCATCTTTAGAGCGCGCCTTCTTGCATGGGTGGCTCGGTCGCGCCGCCGGTCGGGCCGGGGTCGGGCGGAACGGGAACGGAGGGGCTGCCTTCGGGCTCGGGTCCCGGATCGCTTCCGCCGGCGCCCGGGGAGGAGGAGGCGGAGGGCCCGGGACCGGGAAGGCCGCCGCCACCGGAGGGCTTGGGCGACACGGAGCCGGAGGCGCCGGGGCCCGGCGTGGCCGGCACTCCGCCGGAGATGCCGTTCGACACACCACCCGACGGCTGCGGCAGCACGGCACCGGTGGAGTCGGTCGGGGTGGGGGCGCCGGGTACGCCGCCGGGGGTGGCCGCCACGGAGGCGCCGTCGGTGGGGGCGGGCTGTATCTGGACCTTGTCGATCTGCTCCTTGCCCTGCTGGCCTATGCCGGGGAGCCAGGGCGCGGTGGAGTTGCCGCCGACGAGGGCGGCGACGAGCGTCACGGCATAGCAGGCGCAGGCGAAGGCGAAGACCCAGCCGAGGCGACGGAACTTCTTGCTGCGGCGGCCGCTCTCATCGACGAACACCGGTCCGTCGGAGCCCTCATGCGGAGTCGGCTCGGGCGGTAGATCCCCCAGTATTCGGCCAAGTCCGTCCAGCTGGACAGTGACTTCGTACGGCTCATGAGTATGACCGATACGGGAATCTTCATGCCAATTATCCACAGTTGTACACACACCCCCACTGACTGAAAATCGAGCGCGCATACGACTGACCGGTGTTTGCCGGACCGGGTCCCCACCCAATCCGAACGCCCCCATACCCCATGCACCCGGACCCAGAATGTAGCGCACACCGATGACACCTGGGCCCCCTGTGTCAGTTGTTGTCACACATCAGCGACATGTCACATTCCGGCAACCAACCAGAAGGGTCCCGTTCCAGCCATCCCTCTCGCGAGGCCAGTTGGGCGGCCGCCGCTCGAAGCGCGTCCACGCCGGGGTGGCGCAATCCTCTGCGCCACACCAGTGAGAGCGGTGACAGCGGTACGGGGTCGACGATCGGGCGCAGCACGGTGTCCGGCATGGCCGGAAAGTCCACCACGGCCAGGACCGGGTTACGCGTCTTGGCCATCACCCTCCGGAACTCCTCGGCGCCGACCGCCACGGGCGCCGGCGGCGCTATCGCGATCCCGCGTCCCGCGAACAGGCGGCGCGCCAGATCCGTCCACTCCAAGGTGCGCGGATTGCCCGCACCTGCATATACGGTCTCGCCCGCCAGAGCGTTCAACGGGATCCGGGGTGATGTGGCGAGAGGGTGGTCGTGCGGCAGCAGCACGGCCATCGGCTCGTACCGCACGGGCTGGTGGGACAGGAGTGCCCGGATGCCGGGCTCGAGCCCTGCGAAGCGCCCGAACGAGACATCGAGCCGCCCCGCCAGGATCTCGGCGGCGGCGCCCGTCAGCCCGCTCTCGAAGCGAGCCATCAGCTCGCACTCCGGGGCGAGTTCACGGGCCCGGGCCAGCACCCGGCCGGACGCCATGCCCTCGCCGTTGAGGTCGACGAGAAGCGGCCGGGACGCACCGGCGGCGGCCAGCAGTTCGTCCTGGGCCTGGAGCACCCGCCGGGCGTACGGCAGCAGCCGCTCGCCGTCGGCCGTGAGGGTCACCCGGCGGGTGGTCCGTACGAACAGCTCGACGCCCAATTCCCGCTCCAGCTTCCGGATATCGCGGCTGAGGGCCTGCTGCGCGACATACAGCCGGGCGGCGGCACGGGTGAAGTGCAGCTCGTCGGCGACGGCGGTGAAGGCGCGGAGCAGCCGGGGGTCCAGGTCCTGGGGCACTCGGTGAATTTACAACACGGGTGCGTCAATGGGGCGGGAGCAGGTGTTGGACGCGGCAGGAGGGCCGCGCCGAGGGTTGCCCCATGCCGCAATCAACCGACTCCCCGCAGACGACCACCGCTGACGCCTGCGGAGGGTCCGTTCGGGGAAAGTCCCGCCTCGCCCCCTACCGCCGGCTCTTCGAGCCGCAGGGCGCCGCGGCCTTCACCCTCGGCAACCTCATCGCCCGCCTCCCCATGGGCATGTTCAGCGTGAGCGCCGTCATCATGATCGCCGGGTCCCGTGGCTCGTACGCCCTCGCCGGAGCCGTCACCGCGACCGGCCTCGCCGTCACCGCGCTGGTGGCGCCATGGACCGCCCGGCTCGTGGACCGGCACGGACAGGCCCGTATCGCCGTGCCCGCCACCGCGCTCGCCGCCCTCGGCTCGCTCGCGCTGCTGCTGTGCGTACGTTTCGGCGCGCCCGACTGGACGCTCTTCGCCGCGTACGCCGCGACGGCCACCACCCCCAACACCGGCGGCATGTCCCGCGCCCGCTGGGCCCACCTCCACCAGGGCGACGCGGCCACGCTGCACACGGCGAACTCCTTCGAGCAGGCCGCAGACGAGCTGTGCTTCATGCTCGGCCCCGTGCTCGCGGCATTCCTGTGCTCCGCGCTCTTCCCCGAGGCGGGCACGCTGACCGGTGCGATCCTGCTGCTGACAGGCGTACTGATCTTCGCCGCCCAGCGCTCCACCGAACCTCCGCCGGCCGCGTTCCCGACGCACGCCGGATCCCCGCTCCGTACGCCGGGGATGCCCGCGATGCTCGCCGTCTTCCTCGCCACGGGAGCGGTCTTCGGCTCCATGGAGGTCGTGACGATCGCGTTCGCGGACGACCGCGGGCACGCGAGCGCCGCGGGCGCGGTGCTCGCGCTCCAGGCGGCCGGGTCGTGCGCGGCGGGCCTGCTCTACGGTTCCCTACGCCCCGCCCGCAGCCTTCCGCGCCGCCTGCTGACCTGCGTCGCCGCGATGACGGCGCTGATGTCACTGCCGCTGCTCGCCGCCGCGACCGGCTCGCTGCTCACCCTGGCCGGAGCGCTGCTGCTGGCCGGCATGGCCACGGCCCCGACCATGGTCACCGGTATGACGCTGGTCCAACGCCTGACTCCGGAAGGCCGGTTGAACGAGGGCATGACGCTCGCGGTCACCGCGCTGCTCGGCGGCATAGCGGCCGGCTCGGCGGCGGGCGGCTGGACGGTGGAGCACGCGAGCAGACCGTACGGATACGTGGTCCCTCTCGCGGCGGCCGCGGTCGCGCTGCTGCTGTCCGCGGCAGCCAAGGGGCGGCCCTGAGCCCCGCCCCCGGGCGGATGCCGCTCGGGACAGGGCGATACGCTGCACCGCCCCCAAGCGGGGGCCTGCGTTCCGCTCAGGGGAGGGCCCATGGCCATCAAGAAGGCAACCATCCAGCAGCAGGTGGCTGCCGCCATCACACAGGCCAATCCGGCCGACCGGCCGATCGTCACCATCCAGGCCATCGCCGGCCCCAGTGTGTGGCTGATGAGCATGCTCGGCCTGATAGGCCAGGCGTTTCTGACGTACTACTTCATCACCGTGACCGAGCAGGCCGTGGTCGTCCACAAGGCGGGCCGGATGAGCAACCGCCCGCAGGAGATCGCCTTCGCACTGCAACCGGCCGAAGTCGTCGGAATGATCGGTGACATCAAGCGCAACACCATCTGGAGCTCGTTCCGCTTCCAGCTGCCCGGGCAGCCGCAGCCGACCCGGATGAATGTGCACCGCATCTGGCGCAGCGAGATGGATCACCTGCTCGGAGTACTGACCGGCGGCCACCAGCCGGCGGCCTGAGCCTCGGCAAGCACGCCGGCGCACACGCCGTAGACACGACGAAGGCCCGGCTGCCGTGGCAGCCGGGCCTTCACCTCACATGGGAATTGTGGAGATGGCGGGAATCGAACCCGCGTCCAACGGTGCAGAAACAGGGCTTCTCCGAGCGCAGTTCGCTGCGATTTTCTCGGCCCCGGTGATCACGCGAACAAGTCTCCGACGGGCCCAGTCACTGTTTGATTTCCCTCTACGCCCCGTGACCGGGCTTAGAGGTTTAGTTCCCTAGCTGATGCCAGGATCCGGGTCGGGAACAGCCCCGGGCTGACACCCGAAGGCCTTCGCTAGCTGCTAATTAGGCAGCGAGCGCGAAGGCGCGGGAATCGCTCTTGGAAGTGGCGATTATTGGTTGCGACATATGGTTTACGAGATCATTGCCGCTTCCTCGGCTCGCTTCCCCTGCTTCGACATCCGCTGTCGAAACCGATCATCCCCATGTTGATTTATCAAGGTGGTGCACACCCCGTGAGGTGCAGGTGCCATCGTACGTGACCAACGCACGACCGTGCCAGCCTATTCCCCCGCGCCCACCGCTCAGGACCGCCGGCCCCCGGGCACGTGGGCGCTGAGACACGTCGAGCCTCGGGCCGGTCGGCGCTCGGGCACGTCGGCGCTCGGGCACGTCGGCGCCGAGGCAGTTCGCCCCGCGGGCACGTCGGCGCTCAGGCGCGCTGACGCCGCTTCGCCGCCGAGATCACGCGGTCCGTCTCCCGCCGGTCCTGCTTCTCCCTCAGCGTCTGCCGCTTGTCGTACTCCTTCTTGCCCTTCGCCAGCGCGATCTCGACCTTGGCCCGGCCGTCCTTGAAGTACAGGACGAGCGGCACGATCGTGTGGCCCGTCTCCTGCGTCTTCGACGCGAGCTTGTCGATCTCGGCACGGTGCATCAGCAGCTTCCGCTTGCGCCGCGCGCTGTGGTTGGTCCATGTCCCCTGGGTGTACTCGGGAACATGCACGTTGTGCAGCCACGCCTCGTTGTTGTCGATCTGGACGAAGCCGTCCACCAGCGAGGCCCGGCCCTGGCGCAGCGACTTCACCTCGGTACCCGTCAGCACGAGACCGCACTCGTAAGTGTCGATGATGTGGTAGTCGTGCCGCGCCTTCTTGTTCTGCGCGATCAGCTTGCGCCCTGTTTCCTTTGCCATAGTGCGGTCATTTTCGCACTACGACCGTCCCCCGAGGCCACTCAATACCGTCTCGGCCCGTTTCTCGGCCCCTTTGCCCGCCATGAGGTCCGGCGTGATGCCCCGGCCGTCGACGCTGTGGCCCGCCGGCGTGCGGTAGTGGCCGACGGTCAGCTCGGCGACCGAACCGTCCGGAAGGCGGCTGGGCATCTGGACCGAGCCCTTGCCGAAGGTGCGCGATCCCACAGTGATCGCACGGCCGCGGTCCTGCAGTGCCCCGGTGACCAGCTCGGCGGCGCTCATGGTGCCGCCGTCGACGAGCGCGACCACCGGCCTCTCGGTGTTGCCGCCGGCCGTGGCGTACAGCGCGCGCTGCTCGCCCCTTATGTCGTACGTGGCGACCAGGCCGCCGTCCAGGAAGGCGGAGGCGGCGGTGACGGCCTCGGCGACCAGCCCGCCGGCGTTGCCGCGCAGGTCGAGCAGGACGCCCGCCCCGGCGGGGGCGGCCCGGACGGCCTTGCGTACCTTCGCGCCCGAGCCCTTGGTGAACGAGGCGACCTTGATCATCACGGCCCCGCCGTCGAGGTGCTGGACGGTGACGGCCTCGGTGGTCAGCGTGGCGCGCAGCAGTGTCTCGGCCCACTTCCGGCCGTCGCGCTCGAGGCCCAGGACCACGCTCGTACGGTCGCCGCCGCGCAGCAGCGCCACGACGTCGGTGACGGGACGCTTGTCGACGTCGAGGCCGTCGACCGTGCGGAGCCGGTCGCCGGCTTTGATACCGGCCTTGTCGGCGGGCCCGCCGGGCTGGACCCTGGCCACCTCCACACGCCCGTCGGCGGCGCGCCTGGCCCCGAGGCCGACTCCCGTGTACTCGCCGTCGAGGGCACGCTCGAACTCCGCGTACTCGCTCTTGTCGTACACCGCGCCCCAGCGGTCCCCGCTGCGGCTGACAACGGCCTCGGCGGCCTTCGTGCCGGACTTGCCGTCCGCCATCGCCTCCGCGGCGGCCCTGGCCACGTCGTCGCGGTCGACGGTCGCGGCAGCGGCGCGGGCGGCAAGGGGGCGGGACGTCTTCTCGCCGTCACGCGGCAGACCGTCGGTGGCGGCCGCGGTGGCGAGGACGCCGGCGAAGACCAACGTCAGGGCCGCCCCGCGGCGGATGCGGCGGGGCCGAGGCAAGAACTCAGGGCCCGGCATGGCGCCCACTCTAGGACAAGCAAAGGGCGCCGTACGGCCGTTGGCCGTACGGCGCCAGGGGTGCTTGTCACACCTTGAGGTACTTGCGCAGAGCGACGAAAGCGGCCATGGCCGGCATCAGCAGCCCGATCGCGATCACCAGAGGCAGCTTGGTCACCACGGCGTCCCAGCCGATGAAGTTGACCAGTTGCATCTTCTGGGAGAGCGCCAGACCGTGGTCGATCAGGAAATACCTGCCCACGAGCAGCATGGCGGAGGCGACCAGACCACCCAGCAGACCGGCGAAGGCGGCCTCCATGATGAACGGCATCTGGATGTAGAAGCTGGATGCTCCCACAAGTCTCATGATGCCGGTCTCACGACGGCGGCTGAACGCCGACACCCGCACGGTGTTGACGATCAGCATCAGCGCAATCACCAGCATCAGCGCCATCACGAAGAGCGCGGCGACATTCATGCCGTTCATGAGGGAGAAGAGGTTCTCCAGGATGTTGCGCTGGTCCTGGACGGACTGCACACCGTCCCGGCCGGCGAACGCGGTCGCGACGACCTTGTACTTCTCCGGGTCGTCCAGCTTGACGCGGAACGACTCCTGCATCTGGTCGGGCGTGATCGTGGAGGCGATGGGAGTGTCGCCGTACTGCTCCCGGTAATGCTTGTAGGCCTCGTCGGCCGTCTCCTTCTGGACGCTGTCGACCACGTCCATCTTCTTGAGATCGGCCTCGATCTGCTCCTTCTGCTGAGCAGTGACGGCGCCCTTGGCGCACTTCGGCGAGGTCGCCGCGTCGTTCTTGTTGCAGAGGAAGATCGAGACGTTGACCTTGTCGTACCAGAAGTCCTTCATCGTGCTGACCTGCTCGCGCATGAGCAGCGCACCGCCGAAGAGGGCGAGCGAAAGGGCTACCGAAACGATGACGGCGAAGGTCATCGTGAGATTGCGGCGGAGACCGACGCCGATCTCCGACAGGACGAACTGGGCGCGCATGGCGAGCTTCAGCCTTTCAGTCTGTACGGGCTCAGTGCTGGTAGCCGTAGACGCCGCGTGCCTGGTCGCGTACGAGACGGCCCTTCTCGAGCTCGATGACGCGCTTGCGCATCTGGTCGACGATGTTCTGGTCGTGGGTCGCCATGATCACGGTGGTGCCGGTCCGGTTGATCCGGTCCAGCAGCTTCATGATGCCCACGGAGGTCTGCGGGTCGAGGTTTCCGGTCGGCTCGTCGGCGATCAGCAGCATGGGGCGGTTGACGAAGGCCCGCGCGATCGCGACGCGCTGCTGCTCACCACCGGAGAGCTCACCGGGCATCCGGTCCTCCTTGCCGCCGAGGCCGACGAGGTCGAGAACCTGGGGCACGGCCTTGCGGATCTCCCCGCGCGGCTTGCCGATGACCTCCTGAGCGAACGCCACGTTCTCGGCGACGGTCTTGTTGGGGAGGAGGCGGAAGTCCTGGAAGACGGTGCCGAGCTGGCGGCGCATCTGCGGCACCTTCCAGTTCGACAGCCGGGCCAGGTCCTTGCCGAGGACATGCACCATGCCCTGGCTGGCCCGCTCCTCGCGCAGAACAAGGCGCAGAAAGGTCGACTTTCCGGAACCGGACGAGCCCACGAGGAAGATGAACTCTCCCTTGGCGATGTCGAGCGAAACATCGCGCAGGGCTGGGCGGCTCTGCTTGGGGTAGGTCTTGGAGACGTTGTCGAATCGGATCACGGGTGCACCACGGTCGTCCGGGGGTAGGTGTGCGTGACACTACGCGAAGGAGCCCGGCACTCGCAGTCGACGTCGCGGGTTGCGCCCTTTGTCCCGTAACGGAATGGCCGAGACCGGGGGCGGCGCGCCGAAACACGCGGGAGCTGGCACAGTGGTAGGGGAACAGTCGCATTTCCTTGAGCGTTGTCCCAGGAGATCTGTGCTTACGGTCCGCGCCTGCGGCTCCGGCGCGCGGGAGGAGGAGAGCGCATGACCTACGACCGATTGGTGTGCGCCAACTGCGCGGCCCCGGTGAACGAGGGCCGCTGCCCGGTGTGCCGGGCGAACCGCGCGCGGCTGCAGCAGGAGGGCCCCTTCGGCGGCCTGAGCCCGGTGGCGCTGGTGACCCTGCTGGTGGTGCTGATAGCGGCGCTGGCGCTGCTGGCGGCGCACCAGACCGCGTAGACATACGTATAAGAGGAGGGCCCGGGACGCTGTGGCGTCCCGGGCCCTCCTCTTACGTGCTGCCTTACGCGCTGTGTCGCTCAGGCGACGGTGCGTCCGCCACCGACGAGACGCGGCAGCATACGGAAACCGATGCCACCGGCGATCATCGTCGCGGCACCGATCAGCAGGAACGTGGTCTCGGCGGCGCCGGTCTCAGCCAGCTCCTCCTTGGCCTTGCCCTGCTCGACCGGCTTGGAGCCGGCGCTGTCGGTGTCGGTGTTGTCCGCGCACTTGGCACCGTCGAGGTCGACGGTGCACGTGCCGGCGTCGTCGCCACCGGTGCCGTTACCCGCGTCGCCGGTCGGGTCCTCGGACGGGTCCTCCGTCGGCTTGTCGGTGGGCTTGTCGGTCGGCTTGCCGGTGGGCTTGTCCGTCGGCTTGTCGGTCGGCTTGTCCGTCGGAACATCCGTGGGGACATCGGTAGGGACGTCCGTGGGGACATCGGTCGGAACATCGGTCGGGATGTCGGTGGGGACATCCGTCGGAATCTCCGTCGGGTCGGCGTCAATACCGAGACCGGCGTCGAGGCCCGACTGGTCGGCGTTGGCCGACACTTCGAGGGGACCCACGTTGATGTCGACACCGACGGCCGAAGCGGCACCGGCGGCGGTCAGCGAAGCACCGGCGGCGATCACCGCGCCGGCGGCTATACGTGCCACACGGATACGCGTCTTCTTGGTCATCTGGCTGCTACCCCCAGTAGCTATTCGTCAATGGAGCAGCGCTTGGGGCGGGCGGCGTCGGGGGCGGTATCGCTCGGCCCCCGTTCACACACGCCCCAGAGATACGCATGCCGCGCGTCAGCTTTCCGATTTTCCGCGGACGCGTCAAGCTCGTTGCGCGTGCGATGTCCGGTATAGGGGCGGTTGCCTGACCTGCGAGGATGCAACTGTGACATAAAAGGGAACTGCCGCCCCGGAGGCGGCAGTTCCCTTGTCGACAAAGCGTCTTCTTACTTCTCCTGCTGCTTGCGCCAGCGAATTCCCGCCTCGAGGAAGCCATCGATCTCGCCGTCAAGTACCGCCTGGGGGTTGCCCACTTCGAACTCCGTACGCAGGTCCTTGACCATCTGGTAAGGGTGCAGGACGTACGAACGCATCTGGTTTCCCCAGGAGTTGCCGCCGTCGCTCTTGCCGAGGGAGTCCATGAGGGCCTGCTCCTCCTGGCGGCGGCGCTCAAGGAGCTTGGCCTGGAGGACGTTCATCGCGCTCGCCTTGTTCTGGATCTGGGAGCGCTCGTTCTGGCAGGAGACGACGATGCCGGTCGGGATGTGCGTGATGCGCACAGCGGAGTCCGTCGTGTTGACGCCCTGACCACCGGGTCCTGAGGCGCGGTAGACGTCCACGCGCAGTTCGGACTCGTCGATCTCGACATGGTCGCTCTGCTCGACGACCGGCAGCACCTCGACGCCGGCGAACGACGTCTGGCGGCGGCCCTGGTTGTCGAAGGGCGAGATGCGCACCAGCCGGTGCGTGCCCTGCTCGACGGAGAGCGTGCCGTAGGCGTACGGCGCCCGCACGACGAAGGTGGTCGACTTGATGCCGGCCTCTTCCGCGTACGACGTCTCGTAGACCTCGGTGGAGTAGTTGTGACGCTCGGCCCAGCGCATATACATGCGCTGCAGGCGCTCGGCGAAGTCGGAGGCGTCGACGCCGCCGGCCTCGGCACGGATGTTGACCAGCGCCTCGCGCTCGTCGTACTCGCCGGACAGGAGCGTGCGGACTTCCATCTCGTCCAGCGCCTTGCGGACCGCAGCGAGCTCGGACTCGGCCTCGGCCTGGGTGTCCGCGTCGTCCTCGTCCTCGGCGAGCTCGAAGAGCACACCCAGGTCGTCGATCCGCCCACGGAGCGCCTCGGTCTTGCGGAGCTCGGCCTGGAGGTGCGAGAGCTTGCTGGTGATCTTCTGTGCCGCCTCCGGGTCGTCCCAGAGGGACGGCGCCGCGGCCTGCTCCTCGAGCACAGCGATGTCTGCCCTCATCCTGTCGAGGTCCAGGACGGCCTCGATCGACCCCATGGTCGAGGAGAGGGACTTCAGCTCTTCGGATACATCGACGACTGCCACGCCCCCAGCGTAACGGCTGGGCGCGACACGCCGACCCCCTAGGGTTCGGAGGGTGCCGAGTGCTTCGAGTCCTGCGGCGGCGCTTGCGTACCGTCGTCGCTCGTGGCCAGCCAGCCGCCGACGCCCACCGCCGCGGCCAGCACCAGTGCCGCCACGCCCAGCGTGATGCGGCGCTTGCGGACCGCGTCCGACTTGTGACGGGCGGAGCCCGGGCGGCGTTGGCCGGGGCTGCGGGGTGCGCGGGCCGTGCCACGGGCACCTCCCGCCAGCTCGTCCGGGGCCGGGACCCGCATCGAGGTGTGGGTGTCGCGGTTGGAGTCGGCGGAGGCGGCGCCGGGGACGAGCGGGACGGCGCCGCGGCGGCGGGGCTCGTCGGGAGTGGGCGGGGTCACATCCTCGTACGGCTCCGAGGGCGGCTCGGCGTCCGGCTCGTCGACGTCCAGCGGCGGCATGCCGGCGAGAAGCGGGAGCAGGTCGTGGAGGCGGGTGGCCAGCTCGGAGGCGCGAAGGCGGGACGCGGGGGCCTTGGCCAGGCACTGGACGATGAGCTGCCACAGCTCGTCGGGGATGCCGGGGAGCGGGACCACGGTCTCGGTGACATGGCGGCGCAGGACGGCGCCGGGGTGGCCGCCGCCGAAGGGCGTGAAGCCCGCGAGAAGCTCGTACAGGACTGTGGCGAGGGCGTAGATGTCGACCGCGGCCCGCGGCGGCAGGCCCTCGACGATCTCGGGGGCGACATAGTCGGGCGTGCCGATGATGCCCGGGGGGTTCGGGGCATGTCCCCCCGGGGGGCGCAGCGCTTTGGTACGGCGCGGGGTGTCGATCAGCTTGGCGACGCCGAAGTCGGTGAGCAGCGCCGGATGCGACCCGGCAGGGCCGAGCGGGCCCTCCATGTCGAGGAGGATGTTCTCCGGCTTGACGTCGCGGTGGACGACCCCGGCGGCATGGGCCGCGGCGAGGCCGTCGGCGACGTCCGCGATGATCGCGACCGCCGCTTCGGGGGCGAGGCGGCGCTCCCGGTCGAGGCGGGTGCGCAGATCTGTGCCGCGGACAAGGTCCATCACGAGCGCGAGGTCATTGCCGTCGACGACCAGGTCGCGGACGCCGACGACCCTGGGGTGGTCGAGCCCGAGCAGGGCCGTGCGCTCCTGGACGAAGCGCCCGACAAGCTCCTGGTCGGAGGCCAGGTCCTCGCGCAACAGCTTGATGGCGACGGGCCCTTCGGGTCCCTCGCCGAGCCACACCGTGCCGGCGCTGCCCCGCCCCAGGATCTGGTGGGCCGTGTACCGGCTGCCGATATTCCGTGCCAAGACTGCTCCCTCAGCGGCTGGCGTTGCCCGCTGTGTCTACCCGGGGGACGACCCCCGGACCCCCGGCCAGGAAAAGGGCCGGGCACCGTGACCGACGGCGACACGCGAGGCGCACCTGAGTAACGTACGCGGCCAGCCGGGGGCTGTGTGCCCCGGATGGCGCCAACCTTCACTTCTGCGGGGGAAAATCACCCCACAGAAGTCGACAAAGCTACTGAGTCGCTACTGTCCGGCGCCCGAGCCGGTGCCGGTGCCTCCGGAGCCCGGGTCCGAGTTGACGAGATTCGAGATCCAGCCCGTCACCTTCGAGATGCCGTCGCCGATCGCGTCCCAGTAGCTCTGGCCCTGGGCGACCCAGTCCTGCAGGAACATCTCCCACGCCAGCCAGCCCGCGCCGACGAGGATCAGGACGGTGAAGAGGCAGCCCTTGAGGCAGCCGAGGCCCGGGATCCTCATCCGGTTGGGGTTCCGCTGCCGCGGCTCCCTCGGCTGACGCGGCGCGGGCTGCTGGGGCGGCGGCTGCGGAGGCGCGTACTGCTGAGGCTGCGGGGCGTACTGCTGCCGCTGCGGCTGCTGAGGGCGCTGCTGGTGCGGGCGCTGCTGCTGAGGCTGCGGCGCGTACTGCTGAGGCTGCTGCGGGGGCCTCTGCTGCTGGCGCTGCGGACGCCGGCGCAGCGGATCCTGGCTCGGGTCGAGGTACTGGACCTGCGTCTGCTCGTTGCGGTCGCGGGCCGCCTGGAGCTGGGACTGCCAGGGGTGCGGGTCCTCCGGCTGCGGCCGGCCCGGCGGTACGGGCGGCATCACGCTCGTCGGGTCGCCGCCATGCGGGGGCCCGGACTGCGAGGCGCCGGTGTGCGGCAGGAAGCTGGTCGCGGCGTTGGGGTCGTACGACCCCGCGTTGCTCGGCAGGACCTGCGTCGGGTCGGCCGCACCCGGCGCGTCGGGCACCTGAGCGGGCGAAGGGTCGGGCGCGAGCAGCGCGGCGACCCCGAGCGCGGCGTCGACCTGCGCGGGCGTGGAGTGCACGCCGACTCCGGCCGCGACGGTACGCAGTCCACGGGCGAGGTTCTCGGCGCTGGGCCGCTGGGCCGGCTCCTTGCGCAGGCAGCGCTCTATGACCGTCCACAGCGGCTCGGGGACGGTGGTGGGACGGCGGGGCTCCTCGCTGAGGTGGCGGTGGAGCACCTCGAGGGCGGTGCCGCCCGCGAACGGGGGCCTGCCGGTGACCAGTTCGTACAACAGGATGCCCGCGCCGTAGATGTCGACGGCGGAGGTCTGCGGGCGGCCCTCGGCGGACTCCGGCGCGACATACGCGGGCGTGCCGACGAATTCGTGCGTACGGGTCAGGCCCGGGGAGTCGGCGAGGCGCGCGATGCCGAAGTCGGTCAGCATCGGGTGCATCTGGCCGTCGGCGTCGTTCTTGAGGAGCACGTTCGCGGGCTTGAGGTCACGGTGGACGACGCCGTCCGCGTGGCTTGCGGCGAGCGCGTCCGCGATCTGGGCGGTCATCAGCGAGGCGGCGACCGGGCTGAGCGGGCCGTTCTCACGGAGGTAGCGGTGCAGGTCGGGGCCGTCGACCAGGTCCATGACGAGGGCAAGGAGATCGCCCTCGACGACCAGGTCGCGGGTACGCACGATGTTCGGGTGGGTGAGGCGGAGCAGGACGGAGCGCTCGCGCAGGAAGCGCATCACCACGTCCGCGTCGTTCGCAAGCTCCTCCTTGAGGACCTTGATCGCGACGGTCTCGCCGGGCTGGCCCGCGACGGCCGCCTCGGCGCCCGCGGTCTCCCGCTGGCTGGCTCGCCAGACGGTGCCCGTGGCGCCGCGCCCGAGGGGCTCCTCGAGCAGGTACTTGCTGCCTACCGGCCGCACGTGATGCGCTCCCTGCTGATCGTGGTCCTTGCGTGGTCCCGGGCCACCGTGGCCCTTCGTTCGGGCCCGCCCGGGTGTCCGACCCACTTTAGTGCCGCCGGACGCCGCACCGGCCGGTCGTCCGTCCTTCGTCCTCCCTGTCGTCCCCTCGACGGACCGCTGGTCGTGTTCGAAAGGAAGACGCGGGCATCGTACGGATGGTTGCCGAGGCAGCGTGCCGTACACAACACTCACGTTCCGGATCAGATCCCAACCAGGCATTTTTACGCCCAGAGCCGACCAATCAAGATCACTTAATGGTGGCTCCCGGGCGTGTTGTCAGTGGCAGGTGCGAGGATGCCCTCAGCACGGAGTCGTGGGGTCGGGAGCCTTTCGGCGCGTGCCGACCTGCCGGGTGGGGGCTATCACAGGGCGGCTCCGCTGCCGGGCACCCCGCGCAGAAGGGATTGCTGACGGCGATGCAGATCCGGCTGACTGTCCTCGCGCCGCGCAGCGGCCGATCCGCGACCTCGGGGCATGCCTCCGTGGGACACGCCTCCGCAGGACATGCCGCGGTGGGACATGCCTGCGACGTGCTGATCACCGCGCCCGCCGGGACGGCGCTGGCCGCCGTGGCCAACGGCCTCGCGGCGGCCGTTTCCGGCCCCGATGTCTCGGGCTCCGTCGTGCTGTACGCGGGGCAGGAGCGGCTCGACGCACAGCGCCGCACGCTGGGCGAGCCGCCTCTGGTGGACGGTGCGGTGCTTTCCCTGCAGGTCCCCCATGAGGACGAATCCCCCGGGGCGGACGCCGCGGCCCAGCTCCATGTGGTCGCCGGCCCCGACGCGGGCGGGGTCCATCTGCTCCACGGGGGCCGGATCAGGATCGGGCGCTCCGCCGAAGCTGACGTACCGCTGGACGACCCGGACGTCTCGCGGCTGCACTGCTCGGTCACGGTCGCCGAGGACGGCCGGGTGACGGTCGCGGACCTCGGCTCGACGAACGGCACCACGCTGGACGGCGTCGCCCTGAGCGACCGTCCCGTCAGGCTGCCCGCGGGCGCATTGCTGCGACTCGGCGAGTCGACGCTCCGGGTCACCCCGCGCGACCGGACCCCCGCGCTGCCGACGGCTCCGGACGGCGAGGGGCATCTGCGAGTGACCCGGGCGGACGGATCCGGCTCCGGTCCCGGCGGGTCTGGTTCCGGCGGGTCTGGTCCCGGATTCGACGGTTCCGGTTCCGGTGGAGCTGCCGCGGGGGTCTTTGATCCCGGCGGTCCGGCTCCCGGCAGCTCCGCTCAGGGCCAGGTCGCGTCGGCCGCCCCCGGACCCGGCCGACCCGTTCCCCGTTGGGCCCGCCAGGACGGCGCCGATTACGGCACCGGCGGCCACGGCCCCGCCGCATCGGCTCCGGGCGCTTCCGGCACGCCCGAAGCCCCCCAGGCAAACGGCCGGCACCGCGTGCCCGTCCAGTACGACCCCACCGCTCCCGCCGCCCCGACGAGCGCAGGCCTCGGCGATGCCGCCACGCTCCATACGTACGGCACGGACGGCTCCGGCAGCAGCGCTCACGGCGACACCATGCACTCCAGGGCGGACGAGACCCACGAGGTCCCCGAACCGCCGGGGGCCCACAGCCCCGCGGCCACCGGCAGCGCGCCGCGCCAAGGCGCCCCCTTTCGTGGCACCCGCCTGCCCGACGGCGCCACCCGCAGACGCGGTATAGGCGCCTGGGCCCGCCGGCTCGCCGGCGGGCGGGAGGAGCCTGTCGCCGAGTTCCCGCCGCAGCCGGGACCACCAAGTGCCGCGGCGCCCACTGTCGAGCGCTGGCCCGATCCGGCCGCGGTGCTGCTCACCGCGCTCGGTCCAGGACCCCGGCTCTGGGAGCGGGGACAGGGGCATCCCGAGTCCCTTGTGCTCCGCCTCGGCACCACCGAACGGGCGGAGCTGCCTTCCGTGCCGGTGACCGTCGGCCTGCGCGAGGCCGGCTCGCTCGGGCTCGCCGGACCCAGGGCCCGGCTGGCCGGTCTCGCCAGGTCCGCCGTGGCCCAGCTCGCCGCGCTGCACTCGCCCGCCGACCTGGAGATCGTGCTGCTCTCCACGGACCGGTCGCGGAGCCTCGATGCGCGCAAGGACGAGTGGGCCTGGCTCGGCTGGCTGCCGCATCTGCGTCCCGCGCACGGCCAGGACTGCCGGCTGCTCCTCGCCTACGACCGCGACCAGGCCACCGCCCGCAGCGCCGAACTCACCCGCCGCCTGGACGACGGGCCGCTCGGCCCGGGGTGGCCGAGCGCCGACCGCAAGGCCGTCGCCGAAGCCGCCGCACGGTACGAAGGCGCGCGCACCGTCGTCATAGTCGACGGGGACCCCGGATCGGCCGCACTGCGCGAGGCGACGGCAAGGCTGGCCGGCGCCGGATCCGCCGCCGGGATCCATCTGATCTGTCTGGCCGAGACCCCGGCCGCCTCGCCGCTCTCACCCGTCGCCGCGACCTATGAGTCGGCTTGCGCGGCCTCGCTCGCCTTCCGCGAGTGCGGGGCGGTCGCCCTCCTCAGCGGTGATGTGGCGACCGCGCTGCGTCTGATGCGGACGGCCGGCGGACAGCCCGTCGGGCACGGCACGGTCGGCGCGGTGGACGCGGTCTCGGCACCCTGGGCGGAGCGCTTCGGGCGCGCCATCGCGCCGCTGCGCGCCGAGGGCACCGGCACGCACCTCGGCCGGGTGGTGGCGCTGCCGCGTTCCGCACGGCTGCTGGACGAGCTGGGTCTCGCCCGCGCCACCCCCGCGTCCCTGATGGCGCGCTGGGCATCGGCGGGCGACGGCACCGCGGTGCTCGGCGCCGGTCCGCGCGGCCCCCTCACCGTCGATCTCACCGAAGAGGGCCCGCATCTGCTGATCGAGGGCCCTGCGGGCAGCGGCCGTACCGAGCTGCTGCGCTCGGTCGCGGCCTCGCTCGCCGCCGCGGGACGCCCGGACCTGCTCGGGCTGCTGCTGGTGGACGGAGCCGGGGGCGAGCGCGGCGAAGGACTGACCGCCTGTACCGAACTGCCCCATGTCACCGATCACTTGGTGGCCTCGGACCCGGTCCGGATGCGGGAGTTCGCGCAGGCGCTCGGGGCGGAGCTGAAGCGGCGGTCGGAGCTGCTGGGCAGCGTCGGTTTCACCGAGTCGCACACCCAGGGCCAGGTGGCCGGCCGGATGGTGGGCCAGCGTCCCCCGAGCGCCGCCGAGCAGCGCGGGGACCTCGACTCCCCCGCAAGCGGCACGCTCCGGCTGCGCCCCGGGGCCCGTACGAAGGCCGAGGGACCGCCCCCGCTCCCGCGGCTCGTCGTGCTGGTGGACGACTTCGACGCGCTGGTCGCACCTGCGCTCGGCAGCCCGGGGCGGCCCGCGGCCGGTTCGGTCGTACGGGCCCTGGAGGCCGTGGCCCGGGACGGCGAGCGGCTCGGCGTACATCTGATAGCGACGTCCGCGCGCCCCGACCGTACGGCCGACACCGAGTTGACCCAGGGTGCGCGGCTGCGCGTCGTGCTGGACGCACCGCCCGCCGCGCCGGGGCCGGAGGACCCAGCTCCGGGGCGAGGCAGGCTCGGGCATCCGGACGGCCGCGTGACCCCGTTCCAGAGCGGCCGGGTGACCGGACGCATTCCCCGTACGGCGACTTCGCGCCCCACCGTGGTGCCGGTCGAGTGGGAACGGATGGGTGATCCGCCGACCCGTCGACCCGTTCGCGAACTGGGCAATGGGCCCACGGACTTGGCGCTTCTGGCCAGTGCCCTGGAGCGAGCTGCACGATCGGTGGACGCGACTCCGGTTCCGCCGCTGACTCCGGCCCGCCCCTGACCGGCGGCAGTTCCGTCATTTGACCTGACATCACGTCACAAGGCCATCACAAAAGGCTGGTTGACACCTGGTGCGGTATTGCGGCCCTCCAGTACCGGGCGTACACCTGTCGGCACGGGACAGGCACGGGAGAGACGGGGCAGTGATGCGCACAACTCTTCGCACGGGCAGGACCGCGGTGGTGTTTGCCGCCATCGGCGCTCTCGCACTTGCCGGCTGCGGCGACAACAAGGACGACGACAAGGCGAAACCGGGCGAGAGCAAGGGCAAGGAGACCGCGGCCACCGTCCAACTGCCCAAACTGAACGGCGAGAAGCTCGAGGTCGTGGCCGTGTGGACCGGCCCCGAGCAGGAGAACTTCACCAAGGTCCTCAAGGAGTTCGAGAAGCGCACCGGGGCTTCCGTCACCTTCGTCCCCACCCAGGACGCGATGCTCAACTATCTCGGTACGAAGATCGCCGGCGGTCAGCCCCCGGATGTGGCACTCCTCCAGCAGGTCGGCGCACTCCAGCAGGCCGTCCAGCGCAAGTGGGTCAAGCCGCTGGGTGCCGAGGCCAAGGCGGAGCTGGCGAAGAACTTCACCAAGGGCTGGCAGGATCTCGGCGCGGTCGGCGGTACGCAGTACGGCGTCTACTTCAAGGCCGCCAGCAAGTCCCTGATCTGGTACAACGCCAAGGCATTCGAGAACGCGGGCGCCGGCGAACCGAAGACCTGGAAGGACTTCCTGTCGACGGCCGAAACGATCTCCGCCTCCGGCGTCACCCCGGTCTCGGTCGGCGGCGCGGACGGCTGGACGCTCACCGACTGGTTCGAGAACATCTATCTCTCCCAGGCGGGGCCCGAGAAGTACGACCAGCTGGCCAAGCACCAGATCAAGTGGACGGACCCGTCCGTGAAGACCGCGCTGACCACGCTCGGCGAGCTCTTCGGCAAGCCCAACCTGATCGCGGGCGGCGCCGACGGCGCGCTCCAGACGGAGTTCCCGGCATCGGTCACCCAGACCTTCACCGGCGGTGAGCAGCCCAAGGGTGCGATGGTCTTCGAGGGCGACTTCGTCTCGGTCAATATCGCGCAGACCGACGCCAAGATCGGTACGGACGCGAAGGTGTTCCCGTTCCCTGCGGTGGGCGCCGAGCCTCCGGTGGTGACCGGCGGAGACGCGGCCGTGGCGCTGAAGGACTCGAAGGGCGCTCAGGCGCTGCTGACCTTCCTGGCCTCCCCGGACGCCGCGAAGATCTGGGCCGAGTCGGGCGGGTTCATCTCACCCAACAAGTCGCTCGACATCTCCGCGTATCCCAATCCGGTGCAGCGCGATATCGCCAAGGCGCTGATCGCGGCGGGCGACACATTCCGCTTCGACATGTCGGACCAGATGCCGCAGTCGTTCGGCGGTACGCCCGGCAAGGGCGAGTGGAAGGCTCTCCAGGACTTCCTGAAGAACCCGAAGAACGTCGCCGGGACCCAGCAGAAGCTGGAGTCGGACGCGGCCAAGGCGTACAAGAGCTGAGCCGGTGACCACTGCGGCGACAGCGGGGGGCCCGGCACGTCCGGCGCCCCCCGTCGACAAGCGCAAGAGCGTGACAGGCACACGCAAGATCATCGCGGTCGGCTTTCTGCTGCCCGCGCTGGTGCTGCTGGGCGCGCTCGTGGTCTACCCGATCGGGTACTCGGTCTACCGGTCCTTCTTCGACCAGTCCGGCAGCGGATTCGCCGGGATCGACAACTACAAGGAGATATTCACCGAGGACACCATCCTCACCGCGGTCAAGAACAATGTGCTCTGGGTGGTCCTCGCGCCGACCGTCTCGACCGCGCTCGGACTGATCTTCGCCGTGCTCACCGAGCGGGTCCGCTGGGGCACGGCCTTCAAGCTGATCGTCTTTATGCCGATGGCGATCTCGATGCTCGCCGCGGGCATCATCTTCCGGCTGGTCTACGAACAGGACCCGGACCGCGGTGTCGCCAACGCCGTCTGGGTGGGCGTTCATGACACCTTCGCCGAGTCGGCCGGATTCCCCAAGGCGCGTCCGCTGGCCGTCCATCCGCTCACGGCAGGTCCCAACGGGTCCTACGTCACCAAGGAGCCGGCCACCGCGGGCAAACAGGTCCAGCTCCCGCTGATCGGCGTCGCGCCCGACAAGATGCCGTCCGACGCCGAACCCGCGAAGGCGGCACGGCCGGACGACGGAAGGATCACCGGCACCGCCTGGCTGGACTTCACCAAGGGGGGCGGCGGCAAACCCAACACCATCGACGCCAAGGAGCTCGGCCTCAAGGGCATCAAGGTGGAGGCGGTCAAGGACGGCAAGGTCGTCGCATCGGCACGGGCCGGAGCGGACGGTACGTTCAGCCTGCCCGCGTCTGCCGAGGGCGCCCGGCTCCGGCTGCCCGCCGAAAACTTCAGGGAGCCGTACAACGGCGTCAACTGGCTCGGCCCCTCGCTCGTCACCCCGGCGATCATCGGCAGTTACGTGTGGATGTGGGCGGGCTTCGCGATGGTGCTGATCGCGGCGGGGCTGGCGAGCGTGCCGCGTGAACTCCTCGAAGCGGCGCGGGTGGACGGCGCGAACGAGTGGCAGGTCTTCCGCAGGATCACGGTGCCGCTGCTGACGCCGGTACTCGCGGTCGTCCTGGTCACCCTGATGATCAATGTGCTGAAGATCTTCGACCTGGTCTTCATCATCGCGCCGGGCTCGGCCCAGGACGACGCGAACGTCCTCGCACTCCAGCTGTACCGCTCGTCGTTCGGCACGGATTCGAACCTGGGGCTGGGCAGTGCCATCTCCGTACTCCTGCTGCTGCTGGTGATCCCGGTGATGCTGTTCAACATCCGCAGGATGCGAAGGGAGACCCGCCGATGACCACGACCGACGGTGTGGTGAAGGCGAAGCAGTCACTCCCGGCGCGCATCGCGGCCGGTGCCGGCGGTGGCGTGATGCGGGTGTTTCTCATCCTGGTGGGCCTGTTCTGGCTGATGCCGACATTCGGGCTGCTGCTGTCGTCGCTGCGCGACGCGACGGACATCAGTGAGAGCGGCTGGTGGAAGGTGTTCTCGGCCCCGGCTCAGCTGACCACCGAGAACTACTCGCGGCTCCTCGACAACGAGGCGATCACCGATTCGCTGCTGTCCACGGTGATGATCACTGTCCCGGCCACGGTTCTGGTCGTGGTGATCGGATCTCTCGCCGGGTACGCATTCGCCTGGATGGAGTTTCCAGGCCGTGACTGGTGGTTCATGGTGGTCGTCGGCCTCCTCGTGGTGCCGGTCCAGGTCGCGCTGGTGCCAGTCTCCAAGCTGTTCGGCCGGATCGGCATCTTCGAGACGACGTTCGGCGTGATCATCTTCCATGTCGCGTTCGGTCTGCCGTTCGCGATCTTCCTGCTGCGGAACTTCTTCGCGGAGATTCCGAGAGAACTGCTGGAGGCGGCGCGGCTCGACGGGGCGGGCGAGATACGGCTGTTCACGCGTGTCGTGATGCCACTGGGCGGCCCGGCGATCGCCTCGCTGGGCATCTTCCAGTTCCTGTGGGTATGGAACGACATGCTCGTGGCGCTGATCTTCGCGGACTCCGAGAGCGCGCCGATCACGGTGGCACTCCAGCGCCAGGTGAGGCAGTTCGGCAACAACATCGACGTCCTGGCACCCGGGGCCTTCGTCTCGATGATCATCCCGCTGGCGGTGTTCTTCGCGTTCCAGCGGCAGTTCGTGACGGGAGTCATGGCGGGAGCGGTCAAGTGAGCGTGTGCACGTGAGCAGGTGAGCGGGCCGGGGAGAACTGGGGCAGGGCGCTCCCCGGCCGGCGCGCGTCGGTGCGGCTCGCGCGACCGTGCGGCTCGCGTAACGGTGTGACCGGTTCCCCGCCGTGAAGCGGCCCCGGGGACAGAGGCGATGCACCGCCTCGCCGAGTCCGAGGCCCGCCCGGATGCCCGGATACCCGGTGCCCGGATGCCCGCCGCGAACCAGCCACCCGTCCCGTGGCGGTGCCACCTCACGGGTGCCGGCCGCGCCCGTCCGCCCATGAAGCGGTCACCGAGGGGACATGACGGTGCGCCACTTCACCGCATACGCGGCCGCCCGCCCGGGCCGCGCCTCGGAGCAGGCGTCAGGCTGCCCGACGCGGCGCGGAGTTGCCGCTCGGCGGTGGCGTGGGCGGCGCCCCAGCTCGCCAAGTCCGAGGCCCGCCCGGGGTCCGCCCGGGGTCCGCCGCCAAGGCAAGCGCCGCGGCCGTCGGCCCCGGCGCGGAGCTGCCGCCCTGGGCCCCCGCGCCTGCCTCCAGGGGCCCGGGGGCCTGCCCTGGTTCGGGAAACGACCGGGAAGGG
Organism: Streptomyces sp. NPDC002926; assembly: GCF_053591755.1. NCBI lineage: Bacteria > Bacillati > Actinomycetota > Actinomycetes > Kitasatosporales > Streptomycetaceae > Streptomyces > Streptomyces sp. NPDC002926. The sequence continues at coordinate 93,133 of NZ_JBSFUK010000015.1, forward strand.
GCCGGGAAAGGACCGGGGAAGCGGAGGCAACCACCCGTCACGAGCGGAGCGCCGCCACCGCCCCCCGTGCCAGCTCGTCCAGGTACCCCTTCGGCAAACCTGTCCGTACCACCACCAGCCGCCAGTACAGCGGCCCCACTATCAGGTCCAGCGCCTTGTCCGGGTCCGTCGACTCGGGGAGTTCGCCGCGTGCCACCGCGTCCCGTACCACCAGCGCCGCCACACCCTGCTGGCTGTCCAGCAGCGCCGCCTTGATCGCGTCCGAGATTTCCGGGTGGCGCGCCGCCTCCACCAGCAGGTCCGGGATGACCTGCGAGGCAACCGGGTGGCGCAGGGCGTGCGACGCCACCTCGAGCAGCGCCCGTACATCGCCGTACAGCGAGCCCGTCGCCGGCGCCGGCAGCCCCTGTGCCGCGAACGCCGAGACCAGGTCCAGTACCAGTGACAGCTTCGACTTCCAGCGCCGGTAGACCGCTGTCTTGCCGACGCCCGCCCGCCGCGCGATCCCCTCGATCGACATCCGTGCGAAGCCGACCGCGGCCAGCTCCTCGAAGACGGCGGCGCGGATGGCGTGGGTCACGTCCTCCCGGAGCACTGCGGCTCCCGCCGGCGCGCGACGTGGTGTTCCCGGATCCGTGGTCATACAGGGGAGCATAGCGGGACGACGAGACGGTTGCGTTGCGACGTACTCCGTCCTACTCTCGCCGTAGCGACGAAACGGGTCCGTCCCATCGCGAGACGCACCCCATCGCCGGCGCCGCCGGCACCCGTGCCCGTATCCCCCACCCCTGTCCCTGCCTCCGCGCCTGTCGAAAGCGAGCACCGTGAGCAGCCAGACGATCGACCGGCCAGAGCCGCGTCCAGGCATGAGCGAATCCGCTCCCGACGGCCCGTCCGAACTCGCCGCGCTCGCCGCCCGCCACGGCCTGACCATCAGCGGCGCCCGCCCCACGCTGCGCTCCTACGTCAGCCAGCTCTGGTCCCGCCGCCACTTCATCGTCGCCTTCGCCACCGCCCGGCTGACCGCCCAGTACAGCCAGGCCAAGCTGGGCCAGATCTGGCAGGTCATGACCCCGCTGCTGAACGCGGCGGTCTACTACTTCATCTTCGGCATGCTGCTCGACACCAGCAAGCACGTGCCCGACTTCATCCCGTTCCTCGTCACCGGCGTGTTCATCTGGACCTTCACGGCCAACTCGATCATGGCCGGCACCCGCGCGATCTCCGGCAACATCGGCCTCGTACGCGCCCTGCACTTCCCCCGCGCCAGCCTGCCCATCGCCATCGCGCTCCAGCAGCTCCAGCAGCTGCTCTTCTCACTCGGCGCGCTGCTCGCCATCCTGGTCTGCTTCGGGCAGCTCCCCCAGCCCGGCTGGCTGCTCGCGATCCCGGCCCTGACCCTGCAGGCCGTGTTCAACACCGGCATTTCGATGATCATGGCGCGGCTGGCCAGCAAGACCCCGGACATCGCCCAGCTGATGCCGTTCATCCTGCGCACCTGGATGTACGTCTCCGGCGTGATGTGGTCGATCGACAAGGTGCTCAGCCACGACAAGGTGCCGCACACCGTCAAGCTGGCGCTGCAGTGCAACCCGGCCGCCGTCTACATCGACCTCATGCGCTTCGCGCTCATCGACAGCTTCACCGCCGCTCAACTTCCCCCGCACGTCTGGGCCGTGGCCCTCTTCTGGGCAGTGCTCTTCGGGGTGGGCGGATTCCTGTACTTCTGGAAGGCAGAGGAGGAGTACGGCCGTGGCTGACTCCAGGGTTCCCACCGTCGTCGTCGACGGTGTCCACATCACGTACAAGGTGAACGGCGCCCGCACCGGCAAGGGCAGCGCCACATCCGCCCTCAGCCGGATCGTCTCCCGCAGGAGCGCACCCGGAATTCGCGAGGTGCACGCCGTCAAGGGCGTCAGCTTCGCCGCGTACAAGGGTGAGGCGATCGGCCTGATCGGCTCCAACGGCTCGGGCAAGTCGACCCTGCTCAAGGCCATCGCGGGCCTGCAGCCGCCGTCCAAGGGCAGGGTCTTCACCCAGGGCCAGCCCTCGCTGCTCGGCGTGAACGCGGCACTCATGGGAGATCTGACCGGCGAGCGCAATGTCATCCTCGGCGGACTCGCGATGGGCATGACCCGCGAGCAGATCCGCGACCGCTACGACGACATCGTCGAATTCTCGGGGATCAACGAGAAGGGCGACTTCATCACGCTGCCGATGCGCACGTACTCCTCCGGCATGGGCGCCCGGCTGCGGTTCTCGATCGCCGCGGCGAAGAGCCACGACGTGCTGCTGATCGACGAGGCGCTGTCCACCGGCGACGCCCGCTTCCAGCGGCGCAGCCAGGAGCGCATCAACGAGCTGCGCGAGGAGGCCGGCACGGTCTTCCTGGTCAGCCACAGCATCGGCACGATTTCCGAGACGTGCGACCGCGCGCTCTGGCTGGAGGCAGGGACGTTGCGGATGGACGGGCCGACGAAGGACGTCGTCGCCGCGTACAACGAGTTCGCCAGCCCCAAGAAATAGCCACTAAATCACCTCAAAATATCCCTAACGCGGGCTAAAGTGCGGTCCGATGACGACTCATCGGACCGCACCGCCCGACCATGACTCCGCCGGGGTGCCCGGGACCGCGCTCCCCGGCAACCCGGCGTCCCTCGGTGGTCTGCCCCGGCCGGCGCAGGCCACCACCCTCTGCGCCGTCTGGGCAGCCACCCGCGTCGGGATGCTGCTCCTGCTCATCGTCGACCACGTCGGCGACAGCGGCGTCGCCGGCGAGGTGCACACCCTCTACCGGCACTGGTACGAGCAGCTCGGCCGGGGCGCGTTCCCCCTGAACGACGCCACCTGGCAGTACCCGCCCGGCGCCGCGCTGGTATTCCTCTCCCCCGGTGCGCTGCCCTGGCTCACCTACTTCCAGGCCTTCGTCGCCCTCACTCTCGCCGCCGACGCCGTCGTCACCCTCGCTCTCGCCCACGCCGGAACGCGCGGCGCCTGGATGTGGGTGTGCGGACTGCCGCTCTTGCTGCATCTGCCCTTCGCGCGGTACGACGTCCAGGTCACCGCCCTCGCCGTGCTCGCGCTGCTGGCGATGCGCCGCCGGCCGCTGCTCGGCGGGGCGCTCGCCGGCATCGGCGCGATGGTCAAGGTCTGGCCACTGCTCGCCCTGCTCGGCACGCCCCGGGGACGTACGACACGCGCCGCCTGGCTCTCGGCCGCCGCATCCGCGGCCGCTCTGCTCGCCGTTCTCTCGGTCGGCTTCACGCACTCACTGGACTTTCTGCGGCAGCAGGGCGCCCGAGGCGTCCAGATCGAGTCACTCGGCGGGACCGCGCTCCAGCTCGCCCGGAAGGCGGGCTGGCCGGGCCAGGTCAGGTACCAGTACGGAGCCTTCGAGTTCATCGGCCCCTATGTGTCGAGCGTGGCGCGGCTCTCGCTGCTGCTGACCGGCGCGGCGTTCTGCTGGCTGCTGCTGTGGCGGGTCAGGGCCCGGCGCTGGAATGCTGCCACACCCTTCGACGCCGCGTTCGCCGCCGTACTGCTCTTCACCGTCACCAGCCGGGTGATCAGCCCGCAGTATCTGATCTGGCTGGTCGGACTGGCCGCGGTCTGCCTCACCTCCCGGCACACCACCCAGCGCCCGGTCGCGCTGCTCATGCTGCCCGCCGCCGCGCTGAGTGCGCTGGCCTATCCCGTGCTCTACGACGACGTGCTGGGCGGCACTCCGCTCGGCTGTCTGATCATGGTCGTACGGAACGGTCTGCTGGTCGCGGCCGCTCTGCTCTCCTGCAGGCGGCTGTGGACTGCCACATCCGCGCGATAGGCTCCGCTGCCGACATGGGCAGGGGCGCGCCAAGGGAGTGGGAATGCCGAACGGGGGGCTTGAGCCGCTGCGGGCCGACGACCCGCGGGAGATCGCGGGTTATGCGCTCGAGGCGAGGATCGGCGAAGGCGGGATGGGCACCGTCTATCTCACCCGCACCGGCGAAGGACGACCCGTCGCGCTGAAGCTGATCCGCCGCGAGCATGCGCAGAGCGAGAGCTTCCGGAAACGGTTCGCCCGCGAGGTCGAGGCGGCCCGCCGCGTGCACGGGCACCACCTCGTACCGGTCGTCGACCATGACGCGGAGGCCGCCCGGCCCTGGCTCGCCACCCGCTACGTACCGGGGCTGCCGCTCGACGACGCGCTGGCCGGACACGGGCCGCTGCCGCTGAAGAGCGTGCTCCAGCTGACCGCCTGCGCGGCCCACGCGCTGGACGGCGTCCACACCGCCGGGGTCATCCACCGCGATGTGAAGCCGGGCAATCTGCTGCTCACCACGGAAGGGCCGTGGCTGCTCGACTTCGGCATCGCGCGGGCTGTCGGGACCGCGTCCGTGACCACCATCGGCCGGATGGTCGGCACGCCCAAGTACATGTCTCCCGAGCACGCGCTCGGCAAGCAACTCACGCCCGCATCCGATGTGTTCACGCTCGGGCTCGTCGCCGCCGAGGCCGCCGCCGGACGCCATCCCTACGGAGAGGGCGGCGGTCTTGTGGTCGCCACCCGGATCGCCGGCACCGACCACGAGCCGCCGGATCTCGACGCGCATCCAGTGGTGCTGCGCGAGGTACTGAGGGCCTGTCTCGCCGCCCGGCCCGAGGAGCGGCCGACGGCGGCGGAGGTGGCCCAGCTGTGCCGACGGGCGGCGGGACGCGACGTACGGGACTTCGACGGCTGGCTGCCCAAGCCGCTCGCGGCGGCCCTGGCAGGGATCGAGCGGGCCGCCAAGGACCCGAGGGCATCGGGCTGGCTGACCAGAATCCGCCGGGCCCCCTGACAGGTCTTCCCGATCCCTTCCCGATCCCTGTCCCGAATCCCTTTCCCGATCGCCGGACGAGCCTGTATTCAGGCCCGTCCGGCGATCGGGGGCGAGGCGAAGCGGCTGCCGGGCGGACCCGGCGCCCCTCGTTCCCGTACTGCTAGCTGTGCGTCCTCAGCAGCTGCCGCATCGTCCGCATCGCCACCGACAGGTTCGCCAGGTCGAACGTGTCCGAGGTCTGGATCTCCTCCAGCGTCGAACGCGCCCGGCCGAGGATCGCCGCGTTCTTCTCCTCCCAGGCCTTGAACCGCTCCTCGGGCGTCGAGGTGCCATTGCCCACGGAGAGCACGTCCGCCGTCAGCATGGCGTGCGCGGCGTACAGGTCCTCGCGGATGGAGGCGCGGGCCATGGACTGCCAGCGGTCGGCCCGCGGCAGCTCTATGATCCGGTCCATCAGCTGGGTGATCTGCAGCCGGTCGGCGAGGTCGTAGTACACCTCGGCGACCGCCATCGGGTCCTTCTTCGTACGGTCCCCGATCGCGACGATGTCGAGCGTCGGGAAGGCGGAGGAGAACCCGGCGACCCGGAGCGCGAGCTCCTCGGGGACACCGGCCTCGGTGAGCTCGTCCAGGATCCCCTGGTACCACTCCAGATCCGCGCCACGCAGCATCTTCGGCAGCTCCGACCAGACCTGTTCCACGCGCTCGGCGAAGAAGCCGATGGTCTCGGCGAGCTCCAGCGGCTGCGGCCGGTTGCCCAGCAGCCATCGCGTACCGCGCTCGACGAGCCGGCGCGAGTGCAGCCGGATACGGGTCTGGACGTCGGCCGCGACCCTGTTGTCGAGGGCCTCGACGGCGTCCCACACCGCGCCGAGTCCGAAGATCTCGCGGGCCGCGGTCTGCGCCCGCACGACCTCTTCGGTCGACGCACCCGTCTCTTCGCGCAGCCGGTGCAGGAAGGTCGAACCACCGGTGTTCACCGTGTCGTTGACCAGCACCGTCGTGACGATCTCGCGGCGCAGCGCATGCCCGTCGACCGCCTCGGGGAACTTCTCGCGCAGCGCCTGCGGGAAGTACGCGTGCAGCAGCCGGCGCAGATACGCGTCGTCCGGCAGCGACGTCCCGATCAGTTCGTCCGCCACCGTGATCTTGGTGTAGGCGAGCAGCACCGCCAGCTCGGGCTGGCTGAGTCCCCTGCCCGAGTTGAGCAGTTCGCGAATCTGCCGGTCGTTCGGCAGGAACTCCAGCCCGCGGTCCAGATGCCCGTCCCGGCCGAGGCGCCGCATGAAGCGCTGGTGGGCGTGGAGCAGCGAGGGGGACTGGGCCACGGCGTTCGACAGGGCGACGTTCTGCGCGTAGTTGTTGCGCAGCACCAGCGCCCCGACCTCGTCGGTCATCTCGGCGAGCAGCTTGTTGCGCTGCTTGACGGTCATGTCGCCGTCCGACACCAGGCCGTTGAGCAGGATCTTGATGTTCACCTCGTGGTCGGAGGTGTCCACGCCCGCGCTGTTGTCGATGGCGTCGGTGTTGATCCTGCCACCGCTGCGGTCGAACTCGATCCTGCCGAGCTGGGTCAGACCGAGGTTGCCGCCCTCACCGACGACCTTGACCCGCAGGTCCTCGCCGTTGACGCGGATCGCGTCGTTGGCCTTGTCGCCGACGTCCGCGTTGGACTCGGTGGAGGCCTTGACGTACGTACCGATGCCGCCGTTCCACAGCAGGTCCACCGGGGCCTTGAGGATCGTCTTCATCAGATCGGCGGGCGTCATCTTGGAGATGCCGGGCTCGATGCCGAGCGCCTCGCGCATGTGCGCGTTGACCGGGATCGACTTGGCCGTACGCGGGTGGATGCCGCCGCCGGCCGACAGCAGCTCCTTGTTGTAGTCGGCCCAGGACGAGCGGGGCAGCTCGAAGAGCCTGCGGCGCTCGGCGTACGAGGTTGCCGCGTCCGGGGTCGGGTCGATGACGATGTGCCGGTGGTCGAAGGCCGCGACGAGCCGGATGTGCTCGCTGAGCAGCATGCCGTTGCCGAACACGTCACCGGACATGTCGCCGACGCCGACGACCGTGAAGTCCTGGGTCTGGGTGTCGTGGCCGAGTTCGCGGAAGTGCCGCTCGACGGACTCCCACGCGCCACGGGCGGTGATGCCCATCGCCTTGTGGTCGTATCCGGCGGAGCCGCCCGAGGCGAAGGCGTCACCGAGCCAGAAGTTGTAGCTCTCGGCGACCTCGTTGGCGATGTCGGAGAAGGTCGCGGTGCCCTTGTCCGCGGCGACGACGAGATAGGTGTCGTCCCCGTCGTGGCGTACGACCTCCGCCGGCGGGACGACCTCGCCCGCCACCAGGTTGTCGGTGATGTCGAGCAGCGCGGAAATGAAGATCTTGTAGCAGGCGATGCCTTCGGTGAGCCAGGCGTCCCGGTCCACGGACGGGTCCGGGAGCTGCTTGGCGACGAAGCCGCCCTTCGCGCCGACCGGCACGATCACGGTGTTCTTCACCATCTGCGCCTTGACCAGGCCCAGGATCTCCGTACGGAAGTCCTCACGCCGGTCGGACCAGCGCAGACCGCCGCGCGCGACCTTGCCGAAGCGCAGGTGCACGCCCTCGACGCGCGGGGAGTGGACCCAGATCTCGTACGCCGGGCGCGGCGCAGGCAGATCCGGGATGGCCTGCGGGTCGAACTTCATCGACACATAGCTGTGGTGCGTGCCGCCGCCCGCCTCCTGGAAGAAGTTGGTCCGCAGCGTCGCCTTGATGACGGTGAGGAAGGAACGCAGGATCCGGTCCTCGTCCAGGCTGGCGACCTGGTCGAGCGCGCCCTCGAGCTCCTCGAGGAGACCGTCGATCAACTCGGTGCCCGCGCGCTGGCGCTCCGGGGACATCCTGGCCTCGAAGAGCGAGATCAGCAGCCGGGTGGTGTGGACGTTGGTACGGAGGGTTTCCTCCATGTACTCCTGGCTGAAGGTCGACCCGGCCTGGCGCAGGTACTTGGCGTACGCGCGCAGCACCATCGCCTGTCGCCAGTTCAGACCGGCACCCAGGACGAGGGCGTTGAAGCCGTCGTTCTCGGCCTTGCCGGTCCAGACGGCGGCGAAGGCGTCCTGGAAACGCTCGCGGGCATCGTCGGCGAGGTAGTCGCCGTTGCCGTTGGCCTGCGGCATGCGCAGACCGAAGTCGTAGATCCAGGCGGTCGTACGGTCCGAGCAGCGCAGCTCGTACGGACGCTCGTCGACGACCTCGACACCCAGCCGGTTGAGCGCGGGCAGGACCGCGGAGAGGGAGACCTGCTCTCCGGTGCGGTAGATCTTGAAGCGGCGCTCGCCGGGGCCGGCGCCGACCGGCTCGTACAGCGAGAGCGCGAAGCCCCTGCTGCCCTCGGTCAGCCGTTCCAGGTGTACGAGGTCGGCGACGGCGGCACGCGGCGAGTGATCTGCCTTGTAGCCCTCGGGGAAGGCGGAGCCGTAGCGGCGCAGCAGCTCGGCGGCGCGCTCCTCACCGCATTCGGCGTTGAGCGCCTCGGCGAAGCCGTCGGCCCAGGAGCGGGCGGCCTCGACGAGCCTGGCCTCGATGCGCTCGACGTCGGCGTCGGTCAGGTGGGGCAGCTCGGTCCCGGACGGGACGCGGACCACGAAGTGCAGCCGGGAGAGGATCGACTCGGTGTTCCAGGCGGTGAAGTCGACGCTGCTGCCGCCGAGCTCCTCCTTGAGGATGTCGATCAGGCGCAGCCGTACGCCGGTGGTGTAGCGGTCGCGCGGCAGGTAGATGAGGGCGGAGTAGTAGCGCCCGTACTCGTCCTGACGCAGGTAGAGCCGCAGCCTGCGGCGCTCCTGGAGGTAGAGCACGCTCGTGACGATGGAGCGCAGCTGGTCGACGGGCGTCTGGAAGAGCTCGTCGCGCGGGTAGGTCTCGAGGATCTGCAGCAGGTCCCGGCCGTCGTGGCTGTTGGGCGAGAAGCCGGCGCCCTCCAGGACCTCGGCCACCTTACGGCGGATGACCGGTACCCGGCGCACGGACTCGGTGTACGCGGCGGAGGAGAAGAGACCGAGGAAGCGGCGCTCGCCGATGACATTGCCGTCGGCGTCGAACTTCTTCACGCCGACGTAGTCGAGGTAGCTGGGGCGGTGCACGGTCGCGCGGCTGTTGGCCTTCGTCAGCACGAGCAGCTTGTGCTCACGGGCCTTGGCACGGGCGTCGGCGGGCAGCCGGCTGAAGGACGGGCTGACCGGGTGCGCCTCGTCCGTGCTGTGCTGGGGGTCGGAGCGCAGTATGCCGAGCCCCGTCCCCGGGACGGCCGCGAGCGCGTCGTTCTCGGTGAGCTCGTACTCGCGGTAGCCGAGGAAGGTGAAGTGGTCGGCGGCGAGCCAGCGCAGCAGCTCGCGCGCCTCCTCGACCTCCTGGTCGCGCAGGTCGTCGGCGGTCGGCTCGCTGGGCAGCTCTTCGGCGATGCGCAGCGCGGCGTCGCGCATCTTCTCCCAGTCCTCGACGGTCTCGCGGACGTCGGAGAGGACCCGCAGCAGGTCCGCGGTGATCTGCTTCAGATCGGCGCGGTCGGTCTCGCGGTCGACCTCGACATGGATCCAGGACTCGACGAACGCGTCGTGCGGCAGCGTCTTGCCGCCTGTCTCGGAGGGCAGTACCTCGATGAGCTTGCCGGTCACATCGCGGCGGACGGTGATCTGGGGATGGATCACGACATGGATGCCGCGGCCCTGGCGGGAGAGCTCATTGGTGACCGAGTCGACCAGGAAGGGCATGTCGTCGGTGACGACCTCGACGACGGAGTGGCTGCATGTCCACCCGTTCTCTTCCACCGTCGGAGTGTGGACCCGCACATTGGCCGTCCCCTGGGGGCGGTTCTCGGCGAGCCGGTAGTGGGAAAGTGCCGCGCCGAAGATGTCGACCGGGTCGCGGTCGGCGAGGTCCTCGGGAGCGGTGTGCAGGTAGTAGCGCTGGAGGTACGTGAGAAGGGCGTCCTGGTCAGGACGTTTCCCTTGCTCGGACCCAGTCGGAAGGTGCCCCCCGAGCGGGCTGTTCTCAGCTACCCGGGCGGCCCGTTCGAGCAGCTCGGCTTTGGCTTCGTCCAGCTTGGTCTGCATGTCCTCTGGCTCCTGTCGCGCGCCATTGCGTGACGTAGGTGGAAGAAGCGACGCAACGCCATGACGCGGGGTGTCCGGTCGGAGTCGACGTTATGCCGCGATGAGAGTCGTCCGAGCGGTTATTGGCCAAGTTCGCCAACCCGGTCGGTACGAGGAGAGCAACGATCGCCCGGGTGCTGTGGCACTCCGGGCGCAGGCCGGGGGCTTCGCTGCCCCCACGGCGTATCGCGCTGATCACGGGTCAAGGCTATCGTCCCGCCCCCCCGACCCGTCATGAGCCGTATGTGTACAAAAGCGGGGCCGGAAGTTTGACAGTCTGGACAGCGACACAGGCCCTCTTGGCAAACAGTCCCCGGCAGTGCACGTTGACAGTGACGACACGGACACACCTCGACAGCACGGCACCGGGAGTACCGTCGACAGCCCGACACCGGGAGCAGCCATGACAGCGAAGATCCTGATCGTCACCGGCGACGCCGCCGAGTCCCTCGAGGTTCTCTACCCGTACCAGCGGCTGCGGGAGGAGGGGTACGAGGTGCACATCGCAGCCCCCGCCCGCAAGAAGCTGCAGTTCGTGGTGCACGACTTCGAGCCGGGCTTCGACACGTACACCGAGAAGCCGGGCTACACCTGGCCCGCCGACCTGGCCTTCTCGGAAGTCGATCCCGGGCAGTACGCGGCACTGGTGATCCCCGGCGGCCGCGCCCCCGAGTACCTGCGCAACGACCCGGAGCTCCGCAAGCTCCTCAAGTCCTTCTTCGACTCCGACAAGCCCGTCGCCCAGATCTGCCACGGCCCGCTGCTGACCGCGGCGATCGGCAGCCTGGAGGGTCGGCGTGTCACCGCCTACCCGGCGCTGGAACTGGACATGCAGGCGGCCGGCGCGAGCTTCCAGGACGCGGAGGCCGTCGTCGACGGCACCCTGGTCTCCTCACGCGCCTGGCCGGACCACTCCGCGTGGATGCGGGAGTTCCTGAAGGTGCTGCGCGCCAAGGCCCCGGCGAGCTGACGCCCCGCTACGGCGGATCATCCGGCAGGGCGCGTCAGGCCGCCGCCAGGCGCTGGGCCTCGGCCACTGCCTCGGCGAGCGTGTCCACCACGGGCACGCCCGCCCCCGCCGCCTCCAGGCTGGCGCGGCTGTGTGAGCCGCCCGTGTACAGGACCGCTCGCGCTCCCACGTGTTCCGCCGCGACCGCGTCGTCGACGGCGTCGCCGATGACCACCACGCGCTCCGCCCGCACTCCGTCGAGCCCCGCGAGGTGGCGCGCCATGTGCTCGGCCTTGCCGGTGTGCGATCCGCCGACCCGGCCGTCCACCCGCACAAAGTGGCGCTCGATGCCGTGCGTGCGCACGATCGGTATCAGGTTCTCGTGCGGGGCGAGCGAGCACATCGACTGCGTCAGCCCGGACGCCTGCCACTCGACCAGCAGGTCCCTGGCCCCGTCGGCCAGTCCGGCGCTCTCGGCCAGCACCCAGTAGTGCCGGTGGAAGGTCTCGTCCATGACGGCCCACTCCGCGTCCGTGGGCAGCCGCCCCATGAGCCGCTCGTAGAAGAGCGGCACGGGCACGCAGTACAGGTCCCGGTAGCGCTCGAGCGTGATCGCGGGCAGCCCGATCTCCGCGAACGAGGCGTTCGTCGCCTGAATGACCACGTCGATGTCGTGGAACAGCGTGCCGTTCCAGTCCCAGACGATGTGTGTATCCGCGTTCTTCCCCATGCCTCAAAACAGTACCCAGTGAGACTGACAGGCCGGGCCGGGCCGACCGTGCGGGACTGCCGTCAGGCGAGAGGCCGTGCGAGAGCGCCGTCAGGCGGGAGGCCGTGCGGGACTACCGTCAGGCGGGAGGCCGTGCGGGAGTGCCCTCAGGAAGGGTCAGGAGGCGCGGGAAGCGGCCGGGCGGCCGTCAGGCGATCAGGTTGGGGATCTCCTGAACCCCGTACCAGAGCAGTTCGTGGTCCTCCGCGCCGTCCACGGTGAACTGGGCGCCGTCGTCGCCCTGGTCCGCCGCTCCCAGTGCCTGCGCCGCCGCCTCCACATCGTCCACCGCGTCGTCGGCGTCCACATGCACCGCGGCCGCCTTGGCCAGTGGCACCGCGGACGCGATCCGCACCTCGCCGAGCGCGCTGGCGACGAGCGCCCGGTCGGGATCGGCCACCGCGTCCTGGTCCGGTACGTCGACGGCGACGACGACCCGGCGCCTGGCCGCGGCCGGCTCGCCCGCGAGCAGCCTCAGCGAGGCGGCCGCGGCGCGGCTCAGCGCGGCGTACTCGAGCTCCTCGATGTCGTCGGAGACGTACCACTCGCGCAGTCCCGGGGTCACCGCATAGGCGACCAGCGGAGCGGGGCCGAGCTTGCCCGCCTTGTGCGCCTCTGCGAGACCGGGGAGGGTCAGGGGGACGTAGACGCGCATGGCTGGCCGCTTTCGTAGTCGGAAGACGCCCTCAGGATACGTGCGACGTACCCCTTCGGGGTGCCCCTCCCGGGCTCGCGCACCGTCCACCCGAGATACCCCGTGCGCCTGCCGGCCAAGGCCTGGGGCCGCCCCGCGTCACCCTGATAGGTGAAGTTTGCCGTCGGTCTCCCGAGGCGTCCTCACACATTGCGGCCGCGCGCCCCGTCCCCGTAGAAGATCACCAGTGAAGTTACTGCCCGGTATCAAGACCGGGCCCGGAATATCGGGGGCGATCTGCATGGACAGGACCCGGCCCGCGGGACGGCGCGACCAACGCAGGCCCGCAGTGGTGGCGGCAGCGGCGATGGCGCGCGCACGGCGGCAGCATCAGCCGCACTACTGGTTCGCCGACCGCCTGCTCGCGGTGCTCAGCGGACAGCGACCGGTGCACTGGATGCTCGGGCACACCATCGGCGAGGCGTACGAGCAGCTGGTGCGGCTGGCCCCAGGGGCTCCGCTGCGTCCGGCGGAACGGGTCACGCCCGTCGTACGGCACTGCGGCGAGTACCACCCGGGCCCCGGCGTGATCGAAGCCTTCGCCCGGATCGGCTCGGGCGACCGCGTCAGCGCGATGGCCTTCCGCCTCGAGCAGGGCGCGGACCACCGCTGGCGCTGCGCGGCGGTGGAGCTCGGCGGGGAGCGCGTCGCCGCACAGGCGGCCCGGTAGCGGCCACCTGCGCCCGGCTCAGCCGCTGTCCGCGCCGAGCCGGGCCACCTGCCCCTCCTGCACCTGACGGGCCGCCTGGAGGAAGTCCAGGATCGTGGCGAGCTGGTCCTCGTCGTAGCGGCTCAGCGCTTCGGCCCCCGCGGCACCGACGGGCAGATAGACCTCGGCCTCGGCGACGCGGGCGGCATCCGTGGCGGTGACGAGTACGCGCCGCCGATTGGCCGCGTCCCGGCTGCGGGTGACGAGGCCGGCACGCTCGAGCCGGTCGATAACCGTGGTCGTCGCCGCCGGGCTGAGCTTCAGTGCGGCGCTCAGCTCACCGGCCGACAGCTCACCGGCCGGACCCTCTCCGCCCGGACCTTCTCCGCCGGCCCGCTCACCGCCCGCCCGCTGCCCCGCGCCCAGCACCAGATCGAGGCAGCGCAGGTCGGTGCGGTTGAGGCCGAGCCGCGCCGCGGCGGCCTCGTCGAAGGCGTCGAAGCTCTGCTGCAGCGAGCGGAGCTGCTGGGCAACATTCCTCATCAAAGCTTCTTTCGACATTCGAATCTTTCTGTTATCGTAAGTTTCGTTAGTCGAAAGGATATCATTCCCGGAGGGCATGCCATGAGCACCAGCGACATCCAGATCCAGGACCTCTTCCAGCGCTTCAAACAGGCCTGGAACGACGGCGACGCGGTCGCCTTCGGCGCCTGCTTCACCGAGGACTCCGACTATGTCTCGTACGACGGCACTCGCGCCGTGGGACGGGCCGAGCACCAGGACAACCACGACCGGCTGTTCCGCGGAGTTCTCACCGGCTCGGCGCTGGTCGGCGGGATCGAGGCGATCCGGTACATCGCCCCCGAAGTCGCCATCGTGTACGGCACCGCCTCCGTGCTGATGCCGTGGCGCTCGGAGCTCCCCAAGCGGCGCCTGTCCCGCCAGACGATCGTGGTTGTGAACACCGACCACGGCTGGCGGATCACCGCGATCCACAACGGCCGGGTCCGCCCGGTCACCGTCCCCGCCCCCGACTCGATGCCGTCGAAGATGTCCCGGACCATGACCCGCGCCGCCCGCCGCCTCGGCCTGGGCCGCCGCAACACGGTGAGTACCGGTGCCAGTGCAGACGTATGAAGGAAACGGCCGGGGCCGGACACCCCAAGAGGTGTCCGGCCCCGGCCGTTCGCATCGAGCGAGCGCTACTTCTTGCGGCGTCGGCCGGCGCCCTTCTGCGCCTTGCGCCGCTCCGCACGCGTCAGCCCGTCCGTCTCCGACCGGGCGGGCTCGCTGTCGAAGTCGCCCTCGATGACACCGCCCTCGCCGTCCACCGTGGGAGCGGAGAAGTGCAGCCGGTCGGGACGCTGCGGGGCGCCGAGGCCCTTCGCGCGGATCTCCGGACGGGAGGCACCCGCGGGAACGACGTCCTCCTTGGCGAGCGAGGTCCGCGCCGCGGCGTCCTGCACCGGGATCTCCTCAACCTGCTGCTCGACCTGGACCTCCAGGTTGAACAGATAGCCGACGGACTCCTCCTTGATGCCCTCCATCATGGCGGTGAACATGTCGAAGCCCTCGCGCTGGTACTCGACCAGCGGGTCCTTCTGGGCCATCGCGCGAAGGCCGATGCCCTCCTGGAGGTAGTCCATCTCGTAGAGGTGCTCGCGCCACTTGCGGTCCAGCACGGACAGCACCACGCGCCGCTCGAGCTCACGCATGATGTCGGAGCCGAGCTGCTTCTCGCGCTCGTCGTACTGCTCGTGGATGTCGTCCTTGATGGACTCACCGATGAACTCGGCGGTGATCCCGGCCCGGTCGCCCGCCGCCTCCTCCAGCTCCTCGACGGTGGCCTTCACCGGGTAGAGCTGCTTGAACGCGCCCCACAGCCGGTCCAGGTCCCACTCCTCCGCGAAGCCCTCGACGGTCTCGGCCTGGATGTAGGCGTCGATGGTGTCGTCCATGAAGTGACGCACCTGCTCGTGCAGGTCCTCGCCCTCCAGGACGCGGCGGCGCTCGCCGTAGATGACCTCGCGCTGGCGGTTGAGCACCTCGTCGTACTTCAGGACGTTCTTACGGGTCTCGAAGTTCTGCTGCTCGACCTGCGACTGGGCCGACGCGATCGCGCGCGTCACCATCTTGTTCTCGATCGGCACATCGTCCGGCACATTCGCCATCGCCATCACGCGCTCGACCATCTGCGCCTTGAACAGACGCATCAGGTCGTCACCCAGCGACAGGTAGAAACGGGACTCGCCCGGGTCGCCCTGACGGCCGGAACGACCGCGCAGCTGATTGTCGATACGGCGCGACTCGTGCCGCTCGGTGCCCAGCACATACAGCCCGCCGAGCTCGGTGACCTCGTCGTGCTCGGCCCTGACCGCGTCCTCGGCCCGCTCCAGCGCGGCGGGCAGAGCCGCGGCCCACTCCTCGACGTGCTCGACGGGGTCCAGGCCGCGCTGGCGCAGCTCCGCCTCGGCGAGGTCGTCGGGGTTGCCGCCGAGCTTGATGTCCGTGCCACGGCCGGCCATGTTCGTGGCGACGGTGACGGCACCCTTGCGGCCGGCCTGGGCGACAATCGTCGCCTCCCGGTCGTGCTGCTTGGCGTTGAGGACCTCGTGCTGCACACCGCGCTTGTTCAGCTGCTGCGAGAGGTACTCGGACTTCTCGACCGAGGTGGTGCCGACCAGGATCGGCTGGCCCTTCTCGTGCTTCTCGGCGATGTCGTCGACGACCGCCGCGAACTTGGCGACCTCGGTCCGGTAGATCAGGTCGGACTGGTCCTTGCGGACCATCGGCCTGTTCGTCGGGATCGGCACAACGCCGAGCTTGTAGATCTGGTGGAACTCGGCGGCCTCCGTCATGGCCGTACCGGTCATTCCGGAGAGCTTGCCGTAGAGGCGGAAGAAGTTCTGCAGGGTGATCGTGGCGAGGGTCTGGTTCTCGTCCTTGATGTCCACCCCTTCCTTCGCCTCGATTGCCTGGTGCATGCCCTCGTTGTAGCGGCGGCCGGCGAGGATACGGCCGGTGTGCTCGTCGACGATCATGACTTCGCCGTCGATGACGACGTAGTCCTTGTCCTTCTTGAACAGTTCCTTGGCCTTGATGGCGTTGTTCAGATACCCGACGAGCGGGGTGTTCACCGACTCGTAGAGGTTGTCGATGCCCAGCCAGTCCTCGACCTTCGCGACACCCGGCTCGTGGATGGCGACGGTCCGCTTCTTCTCGTCGACCTCGTAGTCGCCGGTTTCCTCGATGCCCTTGAGCTGGTTGCCCGGCTCGCCCTTGGCCAGGCGCGTCACCAGCTTGGCGAAGTCGCCGTACCACTTGGTGGCCTGGTCGGCGGGGCCGGAGATGATCAGCGGCGTACGGGCCTCGTCGACGAGGATCGAGTCGACCTCGTCGACGATGGCGTAGTTGTGGCCGCGCTGGACGAGCTCGTCCTGGGACCACGCCATGTTGTCGCGGAGGTAGTCGAAGCCGAACTCATTGTTCGTTCCGTACGTAATGTCGCAGTTGTACTGCTCACGGCGCTGGGCCGGCGTCATATTGGCGAGGATGCAGCCGACGTCCAGGCCCAGGAACTTGTGGACCCGGCCCATCATCTCGGAGTCACGCTCGGCCAGGTAGTCGTTGACCGTGATCAGGTGGACACCCTTGCCCGAAAGCGCGTTGAGATAGGCGGGGAGGGTGCCGACGAGGGTCTTGCCCTCACCGGTCTTCATCTCGGCGACGTATCCGAGGTGCAGGGCGGCGCCACCCATCATCTGTACGTCGTAGTGGCGCTGACCGAGGACGCGCTTGGCGGCCTCGCGGACGGTGGCGAAGGCCTCGGGGAGCAGGTCGTCCAGACTTTCGCCGTCTGCGTAGCGCTCCTTGTACTCGTCCGTGAGCGCCCGCAACTCGGCGTCGGAGAGGTTGACGAAGTCCTCTTCGATGGAGTTGACCTGGTCCGCGATGCGGTGCAGTTTGCGCAGGATCTTGCCTTCGCCTGCACGCATGAGCTTGTTGAAGACGGACACTGAGGTTGGTCTCCTTGCCGATCGGGCCTGGCACTGGGTCGTGTTATGGACACTGGCGCGGGCACGGCAGGTAGGCCCCACCGCAACGGCCATCGTAAGCGAGGACCCCGCCGGGTCGGGAGGTCCACCGCCAGTCCGCCGTCGCTCACGCCTGCTGTCACCCGCAAGGAGAACGCACGGGACGCGTGGAAGGTGCCGGTGGGGTACGAAAAGTGCTCGCATCCGCCCGCGGTCCTGACCAGAATCCGGACATGGAGCCCATCACTCTCACCACCGAACGGCTGCTGCTGCGCCCCTTCACGACCGACGACACGGAGGCCGTCTTCCAGGCCTGCCAGGATCCCGACATCCAGCGCTGGACGACGGTCCCCTCGCCGTACGAACGGCAGCACGCGGCCGAGTTCACCGGGCACATGGTGCCGGACGGCTGGCGCACCAGCACGATGTGCACTTTCGCAGTGCTGCCACGCGAGGGCGGTCCGCTGATGGCCTCGGTCGCGGTCACGCTGCGGACCTTCTCGGGCACCTGGGAGATCGGCTTCTGGACGGGCAGGGAGCACCGCGGGCGCGGTGTCATGGCGGAGAGCGTGGGCGCCGTGGCGCACTGGGCCTTCAGCAGGCTGGGGGCGACACGTCTGGAGTGGCGGGCGGAAGTCGGCAACGCGGGGTCCCGGGCCGTCGCGGAGAAGTCCGGCTTCGTGATCGAGGGGGCTCTGCGCGCGGCTCTGCTGAACAAGGACACCCTCAGGGACACCTGGGTCGGCGCCCTGCTGCCGTCGGACCTCGGGCTGGCGAGCACGCATCCGTATCTCCCGGCCCAAGCAGGGGGATAGCGGGTCCAGCGGGCTGACGGCAGGGGGGCGCCGGGGAGCGTCCGCGGCGCAGGTACCGCGCGGCAGGGCTGCGGCAGGGCTGCGGACTGACCTCGGGATGACCTTCGGGGGTGACCTCGGGCTGATCTCGGGCAGCCTCGGGCTGACCTTTGGGCTGAACTCTGCGCGGGTCCGAACCCGGGGCCGGTTGTCAGTGCCGACGTCTATCGTGCGGAGCATGACGACGCTGCCGCCTCCCGCCGCCGAACTCTCCGCCGACGAGGCGCGCCGCATAGCGCTGCGCGCCCAGGGGTTCCTGGGCGCGCCCGACCGGCGCGGCGGGGTGCGGGGCGTGCTGCGGCATCTCGGCGCCGTACAGCTGGACACGATCTCCGTACTGGCGCGCTCGCACGAGCTGATTCCGTACGCCCGCCTCGGCGCGGTCGGCCGCAGGACGGTCGAGGACGCGTACTGGACCGAGGGCCACAGCTTCGAGTACTGGTCGCACGCGGCCTGCATCCTGCCCGTCGAGGAGTGGCCGCACTTCGCCTTCCGCCGCCGTGCCTACCGTTCCCGCCCGCACTGGTACCACGACCTGCCGGACGGCTCGTACGACCAGGTGATCAAACAGCTGCGCGCCGAAGGCCCGCTCACCGCGACGGAGTTGGGCGGCGCGAAGAACGGCGGCGAGTGGTGGGACTGGTCGGAGTCGAAGGTCGCCGTCGAGCGCGCGCTGATGTACGGCGAGGTGGTGTGCACCGAGCGACGCAGCTGGAAGCGGGTGTACGACCTCGCCGAGCGTGCCGTGCCCGACGCGCTCCTGCACGACGAGCTGGACGACGCGGAGTGCCTGCGCAGGCTCGTCCGGCTGGCCGGGCAGGCGCTCGGCGTCGGCACCCGCGCCGACATCGCGGACTATCACCGGCTCAAGGGAGAGCAGTTCGACGCGGTGGTCGCGGACTCCGGGCTTGTCCCCGTCACGGTCGAGGGCTGGTCCAAGCCTGCCTGGGCGGACCCCGAGGCACTCGCCTCCACGCCGCGCGGCCGGCACCGTACGACCCTGCTCTCACCGTTCGACTCCCTCATCTGGGAGCGGGCGCGCACCGAGCGGCTCTTCGGCTTCACCCACCGCCTGGAGGCGTACGTCCCCAAGCCGAAGCGGGTGTACGGCTACTTCGCGATGCCGCTGCTGTCGGGCGGCAGGCTGCTGGGCCGCGTCGACCCGGCACGCGAGGGGACGACGCTGGTGGCACGCCAGGTGTCCCTGGACACCCCGAAGGCGGTGGCACCCATGGCGCAGGCGCTGCGCGAAGCGGCGGAGTGGGTCGGCTGCGATTCCGTACGGATCGAGCGGGTCGACCGCGCCGAGCTCACCGCGGACCTGGTCCGGGCCGTCTCCTCATGACCTGCTCCTGCCGCAGCTCCTGACCGCTGCCGGGCCGCGTCGTTGCCCGCTACCGGATCTCGAGGATCTTTTCCCTCATCGCGTAGACCACGGCCTCCATCCTGGAGTGCAGCTGCAGCTTCTCCAGGATGTTGCGGACGTGGTTCTTCACGGTGTTCTCGGAAATGAACAACTGCTTCGCGATATCACGGTTGTTCATCCCCGTGGCCACCAGCTTGAGCACTTCCAGTTCCCGGTCGGTCAGCCGGGGCGCGGGGACGAGTCTGCGCTCGTCGGTGCGCTGGATCATCGACTTGAACTCGGTGAGCAGCTTGGACGCCATGGACGGGCTGATCTGCGACTGGCCGTCGGCCACCGCACGGATCGCGGTGGCCACCTCGTCGGTGGAGATCTCCTTGAGGAGATAGCCGGTGGCGCCCGCCTTGATCGCGTCGTAGAGGTCGGCCTCCTCGTCGCTGATCGTCAGCATGATGATCTTCGCGCTCGGGGCCACCTCCTTGATGGAGGTACAGGCCTCGATGCCGCCGCGCTTGGGCATCCGCACATCCATCAGCACGATGTCGGGCAGCAGATCGGCGGCCTTGTCGACAGCCTCCGCGCCGTCGCCCGCCTCGCCGACGACCTGGATGTCCTCCTCCTGCGCGAGGACGATTTCCAGGCCCCGCCGGAAGAGGGCGTGGTCGTCCACCACGAGGACGCGGATCGGCTCCCCGCGTGAGTCGCCGGTGTCCGCGCCGGTGTCGCTGACTGTGGCACCGGCGTCGCCGGCGTCGTCGTGAACCGGCCCGAAGCTGTCCGCCATCGTTCCTCCCCCTGAAGGCCGTGGCCTGAAGATCATGAGTGGTTCGCCAACGTCAGTGCACAGCGCATCGGTTGGCTTACGACGCCATGCTTTCATGCCCGGACGACACAGCGGTGGTCCCGTGGCCGCGCGGTGGTGCCCCTGGGGGCGCATGGGGCGCTCCAGGGGCACCAGCCGCCTGCTGGACGGGGTCAGCCGCCGAGTGCACCTCCGGCGCCGCCCGCCTCGGACCCGGCCAGCGGGTCGGACTCCAGATGGATGACGCCATAGTCGTAGGCGTGCCGTCGGTAGACGACACTGGGTTGCTTCGTCTCGGAGTCGACGAAGAGATAGAAGTCGTGCCCGACCAGCTCCATCTCGTAGAGCGCCTGGTCGAGCAGCATCGGGGCTGCGGTGTGGACCTTCTCGCGGACCACCAGCGGTCCTTCGCCCTGGATTTCGAGCGAGCCGACCCTGGTGGTGGGAATGGATTGGGGCGCCTCTTCGGCGACGGGCCGGCCATTGGCGTTCAACTCGGCGACGCCGGGAACGACATCGGCCACCTCGGATGCCGAAATACGGCCACTGCCGCGGCGGTTGTGACGCTTTTCGTGCTGCTTGCGCAGCCGCGCCTCCAGCTTGCCCGTGGCCAGATCGAGCGCTGCGTACGGATCGGCTGCCGCTGCCTCCGCCCGGATCACCGGGCCTCGGGAGTGGAGTGTGATCTCCACGCGGTCGGAACGGTCGGCCTGCCGCGGGTTGTGCTCCTTGGACACCTCGACGTCCAGGCTGATCACCTTGCCGTCGAGCTTCTGGATCTTCTCCAGCTTCAGCTTCTCGGCCACGTGCTTGCGGAACCGCTCTGGCACCTCGGTCTTGCGGCCCTTGACGACGATGTCCACGCAGAACTCCGTTCCCGGATAGCCCCGCCCGCTCGCAGGCTGCGGAGCGTCTCCCTCTTGCACCAGACCCCGGTGATCACCGGAGCCTCGGACGGACTTTCACCTCCTCCTCCCCAGCCGACAAGATCTCCACCCCATCAATTTTCGAGGTTCTCGCATCCTCGAACCCCTGACCGGAAGCACGACAGTGCATTCGGGTGAGATACGGCTACAGCCATTCCTCACAACCGAACATAGCTCGATCGGACGGGTGTCGGCACCCGCTACCAGCGCGTACCTCCGTTAGGAGCGTTTTCCTCTCTTACAACCTGCAACGATGTGAGTTCCCCGTCAGTTCCAGTTTATTTCCAAAGACAGCGGAGGTACCGCGACAACCGCTGCGCTCGGCTGCAGAAATCCAGCACATCGCAGACCTGCGCCGGCACGGAGCGCCCGCGCCGCCTCGGCCAGCGAAGCCCCGGTCGTCATGAGGTCGTCCACCAGCACTGCCCGGCCGCCCTCCAGAAGCCGTCCGCCTCCGGCCACCACCTCCAGTGCCCCCGCCAGGTTCGCCACCCGCTCGCGGGCCGTGAGATCCGACTGGTCGGCCACCGCCCGCCGCTGCCGCAGCACCGGTAGAACCCTCGCCTCGGTCCCCGTGCGCCGAAGCTCACCCGCCGCCGCCAGCGCGATCCGCCGCGCGGCGTCGTGACCGCGTGCCCTGACCGCAGACCGAGCGGACGGCACGGGTACGAGCAGCAGCGGCCACCGTCCCCGGGCGGCCCGGGAAACCGGCACCGCGGCCCGTACCGCCCCGGCGAGCGCGACACCCAGCGGCCGGGCCAGCCCCAGAGCGCCCCGCTCCTTGTGCGCCAGCAGCACCGCACGTACAGCGTCCGCATACGGGGCGGCGGCATGCACAACCGGCAGGCCCGCAGGCTCCGGCACAGGCCTCGCCCGGCGTGCCGCGGCGCCGTGCAGCGCTCGGGCGCACTCCTCGCACAGCTGCGTACGAGGAACGCCGCAGCCGCCACAGGCGGCCGGCAGCACCAGACCGGAGATTTCGCGCCACCACCCCCGCATGGCAACCACTGTGCCAACACCGGCGGCACCCTGCCACCCCTGTGGACAACTGGCCCGCGGGGTGACCGTCGTCCGGCGGCCCTACCCCGGATAGACCGGGGAAGATCCGTCCTCGACCAGCGTCTGCCAGTTGGCACCCGTCGGCAGCCACACGATGCCGTCGTCCTCGGAGTACGCCACCAGGGGCCGGTTCTCGTCGTCCGACGCCGCAACGGCCTTGACCCGGTTGAGCCCCGGCAGAATGCTCGTGGCCGAACTCGAGCCGTCCGTCTGGATGTAGCGCACCTGCTGGACCCCGCCGGACTCCTTGCCGACCACCACGAGCCTGCTGTAACCGGCCCAGGAGACGGCTGTCACCGTCTCCATCTGGGGCGCGGCAGGCCGCAGATCCGCCACGGAGACCACCGGGTTGTCGGTGGAGCCCTGGCGCTCCACGCGTCCGATCTGCAGCGTGGTCCTCCCGTCCTTGGTGAGCAGCAGCGCGATCCGCACACCGTCCGCCGACACCCGCAGCGCCTCGATACGCGCACCCCCGAGACCCGGCAGGATCTTGACGTTCTTCGGTGCGCCGGAACCGCCGGCGAGGCGCAGCAGCGCCGGATTCGTGGGGTCGCGGTCCGCCACCCACAGATCGCCCCGGCCGTCCCAGCTGGGCGCCGAGAGGCGATGGGCGGGGTCCTTGCCCTTGCTCTGCACCAGCGCGTCACCCACCTCGCTCCCCGACTTGATGGACGCCACGAAGAGGCGGCTGAAGTCGGTGGAAACCGCAGCTGCGGTGCGCTCGTCGCGGGCCACGCCCACCACGCCGACCGGCAGCTGCCCATTGCCGAACGGCCCCGGCACATGCTGCGGTTCGCTCATGTCCTTGGCACCGCCCGACAGCAGCGCCAACTGCTTCTTCTTGTCGACGAAGTACTGGTTGACGGGCCTGACCGAGGTGTGGTCCGGCGCGATCGCCTCCGCCTGGCCACCGTCGAGCACGCACAGCTGCGAGCCGTCCGCACGCTGCAGCTCCACCTGCTCGATCCGCGTGGACGAAAGGTCCTTCAGGGTGAAGAGGATCTGGGCCGCCAGCTTCATGCACTGCGAGTGGCCCACATTGGACGCCGTCTCGTTCAACGGCACCTTCAGCGCGTTCCGGTCGTCGAACACCAGCGCCTTGGTGCCCTTCTTCAGCGCCGTACCGGCGGGGAACGGCGACTGGACCACAGGCTTCAGCCAGTCGGTCGGGCCTTCGAGCAGCGCCTTGACCGTCTGGGTGACCGGATCCATACGGGTCACCGGATCCAGTCGCTGCCGGATGAAAACAGGATCGGCCACGACCACATTGCTCCTGGACGCGTAGGCGAAGTAGTACTTGTTCACGGAGCGGTAGTTGCGCTGGAAGTCGGATGCTCCGAGCACCAGCCCCGGCGGCAGAGCGTCGATGCGCCACTCCTTGCCGTCCGGACCGCTCTGCTGCGAAAGGTGAATGGTCGTGCGGTACTGGGTGGGCGAAACCGCCTGATAGGCGTGCTGCGAGTCCACCGTCGCGATCTGCTTGCCGATGAGCGGAAAGTCCATGCCCGGGTTTTCCCGGTCACCGGCCACGGGCTGTCCCGAGTCCGGCGCCGCCGTCAGCACCGTGGTACCCGCCTCCGGCCGCCACTTCCTGGAAGTCGCCGGCACCAGATACTTCCGGGCGACGGCGAAGTTTGTGTCGTCGCTGGTCATGGCCTCCAGGAAGCCCGTGACGATCTCGCCCGGCGTCGCCCCCTGCCGCGGCGGTACGGCATACACCCGTACCTGGGAGTCCGCACGCTGGGACGCCTTCACCGCATGGATGTCACCGCTGTCCGGCATCGACGCGCACCCGGCCAGCAGCACACCGCTGCAGGCGAGCAGCGCGGACGCGCGGACGGCACCTGTGCGGCCGTTCCGACGGGGATCAGCGCCCACGAGTCGTGTCCTCACGTTCTGAACGTTCCGAAGAAAGCTGTGGCGCTGAGTCGCCGCCTCGCCGCTCCCCGGCCTGTCGTGCCACCACTCGGGCACCGTTGCCCGGAAGGGCCGCCGGATCCACCCCACCGGGCCCTGTACGGGGTGGTACGGGAATGCGCGGTGGTACGGGCAAGGACGATCGGTCCGACGCCGACTGAGCCGGCACGGACGTCAGCAGCTGCCCGCTCGTCTTCGGCCCCGCGAAACCGGCACGCTCACGGTTCTGCCGGGAGTCTTCCGGCTCCAGCGGTATGGGCGAACCGCGCAGCGGCTCGTCCGCCGTACGCGGCAGTGTCAGCCGGAACTGCGAGCCTCCGCCGGGCTCGCCCCACGCCTGCAGCCAGCCGCCGTGCAGCCGGGCGTCCTCGACCGCGATGGACAGACCGAGGCCGGTGCCGCCGGTGGTACGGGCACGCGCCGGATCGGCCCGCCAGAAGCGGTTGAAGACCCGAGTCGCCTCGCCCGGCTTCAGTCCGACGCCGTAGTCACGCACGGCGACCGCGACGGCCCCGCCGGCCACAGCCATCCGCACCACGACGTCCCGGCCCTCGCCGTGCTCGACGGCGTTGACGACCAGGTTGCGCAGCACACGCTCCAACCGCCGGGCATCGGCCTCCACCACAACCGGCTGCTCGTCACCGGTCACGCGTATCCGGGTACCTTTTCGCTCGGCCAGCGGCTCGGCACCGCCGATCACCCGCCGTACGACTTCGCGAAGGTCTATCGCCTCGGCCTCCAGCGCCGCCGCTCCCGCATCGAAGCGGCTGATTTCGAGCAGGTCGGAGAGCAGTGACTCGAAGCGGTCGAGCTGATCGCCGAGAAGCTCGGCGGAGCGCGCAGTCACCGGGTCGAAGTCGACGCGCGCCTCGTGGATGACGTCCGCGGCCATCCGTACGGTCGTCAGAGGCGTGCGGAGCTCGTGCGAGACGTCCGAGACGAAGCGCCGCTGCATCCTGGAGAGCTCCTCCAGCTGCTGGATCTTCAGCTGGAGGTTCTGCGCCATCTTGTTGAAGGCCTCGCCCAGCCTGGCGATGTCGTCCTCGCCGGTGACCTTCATCCGCTCCTGGAGCCGGCCCGCCGAGAGCCGCTCGGCGATCCCGGCGGCCATCCGCACGGGCGTGACGATCTGCCGCACCACCAGCCAGGCGATGGCTCCCAGCAGGACGACCACGAACAGCCCGGCCGTGGCGAGGGTCCCCCTGACCAGGTTGAGCGACTGCTCCTCCTGCGCCAGCGGGAAGAGGTAGTAGAGCTCGTAGGGATTGCCCTCGATGTCGTTCAGCCGGGTGCCGACGACCAGCCCGGGCTCCGGCTCGTGCACATCGTTGTTGTACTTGATCCGGACGTACGTCTCGTACGTGCCGGTGCCCTGGTCGACGGCTTCCCGCAAGGCCACGGGAATGCTCGTGTGGTCCACACCGCCCGACGTCCGGGGCGCACGGCTGGAGCCCGCGTCCTGGGAGTCGGCGCTCAGCGCCACCAGGTTGAACGCCCCCTGCCCGCCACTGGCGAGCTGGTCCACGAGATCGGACCGCCAGGAGCTCCGCGCGGTCCTGCCATCGGTGGCGGCACCGTCCTGCCCACCGGGGCCCACCGACGCGTTCGCCTTCTCCCGCGCCACGGCGAAGCCACCGGCCGCCTGGCTCTGCGCCGCCCTCCCCTTGGCGTCGAGCAGGCCGTTGCGCACCTGCCCGATGACGACGAAGCCGAGCAGCAGCACGACGCCGAGCGACATCAGCAGCGTGGTCGCGACCACCCTGAGCTGGATGTTCCGCCGCCACAGCCGCACTGCGGGCAGCAGCGGACGGCGGATCCAGCGCATGACCAGCCGGGGCACCGGTCCACCCGGCGCCCCTTCCTGGAGCAGTCGTCCGCCCTGGAGCAGACGGCCGAATCGCGAGGGCCCCCACCCCGGTCCGGCAGCCCGCCCCGCACGGACTCCCGGCTGCCCGGGCTTCGGAGCAACGCTGCCTCGGGACATGTCAGCTCGGCCCGGCCTTGTAACCGACACCACGGACGGTCACCACGATCTCCGGGCGCTCGGGGTCCTTCTCGACCTTGGAACGCAACCGCTGTACATGCACATTGACCAGCCTGGTGTCAGCGGCGTGGCGATATCCCCACACCTGCTCCAGCAGCACCTCGCGGGTGAACACCTGCCAGGGCTTACGGGCGAGCGCGACCAGCAGGTCGAACTCGAGCGGGGTCAGAGCGATGGACTGCCCTTCCCGCTTCACGGAGTGACCGGCCACATCGATGACCAGATCCCCGATCGCCAGCTGCTCGGGCGCCGGCTCCTCCGACCTCCTCAGCCGGGCCCGGATCCGGGCGACCAGCTCCTTCGGCTTGAACGGTTTGACGATGTAGTCATCGGCCCCGGACTCCAGGCCGACCACCACATCCACGGTGTCGCTCTTGGCGGTGAGCATCACGATCGGCACGCCGGACTCGGCCCTGATGAGCCGGCACACCTCGATGCCGTCCCGTCCGGGCAGCATGAGATCCAGCAGAACCAGATCCGGTTTGGCCTCACGGAAAGCGGCAAGTGCCTTATCGCCGTCCGCTACGAACGACGGCTCGAAACCTTCACCACGCAGCACAATCCCGAGCATCTCGGCCAGTGCGGTGTCGTCATCGACGACAAGGACTCGTCCCTTCATAATCGACATCATCCCATTAGCTAATCGTTACCTGGCGTGACCTGGCACACAGCTCCGCGATTCCTCCCCCTGTGACCGGGGACAACGCACCCTCCTCGGTGACGATCGCCGTCACCAGATCCGGCGGCGTGACATCAAAAGCCGGGTTGTACGCCTGGGTACCCAGCGGTGCGACCGGCATCCCGCCGCCCGCACCGGTAGCCCCCGCGATCTGCGGCGATGTGACCTCGGTCACTTCATGTCCCGGCCTCTGTTCCACCTCTATCGATGCCCCGTCCGGCGTGTTCAGGTCCACCGTCGTCGTCGGCGCGACCACGATGAACGGCACATGGTGGTACTTCGCGAGCACCGCCAGCGGGTAACTCCCCACCTTGTTCGCCACCGATCCGTCAGCCGCTATCCGGTCAGCCCCGATGAGTACGGCATCCACCTCCCCCGCCGCGAAGAGCGATCCCGCGGCATTGTCCGTGAGCAGTGTGTACGGCATTCCGTTGCGCGCCGCTTCGTAGGCGGTCAGCCGCGCGCCCTGAAGCAGCGGCCTCGTCTCGTCCACCCACAGCCGCCGCAGCCGGCCCACCCGATGTGCCGTGAGCGCCACCGCGAACGCGGTGCCCTCGCCTCCCGACACCAGCGCCCCGGTGTTGCAGTGGGTCAGGATCCGGTGACCGCCGCCCGGCAGCAGCTCCTCAAGGAGCGCCAGCCCGTGCTCAGCCATCCGGACACTGTCCTCGGCATCCTCCCGGTGCAGCTCCTTGGCTGCCGCGAGCGCAGTCCGGGCTGCCTGTTCCGCGTCCGCGCCCTTGTCCACCGCCGCCCGGTGGGCGACCGCCGCCCGCCGCACTCCGTACCCCAGATTCACCGCGGTGGGCCTCGCACTCTCCAGCAGTGCCACCGCCTCATCCACGTCGAAGCCCCGCGCGGCGGCGAGTGCCACACCATACGCACCGGCGATGCCCAGCAGCGGCGCCCCCCGCACAGCGAGCGTCTGAATCGCCCTCGCCAGGGCAGGCACATCGGTACAGACCAGCTCGACCTCCTCGGCGGGCAGCCGGGTCTGGTCGAGAAGCACCAGTACGGGGCCTTCCGGTGGCTCCTCCCAGCGCAGCACGGGAAGCGTGAGCGGCTCTGTGCCGGCCGGGTTTTGTGCGTACTGATCAGCCATCCGCCCAGTCTGCCCCGTGAGTCACCGACAATGAAGGTGCGAAGGAGATCCAGCGCCCGGCCCACCAGCTGACAACGCGTGGCACGATGGCTGCCAACCTGCCGCCTCGACTGGCGGACGGGCACCCTGAACGTGCCGGCTCGCCGAGCCGGCCTCGCGACCAAGCCATGAGGTGGACGACCGTGAACGACACTCCGGGCTGGGCCTCGCCCGGATCTGCTCCGTCCGACGGGCAGGAATCCGGCGTGCCCCGGCCCGCCGAGCCCGCCGACGAGAGCGGCCCCGCCTCGAAGTGGTCCCCGGAGCAGCCGCCCCCGGGACAGTGGTCCGCGCCGACCGCACCTCGCACGAACCCCGGCCCGACGCCAACGCCCGCCCCCGGCTGGGGCAGCGGTCAGCCGCGCGGCAGCTGGGGCCGGCCGCCGGCCGCGGCGAAGCCCGGCGTCATCCCGCTGCGCCCTCTCGGGGTCGGCGAGATCCTCGACGGCGCGGTGTCGACTCTTCGCGCCCACTGGCGCACAGTGCTGGGCGTCACGATCACCGTCTCCGTGATCTCCCAGATCTGCGACATCCTGGTCGAGCGCTACCTGCTCCCGGATCCGCCCCAAGTCGACCCCAACGCAAGCCCGTCGGAAGCCCTCAGCCAGTCCGTGGACTCGATGCAGTCGAGCCTGCTCGCCATGGGCCCGGCGCTGCTGATCACCTTGATCGGCACGCTCTTCACCACGGCGCTTCTCACCATGGTGATCAGCCGCTCGGTACTGGGCCGCCCGGTGACGCTCTCCGAAGCCTGGCACGAGGCACGGCCCCGGCTGCCTCAGCTGCTGGGCCTGACACTGCTGCTGCCTCTCATGAGCGCCACCATCATGACCGTGGGCATCCTCCCCGGCCTGCTGCTCGGCAACGGTGCGGGAATCGCGCTCGCCCTGCTCGGGGGCCTGGCGGCCTGCGTCGTCATCCTCTGGCTGATGATTCTGTTCGCCCTCGCCTCCCCCGCTCTGATGCTGGAGCGCCAGGGCGTGATTCCGTCCCTTCGCCGTTCCGCCAAGCTGGTCCAGGGCGCCTGGTGGCGGACTTTCGGCATCCTGGCGCTCACGCTGCTGCTGACCCTGCTGGTGTCGATGATCATCGCAGTGCCGTTCAGTCTGATCGCGTACGCGGTCGACGGCAGCAGCTTCAGCGACCTCTTCTCCGGGACCACACCCGACTTCGGCTGGCCCTTCCTGATCATCACGGGCATCGGCTCGGTGATCGCCTCCTCCATCACCTACCCGATCTCCGCCGGCGTGACGGTCCTCCTCTACGTGGACCAGCGCATCCGCCGCGAGGCCCTCGACCTCGAACTCGCACGGGCCGCCGGCGTGCCCGGCTACGGCTCCGAGCCGCCTGGCAACCACTCCACCAGGAGCTGATGCGGTGTCCACGACGGGGGGCGTGACGACAGCGCGGCTGCTGATTCGTGCAGGCGATGACGTACCGGTGGACACCCCACGAATCCCCGCCCGCGAAGCGGCGGAGCGGGAACTGTCCAAACCGATGTACCACGAGAACGACCCGAGCCTCCTCCAGCGCGGCCTCAACCGCTTCTGGGACTGGGTCGGCAGCATCTTCGACGCCGCGTCCGGCGCCGCCCCCGGGGGCACGCTCGGCCTCCTCGTCGTCATCCTGGTCGTCATCGGCCTGGTGGCCGCTCTCTGGTGGCGTCTTGGCACGCCCCGACGCGCCCCTGGCTCCGCCGACTCCCTCTTCGACGACAGCCCCCGCAGCGCGTCCGAACACCGCGCGGCCGCTGAAGCGCACGCCGCTGCCGGACGCTGGAACCAAGCCGTCCAGGAACGGATGCGGGCAATCGTCCGCTCCCTGGAGGAGCGAGTTGTCCTCGACCCGCGCCCGGGCCGCACAGCCGACGAGGCCGCCGCCGAGGCCGGCCGTTCCCTCCCCGACCACGCCGACGGACTGCGTGTCTCCGCCCGGGAGTTCGACGACGTCACATACGGCGGCCGCACCGCCGACCGACAGGCATACCTCCGCCTGCGGGATCTGGACGTGGAGATCGAGCGCGCGAAGCCCCGGCTGACCGGCGCGGCCCAAGGAGCAGCCGAATGACCGCGGCCACCCTCGGCTCCACCTCCATCTCTCCCACCACCCGACAGGTGTGGACCCGCGCCCGCGGCCTGCTGCTCGCGCTCGTCGTCCTCGTCGCAGGCGGGATCGCCATGGCCGCCCTGCGCTCCGGTGACGAGCACGGCCGCCTCGACCCCCGGTCCCCGGACCGCTACGGCAGCCGCGCCGTCGCCGAACTCCTGAAGGGCCGCGGCGTCTCCACCCGCGTCATCACCACCCTCGACGAGGCCACCTCCGCAGCCGGCCCCGACACCACGCTTCTCGTCGCCGCCCCCGACCTGCTGACGGACCACCAGCAGCAGACCTTGCACACCGCCACCGCCTCGTCCGGCGGACGCACCGTCCTCCTCTCCGCCGGACCTGCGTCCATCGACGCACTGGCCCCGGGCACCCGCACCGAAGCTCCGGCCCCGGTTTCGGCGCTCACCCCCCAGTGCGCCCTCCCCGCCGCGCGCAGCGCCGGCAATGCCGACCTCGGCGGTGAGCGGTACGCCTCCGAGACGTCCCATGCCGACAGCTGCTACCCGAGCGGCGGCCTGCCCACGCTGCTCAGGATCGACGAGCCGAACGAGGGCGACACAGTCCTGCTCGGCTCCCCCGACATCCTCTACAACCACCTTCTGGACAAGCACGGCAACGCTTCCCTCGCCCTGCAACTCCTCGGCTCCCGCACCCATCTGGTCTGGTACCTCCCTTCGCTCAGTGACAGCTCCGCCGCTGACGACAGCACCGACGGCGGCAGCAGCTCATTCCTCGACCTGGTCCCCTCCGGCTGGGCCTGGGGGACTCTCCAACTCGCACTCGCCGCAGTCCTGGCCGCCGTCTGGCGCGCCCGCCGACTCGGCCCCCTGGTGACCGAGCGGCTCCCCGTGGCCATCCGCGCTTCAGAGTCCACCGAAGGCCGCGCCCGCCTCTACCGCAAGGTGAACGCCCGCGACCGCGCGGCCGCAGCCCTGCGCTCGGCCACCCGCACCCGCCTCGCCCCGCTCCTCGGCGTCCCCCCGACCGACGCCCACTCCTCCGAGGTCCTGCTCCCCGCGGTGTCGGCCCAACTCCCCACCGGCGAACGGGATCTCAAGACCCTGCTCTTCGGCCCGGCACCGGCCGACGACACCGCCCTCATTCATCTGGCAGACCAACTCGACGCCCTCGAAAGAGAGGTACGCACTTCATGAGCGCCCCGACCCCCGAGACAGCTCAGAACTCGGACCGCGCCCGCACCTCCCTGGAGGCACTGCGCACCGAGATCGCCAAGGCCGTGGTCGGCCAGGATCCCGCTGTCACCGGGCTCGTCGTGGCTCTGCTCTGCCGCGGCCACGTCCTCCTCGAAGGAGTACCCGGCGTCGCCAAGACGCTGCTGGTCCGCACCCTCGCGGCGTCCCTCGAACTCGACACCAAGCGCGTCCAGTTCACCCCCGATCTGATGCCCAGTGATGTCACCGGGTCTCTCGTCTACGACGCGCGCACCGCCGAGTTCTCCTTCCAGCCCGGTCCGGTGTTCACCAACCTTCTGCTCGCCGACGAAATCAACCGCACCCCGCCCAAGACCCAGTCATCGCTTCTCGAAGCAATGGAAGAGCGGCAGGTCACTGTCGACGGCACGCCCCGCCTGCTACCTGACCCGTTCCTGGTCGCCGCAACCCAGAACCCGGTGGAGTACGAAGGCACATACCCGCTCCCCGAAGCCCAACTGGACCGCTTCCTGCTCAAACTGACGGTCCCTCTGCCCTCCCGCGAGGACGAGATCAACGTCCTCACCCGTCACGCTGAAGGCTTCGACCCACGCGACCTCAAGTCCGCGGGCGTGCGCCCCGTGGCCGGCCCCGCCGACCTGGAAGCGGCTCGCGCCGCCGTCGCCAAGACCTCCGTCTCCTCCGAGATCGCCGGCTATGTCGTCGATATCTGCCGTGCCACCCGTGAATCCCCCTCACTCACCCTCGGTGTGTCTCCCCGAGGCGCTACAGCCCTGCTCTCCACCGCACGCGCCTGGGCCTGGCTCACCGGCCGGGACTACGTCATCCCGGACGATGTGAAGGCCCTGGCTCTGCCCACCCTGCGCCACCGGATCCAGCTCCGCCCTGAGGCAGAGATGGAGGGAGTCACCGCCGACTCCGTCATCACCGCGATCCTCGCCCACGTCCCCGTCCCCCGATGAGGCAGTGACCCATGGCCCTCACCGGAAGAACGGCGCTTCTCGCAGCTCTCGGCTCTCTCCCCGTAGGCATCCTCGCCCCGAGCTGGACGGGGATGCTCGCCGTGAACGCGCCTCTCTCACTGGCAATCCTGTGCGACTACGCGCTCGCCGCGCCAGTGCGAACGCTCCGATTCACCCGAAGCGGTGACACATCAGTTCGATTGGGTGACAGCGCGAAAGTGCAGCTCACTGTCACCAACACCTCCAGCCGCCGCCTGCGCGCCCACCTCCGCGACGCCTGGCCGCCCAGCAGCTGGCTCACCGGCACCGAACAAGCCGCGTCCCGGCACAGGTTGACCGTCCCCTCTGGTGAACGTCGACGTCTCACCACGGTCCTGCGCCCCACGCGTCGGGGCGACCGTGAGGCAGAACGCGTCACCGTCCGCTCGTACGGGCCACTGGGCCTCGCCGCCCGCCAGGGCAGCCACCGGGTCCCCTGGACCGTGCGCGTGCTGCCGCCCTTCACCAGCCGCAAGCATCTGCCGTCCCGGCTTGCCCGACTGCGGGAGCTCGACGGCCGCACCAGCGTCCTGATCCGCGGACAGGGAACCGAGTTCGACAGCCTCCGCGACTACGTCCCCGGGGATGACACCCGTTCCATCGACTGGCGTGCCACCGCCCGGCAGTCCTCCGTCGCCGTACGCACGTGGCGCCCCGAACGCGATCGCCACATCCTCGTCGTACTCGACACCGGCCGCACCTCGGCCGGCCGGGTCGGAGATGTCCCGCGCCTCGACGCGGCCATGGACGCAGCACTGCTCCTCACCGTACTGGCCTCGCGCGCCGGTGACCGTGTGGACCTCCTGGCCTACGACCGGCGTATCCGCGCCCAGGTGCAAAGCCGTTCGGCCGGTGACCTGCTGCCGGCCGTGGTCAACGCCCTCGCTCCGCTGGAACCCGAACTCGTGGAAACCGACGCCCGCGGCCTCAGCGCCACGGCACTGCACAGCGCCCCGCGCCGCTCCCTCATCGTTCTGCTCACCGGCCTCGACGCCGCGCCGATCGAAGAGGGACTGCTCCCCGTCCTTCCTCAGCTCACAAAACGCCACACCGTACTCGTGGCCTCGGTCGCCGACCCTCACATCGAGCAGATGACCAAGACCCGAGGCACCGTCGAGGCCGTGTACGAGGCCGCGGCCGGCACCCAGGCCCAGGCTCAGCGCCGCCGTACTGCGGAACAACTCCAGCGCCACGGAGTCACGGTCGTCGACGCCACGCCTGACCACCTCGCCCCTGCCCTCGCGGATGCCTATCTGGCGCTGAAGGCCGCCGGCCGTCTCTGAGCAGCGGGCGGGGCATACGGATCGAGGGGGTTGGCGCAATGGGTTCCGAACGCAGAAAAGCCCCGCACCATGACGGTACGGGGCTTTCCCACAATAATTGTTCGGCGGTGTCCTACTCTCCCACAGGGTCCCCCCTGCAGTA
>NZ_JBSFUK010000016.1:0-125513 GCF_053591755.1 Streptomyces sp. NPDC002926
TTGGCGTCCGCGCGGTGGCGGGCGTCGGTGGTGATGATCGGAGTGTCCGGGCCGATCTGCAGCGCCTCACGGACCTCTTCGGGGTTGTACGGCTGGTGTCCGTCGAAGCCGTTGAGGGCGATGACGAACGGCAGGCCGCTGTTCTCGAAGTAGTCGACGGCGGGGAAGCAGTCGGCGAGGCGGCGTGTGTCCACCAGGACCACCGCGCCGATGGCGCCGCGGACCAGGTCGTCCCACATGAACCAGAAGCGGTCCTGTCCGGGCGTGCCGAACAGGTACAGGATCAGGTCCTGGTCCAGGGTGATACGGCCGAAGTCCATGGCCACCGTGGTGGTGGTCTTGTCCCCGGTGTGGGTCAGGTCGTCGATGCCCGCGGAGGCAGACGTCATGACGGCTTCGGTACGCAGCGGGTTGATCTCCGAGACGGCGCCGACGAACGTGGTCTTGCCCACGCCGAAGCCGCCCGCCACCACGATCTTCGCGCTGGTGGTTGAGCGGGCTGCACCGCCGCTAGAGCTTGCGAAGTCCACTGAGCACCCTTTCGAGCAGTGTCACGGCTGGCTGGCCGCCGGCGGACTCGTCGCCGCCGGGCTGGTGAATGGCAACAAGTCCGGCCTCCGCCAGGTCGGCGACGAGGATCCGGGCAACGCCGAGGGGGATGGTGAGAAGTGCCGAGATCTCGGCGACCGACTTGATCTCGATGCACAGTCGGCAGATCCGCTGGTGCTCGGGCAACTGCCCTTGCAGCCGGGCGGGCTCCGCCGTGGTGCTGACCAGTGCCTCGATGGCGAGCTGGTAGCGCGGCCGGGTCCGGCCGCCGGTCATGGCGTAGGGGCGCACCAGCGGGTTGTGCGCCGCGGGAGCGGGCTCCGGCGCCCGTCGCGGCTGCACCGGCTGGATACGCGGCTGCTGCGGCTGGCCGTACGACGGGTCGTACGGCTGCTGCTGCGGCTGCTGGTAAGGCTGTTGGGGACCCTGTCTGCTCGGCGTGGAGGGAAAGTTGAAGCGGTTCTGAGAGTGATCACCCGGCGTCTGGTGAGCACCGTCATAAGGGCGTCCGCCTGGGGGTGTTGCCACGTTTCCTCCTCCGACTGCCGGTCGCCGGTCCATGTCCCTGTGGAGCCGCGCCACCGCACCCTATGGTGCGGTGGCGTGAAACGCACTGTCTGCCTGTTAGTTGAGAAGACTTCCCTGGAGCTCTGCACGCAGGTCCGGGGTGAGCACACTGCCCGCCCGGTCCACGAGCAGAGCCATCTCGTAACCCACCAGACCGATATCGGCCTCGGGGTGTGCGAGTA
Organism: Streptomyces sp. NPDC002926; assembly: GCF_053591755.1. Classification (NCBI taxonomy): domain Bacteria; kingdom Bacillati; phylum Actinomycetota; class Actinomycetes; order Kitasatosporales; family Streptomycetaceae; genus Streptomyces; species Streptomyces sp. NPDC002926. The sequence continues at coordinate 1,299 of NZ_JBSFUK010000016.1, forward strand.
CGGCCAGCGAGGAACCGTCGGAGACGGACATGATGAAGAGGAAGCCCCGTTCCATCTCCACCACCGTCTGGTTGACCGCGCCGCCTTCGAAAATCCGGGACGCCCCTGCGGTCAGCGAGGTCAGCCCGGAGGCTACGGCCGCCAGCTGATCGGCGCGGTCACGGGGGAAACCTTCGGACATCGCCAGCAGGAGTCCGTCGGCGGAGACCACCACGGTGTGGGACACCCCAGGGGTGTTGTCCACGAAGTTGGTGATCAACCAGTTCAGATTCTGCGCCGCCTGGCTCATCGGGCTCACACTAACGCTCCTGGTTGTAGGTACTACTGCCCGGGCCGAAGCCCGATCCGTTCGTGTCCGTCCCCGCGTTGCGTCCCTGCTGGACACCGCGCCGCAGGTTGCTCAACCTGCCGCGCACGTCCTCCGGGGCGCGGGAGACCTGAGGTCCGCCCTGCGGGGTCTGCTCAGCCGTGCCCTCGACGAGGTTCGCCTTGGGCACCCGCCGCGGAAGACCGGAGGGGGTGACCCCGCCCGCCTTCGGATCGCGGAGTTTCTCCGCCCGGTGCCAGCGCTCGTCGTTGGTCGAGCGCCAGTCCTCGGGGCCGGCACCGTTGCCGCTGCCGTTCGCGTCGGCCTGAGCGCTCTGCGGAGCCTGTTGGGCCTGCTCGGCGGGCTGCTGCCACTGCTGCTGGGGCTGCTGGGTACCGCCGCGTCGCGGCAGACCGGCGTTGGTTGTCGCCTGGCTGCTGCTCGGAGAGGGTCCGGGACGGTCGAAGCCTACGCGCTCGGGGGCGTTCGTGGGAGCGCCGGGGGCAGATTCCGGTTCGCTCCGGTATTCCGGCTCGAACCCACCCTGGTACGTAACCTGATTCGACCACTCTTCCTGGTGGGACTGGGTGTCGAACTGGTTGTCGTACTGAGGCTCCGGAGTCTGCGGAGCCTGGTAATTGGCTTCCGCATATGCCGACTCGTGGTGCTCCTGGGGCTCAGGGTAACCGTTGGGCTGCTGGTATCCGTCGTACGCCTGCGGCTGCTCCTGGACGTACTCCTGCGAGTAGTCCTGGCCGTACTCGGGGGCGTACTGCTGCTGCCCCTGCGAGTAGTCCACCTCGTCGCGGTAGAGCGGCTGCTCGCCGCCCTGTGCCTGCGCCTCCAGCGCGGCACGGCGCTCCTCTCGCATCAGCGAGCGGCCCACCGGGTCGAGCTGGCCGGAGGCCTCCGAGGCATCCTCGTACCGGGAGTCGTCGAAGCCGAGTTCCGCGGCGGTGCGCATCGGCGCGGCCTGGACCGGGGCGGGCTCGAACGAATGCTGTTCCGGAATGATCTGGGAGACCGTGAAGTCGTCCTCGGGCAGCGCCTCGCCACCGCCACCGTGGGTGATGGCGTCGGGAAGCATGACCAGAGAGGTGGTGCCGGCCTGCTCGCCCGAGGGGCGCAGCTGGACCCGGACACCGTGCCGGTCGGCGAGGCGGCCGACCACGAACAGGCCCATGCGCTGCGAGACAGCGGCGTCCACCGTCGGCGGGTTGGCCAGCTTGTGGTTGATGTCGGCGAAGTCCTCGGCGGTCAGGCCGATGCCCTTGTCGTGGATCTCGATCATGACGCGGCCGTCGGGCAGCCGGGTGGCCGTCACGCGGACCTTGGTCTGCGGCGAGGAGAACGTCGTGGCGTTCTCCAGCAGCTCGGCCAGCAGGTGCACAAGGTCGGTCACGGCCTGGCCGTGGATGTCCGTCTCCGGGACGCCCGTCAGCTCGATGCGCTCGTAGGACTCCACCTCCGAGGAGGCGGCGCGGAGCACGTCGACCAGTGGCACCGGCTGGTTCCAGCGGCGGCCCGGCTCCTCGCCGGCGAGGACCAGGAGGTTCTCGCCGTTGCGGCGCATACGGGTCGCCAGGTGGTCCAGCTTGAAGAGGTTCTCCAGCTGGTCCGGGTCGGCCTCGTTGTTCTCCAGGTCGGTGATCAGGGTCAGCTGGCCCTCGATCAGCGACTGGTTACGGCGCGAGAGGTTGGTGAAGATCGCGTTGACGTTGCCACGGAGCATGGCCTGCTCGGCGGCGAGCCGGACGGCCTCGCGGTGGACCTGGTCGAAGGCACGGGCGACTTCGCCGATCTCGTCCTGGGTGTCGATCGGGATCGGCTGCACACGGGTGTCGACGCGGCCCGGCTCCGTACGCGAGAGCTGGTCGACCAGCATCGGCAGACGCTGCTCGGCGATGTTGAAGGCGGCGGTACGCAGCTGACGCATCGAGCGGCTCATCTGGCGGGCCATCAGGCCGGCCAGGATGAACGCGGTGAGCAGGGCGATCACGACGATGGCGCCGTTGAGGATGGCGTCGCGCTTGGCGTCGTCGGAGATCTGGGCGGCCTCGGTCACGGCCTTGTTGACGAGACCGGTCTCGATCTCGGAGTAGCCGTCGAACTTGGCGGTGGCCGCGCCCATCCACGTCTCGGGCGTGATGCTGTTCTTCTTGAGCTGCCTGGGGCTCTGACCCTGGCCGATCATCTCGGCCATGCCGCTGACGACCGAGCCGTCCTTCTTGCCCTTCGGCGGGTTGAGGCCGAGGGCCTGCAGCTTCTTCTCACCGTCGGCGGCCTTGCCCGCCATGATCTGCTTCAGCTTGTCCGTGTCGGCCTGCGTACCGCCGGACACGTACTCGAGGAGGGCGATCTGCTCGAGGTAGTTGTACGAGTTGAAGGCCACGGTCTGCTTGGCGAACGTGGTCTCGTCCTCGCTGGGGCGGACCAGCAGATGCATGCCGATGGAGCGCTGCAGCGACTCGGCGGCCTTGGCGAGCTGGATGGCGTAGACCGTACGGCCGTAGCTGGTGATGTTGCCGGTGCCGAGGCCGAGCTCGTTGGAGAACTCCATCAGCGAGTGCTGGACCTTGACGTAGCCCTCTTCGGTGCTGACCGGGTCGAGGGACTTGGTGTACGCGACCTTGCGGAGGCTGGCGAGCGTCGGCTCCTCGGCGCGGAAGAGGCTCAGACGGCGCTCCAGGCCCTGCTTCCCGGGCATGTCCGAAACGGCCTGGTCGAACTTCTTCTTCGCGGCGTCGGTGGTGCCGTACGCCCTGGTGACGTCGTCGCTCTGGCGCTGCTGCTCGGTGGTGGCCTTCAGGAGGGGCCCCGCCGTGAGGTCACGCTCGTTGAGCAGGGCCTGGCCGTACTCCGAGGCGGCGCGCACGATCAGCGCCGTCTTCTCGGCGTCCTGCGCCTCGCTCCAGGTGTCGATGGAGGATTTGACCTGGAATCCGCCCATCACCAGCCCGACGAGCACGGGGATGAGGAGGATCGCGTTCAGGCGGGTGGGTACGCGCCAGTTGCGCGGGGACAGTCGGCTTGAGCTGCCGGCGGCCGGGGCCGGCGGACCGGGCTCAACCGCAGGCGACGCCGCCATGCGCGGCGGCGGGGTGAAGTTGCCCCGCGCCTGCTGCTCTGCGGAGCTCGTCATGCTTCGCCTCACTCGACCAACAACCTCTCGGCGTCGGCACCTACGCTGTGCCGTGTGTTTCGTTCAGAGCTCTACTACTAGGGAGTTCGCCGAATTCCAGCACGTGGAGCGGGTCCGTTCCAAACAGTTGGAATCAGCCATTCCGTGTGGCGTACGCCTCAGATAAACCGGGCATAAAGAACAATCCCCGCCAAATAGCGGGGTCAATGTGAGCACAGCGGTACCAGTCGTACGCGGCGGGTGTCCGAGGCCCGTTAATTCTCTCTCGAAATGTTATGAACACGAGGGCGGACGGTGTCAAAGGACACCGCCCACCCCCGCACAACTACGACAACTGCCGTATGTCGCCGTCTACTTGAGCCGGGCCATCAGGGCGTGCTCGACCAGGGTGATGAGCGCGCTCTTGGCGTCCGCGCGGTGGCGGGCGTCGGTGGTGATGATCGGAGTGTCCGGGCCGATCTGCAGCGCCTCACGGACCTCTTCGGGGTTGTACGGCTGATGTCCCTCGAAGCCGTTCAGGGCGACGACGAACGGCAGGCCGCTGTTCTCGAAGTAGTCGACGGCGGGGAAGCAGTCGGCGAGGCGGCGTGTGTCCACCAGGACCACCGCGCCGATGGCGCCGCGGACCAGGTCGTCCCACATGAACCAGAAGCGGTCCTGTCCGGGCGTGCCGAACAGGTACAGGATCAGGTCCTGGTCCAGGGTGATACGGCCGAAGTCCATGGCCACCGTGGTGGTGGTCTTGCCCCCCGTGTGGGTCAGGTCGTCGATGCCCGCGGACGCGGACGTCATGACGGCTTCGGTACGCAGCGGGTTGATCTCCGAGACGGCGCCGACGAACGTGGTCTTGCCCACGCCGAAGCCGCCCGCCACCACGATCTTCGCGCTGGTGGTTGAGCGGGCCGCACCGCCGCTAGAGCTTGCGAAGTCCACTGAGCACCCTTTCGAGCAGTGTCACGTCCGGCGTGCCGCCGGCCTCTCCGTTGCCCGGCTGATGGATCGCCACCATGCCGGCCTCCGCCAGGTCGGCCACGAGGATCCGCGCGACACCGAGTGGCATCGACAGCAGCGCCGAGACCTCGGCCACCGACTTGACCTCACGGCACAGGTGGCAGATCCGCTGGTGCTCGGGGAGCAGCCCGGCGAGATGCGCCGGGTCGGCCGTGGTGCTGACCAGTGCCTCGATGGCGAGCTGGTAGCGCGGCCGGGTCCGGCCCCCGGTCATGGCGTACGGGCGCACCAACGGCTGGTCGCCCTCAAATCCGTACGACGCGTCGACTGAGGCGCCGTACGGATCGTGAGAGGCGGGTGGCGGGGTCATGAATCCTCCGGGCGTGACAGCAAGTGGTCTTCGTGCCGTCTGACTGGGCCGGTGGGGGGCCGGTGGGCGACCTGACAGTGGCGGTGCGGTGGCGCGTACCTGAATACCTGTGGGGGGAGGCGGTTCAGTGCAAGAGGCTTCCCTGAAGCTCGGCGCGCAGGTCCGGAGTGAGGACGCTGCCGGCCCGGTCGACCAGAAGCGCCATCTCGTAGCCGACGAGGCCGATGTCGCAATCGGGGTGTGCGAGTACGGCCAGTGAGGAACCGTCGGATACGGACATGAGGAAGAGGAAACCGCGCTCCATCTCGACGACGGTCTGGCTGACCGGACCGCCTTCGAAGATCCGGGACGCCCCCGCGGTCAGCGAGGTGAGTCCCGACGCCACGGCCGCCAGCTGGTCGGCGCGGTCGCGGGGGAATCCTTCGGACATTGCCAGCAGAAGACCGTCGGCGGAGACCACCACCGTGTGAGACACCCCAGGGGTGTTGTCCACGAAGTTGGTGATCAACCAGTTCAGATTCTGCGCCGCCTGGCTCATCGGACTCAACTAACGCTCCTGCTGGTGAGTGGGGCCGAGGTTGAAGCTGCCGGTCGCCGAGCTGTTCTGCTGGCGACCCTGCTGAATGCCCCGTCGGAGATTGGTCAGCCGGCCGCGTACGTCATCGGGAGCACGCGAAACCTGCGGACCGGCCTGGTGGCTCTGCTCCTGCGCGGTCCCGGGCACCAGGTTGGCGCGCGGGACCCGACGGGGCAGACCGGAGGTGGTGACGCCGCCCGCCGCGGGCTTTCTGACCCGCTCGGCCTGGCGTACCAACTCGTCATTGGGTGAGGTGCGCCAGGCGGCACCACTCGTGTTGGGCGCGTTGCCCGGGGTCACCGGGGTCGGCGCCGGGGTGCGCTGCGGCATCGGCGGAACGGGTCGTTCCGTCGGCTGCGGCGGGACGGCGGGAGTCTGCGGCTGCTCGGCGGGCTGACCGCTCTGCGGGCCGTGGAACCAGTTCGTCTCGAGGGTGTCGTAGAGCGGCGTACGGCCGTCGCCCGGACCGGCCGGCGGCAGTGCCTCCGGCTGGGGCTGCGGCGGCAGTGCGTTGTGCGCCGGACGCGGTGCTCCGTAGTCGGTGGTGTCCCGGCCGCCGCGCCGACGCGGGGCGGGGGAGGGAGCCGGCGGCTGCGGGGCGCCCATGTCCGGACGGGCGTACTGGCCCGTGGACGAGGAGTCCTGGGCACCGAACACATCGGGACGTACGAACTGCCCCGTGGAACCGGGACCGGAGCCTGCGCCCCGGTCACCGCCGCGCGGCGGCGGCCCGTTGAAGTCGGGCCGCGGGAACTCGGCCGTGGAGCCGGCACCGCGGGTGGATTCGTTGTCCTCGTGGCCGCGCGGCGCATCCACGGACGGACGCTGCTGCGGGGCGGCCGGCTGATCGTTGCCCCAGCTGGTGGTCTGCGGCCGCTGCGGACGCTGCGGGTCTTCCCGGCGGTGCGAGGGGCTGCCACCGGGCAGCTCGGCGCGCGGGGCGCCGGAGGGCGGCAGCTGACGGCCGCGGTCGCCCGCGCCCGGAGCACTCTGCTGGAAGCCGTTCTGGCGTGTCTCGTTGCGCACCGGAGGGTTCTGCGCAGCGCGGCCCCCGCCCGAGCCGAAGGCGCCGGCGAGACCGCCGCCCTGACCCTGGCTCTGACCGCCCTGCGGGCCATTGCCCTGGCGGGGCGGCAGCGCGGCACGCGGAGTGCCGCCCGCACCGACCTGGCCGCGTTGCGCACCGGTGCCGAGCCGGCCGCCGGCCGGAGCACCGCCGGCGGGAGCACCGCCGAGACCGGGACGGCTGCCGCCGCCGTTCGCACCGGAACCGCCGGCCGGACGGCCGCCGAGTCCCGCGGCGCCGGAAGCCTGGCCACCCGCACCGGGCATGTTCGGCGCCTTCTTGGCGCCGTGGGCGACATCGACGGGCAGCATGACCAGCGCGGTCGTACCGCCGGAGTCGGAGGGACGCAGCTGGATACGGATGCCGTGCCGCAGGGACAGCCGGCCGACCACGAACAGACCCATCCGTCGCGACACCGAGACATCCACGGTGGGCGGCGAGGCGAGCCGCTCGTTGATCGCCGCGAGGTCCTCGGGGGAGAGGCCGATACCGGTGTCGTGGATCTCGACGAGTACACGCCCGTCGGGCAGCGCGTGACCGGTGACGCGGACCTTGGTCTGCGGCGAGGAGAAGGAGGTCGCGTTCTCGAGCAGCTCGGCGAGGAGGTGCACAAGGTCGTTGACGACACGTCCCGCGACCTCGGTCGTGGGGACCGAGGCGAGTTCGATGCGCTCGTACTGCTCCACCTCGGAGGCGGCGGCACGGAGCACGTCGACCAGCGGAACCGGCCGGGTCCACCGGCGGCCCGGCTCCTCGCCCGCGAGGACGAGGAGGTTTTCGCCGTTCCGGCGCATACGGGTCGCGAGGTGGTCCAGCTTGAAGAGCGAGGAGAGCTGGTCCGGGTCGGCCTCGCGGGACTCCAGCTCGGAGATGAGCGAGAGCTGACGCTGGATAAGACCCTGGCTGCGGCGCGAGAGGTTGGTGAACATCGCGTTGACGTTGCCTCGCAGCAGCGCCTGCTCGGCGGCGAGGCGGACCGCCTCGCGGTGCACGTCGTCGAAGGCCGCGGCCACCTGGCCGATCTCGTCCCTGGAGTGCACACCGACGGATTCCACCGAGGTGTCGACGTCCTGCGGGTCGGCCTCGGAGAGCTGCTTGACCAGCTCGGGCAGCCGGTCCTGGGCGACCTTGGTGGCGGTGTCCTGGAGCCTGCGCAGTGAGCGGATCATGGAGCGGGCCACGACGAAGGCGCCGACGAGTGAGACGCCGAGGACGACGAGGATGAGCGCACCGTTGATGATCGCGTCGCGCTGCGACTCCTGGCGCAGCTCGCGCGCCTTGGCCTCCATCTGGCCGAGCAGTGTGGCCTCGATGGTGCTCATCGCTCTGATGCGGACCGAGTAGTCGTCGGTCCAGTCCAGGTGGGAGCGCTTGGGCTGGGTGGCCAGACCGCCCTTGGTGTCGAGCACGCGCTTGGCGTAGAGCTCGGACGCCTTGATCGTGGGGTTGCCGTTCTCCAGCGGGGCGGTCAGTTCATCGGCGTTGCCGCCGGTGGACTCGTAGATCGCCCTGAAGGCCTTGAGCTCCGTATTGCCGTTCTCGAGGTTGGCCTGGCCGTAGAGCCGGTCGGGCTCGTCGAGGCCCGGCGCCTTCGCGTCGTCACCGCCCGGGAGGGCCGCGGCGATGATCGCGCGCTGGATGGAGGCGTACTCCTTGGCGGAGGAGAAGGCCGCCAGGGCACGCGTCCTCTTGATCATCTCCGGGTTGCTGGTGGCCTGGGCCATGTCCTGGGAGAGGCTCAGCAGCGACTGGATCAGTCGGCTGTAGGCCTCGACGGTCTGGGAGTGCGGGGCGTTCGCCGAGTAGGCGTTCTGGCGGATCTTGGTGAGCCCGTGGACCTGGACGGCGATCTGGTTCGCGTTGGCGCGGATGCTCTCCAGCGCCTCGTCGTTGTCCGTGTTGGGGATGTCCCGGGTGGTCTCGAGGAAGGAGTTCCTGGCCCGGTCGGTCGCCGCTCGCGGTTCCGAGACCTTGAAGTCGGCGACGCTCGCGCCGTTGGCCAGCGGGCCCGCCGACAGGTCCCGCTCCGCCTGGAGCTTCTCCGCCAGCGCGGTCGCCTGCTTGGTCATGTCCGTGAGCAGCTGCATGTGCTCCAGCTGCTTCATGGAGTCCATGGACTCGTTGATACGGAGTCCGCCCAGTGTGGTCGCTGCGACGACCGGCAGGGTGAGCAGGGACACCAGACGCGTGCTGATGCGCCAGTTGCGCAGAGCTATTCGCGAACCGGTGTCCGTGGGGCCCTTGGATTTCAGCGGGGGCTTGGGCCCGTCGCCGCCCGGTGCGGCCACGCCGGGACGCGCGGCACGGCCACCGCTGTCGCCGGGCGCTGCCGATCCCTGGTTTTGGGTGTGCTGGGGCGAGGAACCGCGGTCGGTCCCGCCACGCGGCTCCTGTTCCGCCGCAGCGCTGCCATCCCTCTTGAAACGTCCCTGCACTAGCGTCGCAACCTCTGGACCAGGCGTCCCTCCGGGTGAACGGCGGGACGGTGTCGGCGTCGTGGGGCGAAGAACGCGCCCCAGTGGTGGTCGTCAGTGACCGGCGCTGCTCCCCCTTCTCCGCCGCCACTCGGCGCTGCGTTGCGCCCTTTGCGCGCCGGCCTGAAACCGCGGCGGTGCGTGGAATTCCAGCACAGAGCGGGATCTCCAACAAGGGCCGCGTACCGGGCTGTGACCTGCGTGACACGGTGTAAGCATTACGTCACAAGACGTAGAAGGAGTTCGCGGAGGAAACGGACTTTTCCTTACGAGTCACTGGGGGTCGAGGGTGTCCCAGTCGCCATGATCAGGAGCGGAATGATTGCTTCAATGGTGCAATGTCCGTTTCCTTGAAAGTAGTTGACCGTCTGGAATGACCGAATTGCCCGTCAATTCGTGAGCAAACTCACACGTAGATCGCTGAGTCTTCGGGGCTTTCACGGGGAACTGGATGTTTAGCCTGGCGCTTTACAGGGATGGGCATTCCGTCAACCGGCGCTCACCGAGGCGCCCCGCACCCGGACAAGGTCTGAAACAACAGATGAAGACGATGATGTTCCGCAACATAGCCAACCCCCGGCGTACCACGCTGGCGCACCTCGAGGACGCCGACGCACTGCAGACGCCGGAGCAGCCGGAGCACACGCTGGATCTTCCCACGCAGACGGCCAACCCGCGCCGCACGATCCTGATGGACGCCCCAGCCCAGTAATACGCGAGGCGGTGCCCGCACCCGCGTTAGCCTGGAGCGTCAGACTCCAGCCAGCGCAATCAGCAGAGGGGCACCCGCATCCCGTGCGCATCGCCAGGTTCTCCATCGACGGCAATGTCGCCTTCGGCGCGGTCGAGGGCGAAGGAACCATCAATCAAGGTGACCTCGTCCTCGACATCATCAAGGGCATCCCGTTCGCCGACTTCGAGCTCTCCGGTACGAAGGTCCCGCTGACTCCGCAGTCGAAGGACAGGGTCCGGCTGCTGCCGCCCGTGCTCCCCAGCAAGGTCGTGGCCTTCGGCCGCAACTACGCGGAGCACGCGGCGGAGCTCGGCAACGAGGTCCCCGACTCGCCGTTCGCCTTCTTCAAGCCGTCCACCTCGGTGATCGGTTCCGGCGACCCGATCGCGTACCCCTCCTTCTCGCAGGAACTGCACCACGAGGCCGAACTGGCCGTGGTCATCGGCCGGATGTGCCGCGAAGTCCCGCGCGAACGCGTCAAGGACGTGATCCTCGGCTACACCTGCGCCAATGACGTCACCGCGCGCGACGTCCAGCGGCGCGAGAAGCAGTGGGCCAGGGCCAAGGGCTTCGACAGCGCCTGCCCGCTCGGCCCCTGGGTGGAGACCGACCTCGACCCGAGCGACCTGGCGATCCAGTGCACGGTCAACGGGGAGCAGCGCCAGCTCGGCCGTACGAGCCAGATGATCCACTCCATCGAGGATCTGATCGTCAACATCTCCGAGGCGATGACGCTGCTCCCCGGCGACGTCGTCCTCACGGGCACCCCGGCAGGGGTCGGCCCGCTCAACGTCGGCGACGAGGTCGCCGTCACCATTCAAGGCATCGGCACTCTCACCAACAAGGTGATCAAGCGTGGCTAACGGACCCGTCCGCGTACGTTTCTGTCCCTCCCCGACCGGCAACCCCCATGTGGGTCTGGTCCGCACAGCCCTGTTCAACTGGGCGTTCGCCCGGCACCACGGCGGCACCATGGTCTTCCGCATCGAGGACACCGACGCGGCCCGCGACTCCGAGGAGTCGTACAACCAGCTGCTCGACTCGATGCGCTGGCTCGGCCTGGACTGGGACGAGGGCCCCGAGATCGGCGGCCCGCACCCGCCGTACCGCCAGTCGCAGCGGATGGACATCTATGAGGACGTCGCCGAGAAGCTCCTTGCCGGCGGTTACGCGTACCACTGCTACTGCACGGCCCTTGAGCTGGAGGCCCGCCGCGACGCCGCCCGCGCGGCCGGCAAGCCCTCCGGTTACGACGGCAAGTGCCGCGACCTGACCGCCGAGCAGAAGGCGGCGTACGAGGCCGAGGGCCGCACCTCTATCGTCCGCTTCCGGATGCCCGACGAGCCGATCACCTTCACGGACCTGGTCCGCGGCGAGCTCACCTTCACTCCGGACAACGTTCCGGACTACGGCATCGTCCGTGCCAACGGCGCCCCGCTCTACACGCTGGTCAACCCGGTCGACGATGCGCTGATGGAGATCACCCACGTGCTGCGCGGCGAGGACCTGCTGTCCTCCACTCCGCGCCAGATCGCGCTCTACAAGGCGCTGATCGAGCTGGGCTTCGCCAAGGAGATCCCGGCCTTCGGCCACCTGCCGTACGTGATGGGCGAGGGCAACAAGAAGCTCTCCAAGCGTGACCCGCAGGCATCCCTGAACCTGTACCGCGAGCGCGGCTTCCTGCCCGAGGGCCTGATCAACTACCTCTCGCTGCTCGGCTGGTCCTTCTCCGCCGACGAGGACATCTTCTCGGTCGCCGAGCTGGTCGAGAAGTTCGACATCGCGGACGTCAACGCCAACCCGGCCCGCTTCGACCTGAAGAAGGCGGAGGCGATCAACGCCGACCACATCCGCCGGCTGGATGTGAAGGCCTTCACCGAGGCGTGCGGCCCCTGGCTGCGGGCCCCGCACGCGAACTGGGCGCCGGAGCAGTTCGACCAGGAGGCCTGGGAGAAGATCGCCCCGTACGCCCAGACCCGGGTTACCGTCCTGTCGGACATCACGGCCAATGTCGACTTCCTCTTCCGGGACGCGCCGGTCGAGGACGAGGCGTCCTGGACGAAGGCGATGAAGGAGGGCTCCGACGCCCTGCTCCGTACGGCCCGCGAGAAGCTCGAGTCCGCGGACTGGTCCAGCGCGGAGTCCCTGAAGAACGCGGTGCTGGCGGCGGGTGAGGAGCACGGCCTGAAGCTGGGCAAGGCCCAGGCCCCGGTCCGCGTCGCGGTCACCGGCCGCACAGTGGGCCTGCCGCTCTTCGAGTCCCTGGAGATCCTGGGCAGGGAGAAGACCCTGTCCCGCATTGACGCGGCACTGGCGAAGCTCGCCGCCTAAGCTCGTGTCATGCCGATCCGCGCGGTTCTCTGGGACGTTGACGACACGATCTTCGACTACGCCAGTGCCGACCGCGTCGGCATGCGAAGGCATCTGAAGGCCGAGGGCCTGCCCGACGGATACGACTCCGTGGGGCAGGCCCTCGACTCGTGGCGCGCGATCACCGAGCTGCAGTGGGCCCGGTTCGCCGACGGTGAGACCGACTTCCAGGGGCAGCGCCGCGACCGCGTCCGGTCCTTTCTCCGTACGGAGCTGAGCGACGCGGACGCGGACGCCTGGTTCGAAGGGCATGTCGCCCACTACGAGGCCGCCTGGTCGCTCTTCCCCGACACCGTGCCCGTTCTGGATATGCTCGCCGACGAGTACCGCCACGCCGTCCTGTCGAATTCCAGCATCCACAACCAGGACCGCAAGCTGCGCGTTCTCGGTGTGAGGGACCGGTTCGAGGCTGTTGTGTGCGCCGTCGAACTCGGGATCTCCAAGCCCGCCGCCGGCGCCTTCCACGCCGCCTGCGACGCGATCGGCCTCAAGCCGCACGAGGTGGCGTATGTAGGGGATCATCCCGATATCGACGCTCGCGGCGCTGTCGCCGCGGGGCTCGCCGGTATCTGGCTCGACCGCACGGGCCTCGGCGGGCGCCCCGAGCTCACTCGTATTACCGGTCTCGACCAGCTCCCTGGCCTGCTGCGCGGCGATACCCGTTTTGGAGCGCCGGACACCTTCGGGTAATGTTCTTCCTGCGCCGCCCGGGAGGGCCGAGAGGTTCGGCCGGGAAGCGCGAACCAAACAAACCCCCTCCTGGGGGTTGAGTTTTGGTGGGCTATGGTGTAATTGGCAGCACGACGGTTTCTGGTTCCGTTAGTCTAGGTTCGAGTCCTGGTAGCCCAGCGCAGATCTCGTCTGTAACAAGCCCCCGTTGTGTAGCGGCCTAGCACGCTGCCCTCTCAAGGCAGTAGCGCCGGTTCGAATCCGGTCGGGGGTACAGATCCATCCCGTTGATCAACAGGGTCGCACCCGATGATCGTGCGGTGACATCACCCGGCTCTGCCGGGTGGGATCGCTAGGGCCCCCGTTGTGTAGCGGCCTAGCACGCCGCCCTCTCAAGGCGGTAGCGCCGGTTCGAATCCGGTCGGGGGTACTGGTCTAAACCATGGGCTATGGTGTAATTGGCAACACGACGGTTTCTGGTTCCGTTGTTCTAGGTTCGAGTCCTGGTAGCCCAGCGCGGTCGAGCGATCGACCTGCAACAGCTAGCCCCCGTTGTGTAGCGGCCTAGCACGCCGCCCTCTCAAGGCGGTAGCGCCGGTTCGAATCCGGTCGGGGGTACGCATCGAAGAGGCCCTCCGCGTAGAGCGGAGGGCCTCTTCGCGTCTGGTGCCTTCCGCTGCCTTCCTCCTGCGGCGGCGTCGGCGCGATACTCCGCGTATGGATGCTTCCGGCGCGGAACCTCTCGTACGCACCGCGGAGTTACGCATCACGCGCATCCTCCGGCCGCCGGGTCTGAGCATCCAGGGTGTGATCGATGTCCGCAGTCACCGCCATCTGCGTACCGCCCTCGAAGTGATCGCCTCGACCGACGGCGATCTCCAACTCGAGCTGTCCGGGCTGGAGTTCCTCGATCTCGGTGGACTGCGCATGCTGATTGCCTTCGCCAGAACGCGAGATGAGGGCCACCATGTGGAGCTGACCGGACTCGCCCCGCATCTGCGGAATGTGATCGCGCTGGTCGGCTGGGACGAGACGCCCGGCCTTCGGCTGGGAGCCCATCGTGTCAACTGACGGCGGGCGCTGTGGCTTTGTGCGCCATGCCTGTCTGTACCACGACGACGAGGAATTCCTGGCGACGGCAGTGCCGTTCGCCGAGGAGGGGCCGGCTTCTCCGGCCTCGCCGGCGAGGCGCGGGGGGAGCCGGTGCCGGACAGGGTTCCTGGAACTGCCGGCGGGCCCGGCGGCAGTACGGCGCTTCGCGCGCGGGCCGAGGCGGCGGGGCCGAGGCTGCGGGTCTGACGGGGGAGCGGGTGGTGCCGGCCGGGCCCGTCGGCGAACGAGGCGCTGACGTGGCCGGTGGCGCGGGGTGCGACCGGTGCGGAGGTGCGGGTCGGGAGGTACCGGGCGCGGTGGTGCGGGCCATGCCGGCCACGGAGGCGGAAGCAGCCCCTCCGGGCGGCTTCGCGGGCCTCGCGTCACCGGGACCGGAACCGGCCGCGGACGACGCGCTGAGGCTGCTGCGGACGCTGTCTCGGGCTCTGGACCTGCGCGTGCAGCCTTCCGTGCGCGTGGAGCCTTCAGGGGGCCTGCGTCCGCGCGCGGTGTGCGCGGGCCCGCGGGGGCTCACCCAGGAGTGAGGGCGGCGAGCCCGGGCTGCGGAAGTGACGGCGGCGAGCCCGGGCTCCGCCTGCGCCTCAATGGCCGGCGAGGCCTGCTTTCCCGGCGCCTCAATCGCCGGAGAGGCCGGAGAGGCCTGCTTTACCGGCGACCGACGCGACGCCCGAAGGGCGCGCGACGCCTCAGCTGGTCCGGCGCAGCGCTTCGCTCAGGCGCGCCGCGGCGTCGATGACCGCCTGGGCGTGCATACGGCCCGGGTGGCGGGTCAGGCGCTCGATCGGTCCGGAGACCGAGACGGCGGCGACCACGCGGTTGGAGGGGCCGCGTACGGGCGCGGAGACCGACGCGACGCCCGGCTCGCGCTCGCCGATCGACTGGGCCCAGCCCCGGCGCCGTACGCCGGAGAGCGCCGTCGCCGTGAAGCGGGCGCCCTGAAGTCCGCGGTGCAGACGCTCCGGCTCCTCCCAGGCCATCAGGATCTGCGCCGAGGAGCCGGCCTTCATGGTGAGCGTGGAGCCGACCGGAACGGTGTCCCGCAGTCCGGACAGCCGCTCGGCCGCCGCCACACAGATCCGCATGTCTCCCTGCCGGCGGTAGAGCTGCGCGCTCTCGCCCGTCACATCCCGCAGATGCGTGAGGACGGGGCCGGCCGTGGCCAGCAGCCGGTCCTCGCCCGCCGCGGCGGCGAGCTCCGCCAGCCGTGGGCCGAGAATGAACCGGCCCTGCATGTCCCTCGCCACCATCCGGTGGTGTTCCAGTGCCACGGCAAGGCGATGTGCCGTGGGTCGTGCGAGCCCTGTCGCCGCGACCAGCCCGGCGAGGGTGGCCGGACCGGACTCCAGGGCGCTCAATACCAGAGCTGCCTTGTCGAGAACGCCGACGCCGCTAGAGTTGTCCATGCAACGATATTCGCGTCTCACACTGTGAAACGCAAGTTCAATTTTCCCGGGAACTTGCGACGCTGTAGTTGCGGCCCGCGGACCAACGGGCTCCGCACAAGATCTCTAGTTGTGTCGGCGGAACGGTCGGCCGGAGGGAAAGCGATGGGTAGGACACTCGCGGAGAAGGTCTGGGACGACCATGTCGTCCGGCGCGCGGAGGGCGAGCCCGACCTGCTCTTCATCGATCTGCATCTGCTGCACGAGGTGACCAGCCCCCAGGCCTTCGACGGGCTCCGGCAGAACGCCCGCCAGGTCCGGCGCCTCGACCTCACCATCGCGACCGAGGACCACAACACCCCGACGCTGGACATCGACAAGCCCATCGCGGACCCGGTCTCGCGTGCCCAGTTGGAAACGCTCCGTAAGAACTGTGCCGACTTCGGCGTACGTCTGCACCCGCTGGGCGACGTCGAGCAGGGCGTTGTCCACGTGGTGGGCCCCCAGCTGGGCCTGACCCAGCCCGGTACCACCGTGGTCTGCGGCGACTCGCACACCTCCACCCACGGTGCTTTCGGCGCGCTGGCGTTCGGTATCGGCACCTCCCAGGTGGAGCATGTGCTGGCCACCCAGACGCTGACGCTGGACCGCCCCAAGACCATGGCCATCACGGTCGAGGGCGAACTGCCGGACAGCGTCACCGCCAAGGACCTGATCCTGGCGATCATCGCGAAGATCGGTACCGGCGGCGGCCAGGGCTACATCCTGGAATACCGCGGCTCCGCCATCGAGAAGCTCTCGATGGAGGCCCGGATGACCATCTGCAATATGTCGATCGAGGCGGGCGCCAGGGCCGGAATGATCGCCCCGGACCGGACAACTTTCGACTATCTGCAGGGCCGCGACCACGCCCCCGAGGGCGCGGAGTGGGACGCCGCCGTCGCGTACTGGGAGACCCTGCGCACCGACGACGACGCCGTTTTCGACGCCGAGGTGTTCATCGACGCCGCCGAGCTGGCGCCGTTCGTCACCTGGGGCACCAACCCCGGCCAGGGTGCGCCCCTGTCGACGAACGTCCCCGACCCGGCTTCGTACGAGGACGCTTCGGAGCGGCACGCCGCCGAAAAGGCTCTGGAATACATGGGGTTGACCGCCGGCCAGCCGCTGCGCGACATCAAGGTCGACACCGTCTTCGTAGGCTCCTGCACCAACGGCCGTATCGAGGACCTGCGCAACGTGGCCTCGATCATCGAGGGCCGCAAAGTCGCCGACGGCGTACGGATGCTGGTGGTCCCCGGCTCCGTACGGGTCGCGCTGCAGGCCGTCGAGGAGGGCCTGGACAAGGTCTTCACCGCCGCGGGCGCCGAATGGCGGCATGCGGGCTGCTCGATGTGCCTGGGTATGAACCCCGACCAACTGGCCCCCGGCGAGCGCTCCGCGTCCACCTCCAACCGCAACTTCGAGGGCAGGCAGGGCAAGGGCGGACGCACCCATCTGGTCTCGCCCCAGGTCGCCGCGGCCACAGCGGTACTGGGCCATCTGGCCTCTCCCGCCGATCTGTCCGAAGCCGACGCCCGTACGCCTGCTGGAGCCCGATAACCATGGAAGCTTTCACCGCACACACCGGCCGGGCCGTACCGCTGCGCCGCAGCAACGTCGACACCGACCAGATCATCCCGGCCCACTGGCTCAAGAAGGTCACCCGCGACGGCTTCGAGGACGGCCTTTTCGAGGCCTGGCGCAAGGACTCGTCCTTCATCCTCAACCAGCCCGAGCGCAAGGGTGCCACGGTCCTGGTGGCCGGCCCCGACTTCGGCACCGGCTCCTCCCGTGAGCACGCCGTCTGGGCCCTGCAGAACTACGGCTTCAAGACCGTCATCTCCTCCCGGTTCGCCGATATCTTCCGCGGCAACTCGCTCAAGAACGGCCTGCTGACGGTGGTTCTCGAGCAGAAGGTCGTGGACGCGCTCTGGGAGCTGACCGAGGCCGACCCCACTGCCGAAATCACCGTCGACTTGGAGAAGCGCCAGGTTCTCGCCACGGGAATCACGGCCGACTTCGAGCTTGACGAGAACGCCCGGTGGAGGCTGCTGAACGGTCTCGACGACATCAGCCTCACCCTTCAGAACGAAGCGGACATCGCGGCTTACGAGGCCTCCCGACCGGCCTTCAAACCCCGAACAATTGACGTCTGAGCAGCGGTTTTCCCCTACTGCGCCCCCCGCCGTCCGGTGGGGGGCGCAGTCGCTCGTTGAGACCCTGTCGGGCGACAACTCGCCCCAGATGGCACAATCGGTGCATGGAACGCGACAGCCAACTCGAGCTCTACGAGGCAGTCGCCGCCCGATTGAAGGAAGCGCACACAAGGGTGCGTGAACTGCAAGTCCCGGAGGGCGTAAGGATGGCGCTGTCCCGGAAGCTGCTGGTCGTCACGGCCGCGGCGAAGCACGATCTCCCGGATGCGGCAAGGCGTCTGGACCGCTTGATGAAGGACCTCGACGAGGGCCGATTCCCTGAAGGCGACTGACACCCAAAGTTCCGCGACGGCCGACTTCGTTGCGGCACTAGGGTGATTAGCCCGTTTCGTGTTTGATTTGCGGTATATATCTGCCTAACGTGCGAAAAAGCCTGGACGCATTCGTTCCGGCAATGTCTCCGAAGGGGAAGACGTGAACAAGGCGCAGCTCGTAGAAGCGATTGCCGACAAGGTCGGAGGCCGTCAGCAGGCCGCCGAGGCTGTCGACGCGGTACTTGACGCGATCGTCCGCGCAGTTGTCGGCGGAGACCGGGTTTCGGTCACCGGCTTCGGCTCGTTCGAGAAGGTCGACCGTCCGGCCCGTTACGCCCGCAACCCGCAGACGGGTGAGCGCGTACGGGTCAAGAAGACCTCCGTCCCGCGCTTCCGTGCGGGACAGGGCTTCAAGGATCTGGTGAGCGGCTCGAAGAAGCTGCCCAGGGGTGGCGAGGTCGCCGTCAAGAAGGCTCCCAAGGGCAGCCTCTCGGGCGGTGCTTCCACCCGTACGACAGTGAAGAAGGCCGCCGCCAAGAAGGTCGCGGCGAAGAAGGTCGCCGCGAAGAAGGCGACCGTCAGGAAGACCACGGCGGCGGCGAAGAAGACGACCGCCAAGAAGGCCACGGCGAAGAAGACCACGGCCAAGAAGGCCACCGCCAAGAAGGCGGCTCCGGCCAAGAAGACCGCGGCCAAGAAGGCGACGGCGAAGAAGACCGCCCCCGCCAAGAAGGCCACGGCCAAGAAGGCGCCCGCCAAGAGGACGACGTCGCGCAAGACGACCGCCAAGAAGACCACCGCCAGGAAGAAGTAAGCGGCAAAAGGTCACAGGGCCACTCATGCGCCGGGCCGGACTCCCCCAGGGGAGCCCGGCCCGCGGCGTTTGCGCAGGTTCGCGGTGTTCAGAGCGTCTGCAGCGTCACCAGCGTGATGCGGAGGGACGTGCCCGCGCCCTCGGTCTCGATCCGGACCCGCTGGCCCGGCCGGAGCAGCCGCAGCCCGCCCGCGTCGAAGGCCGCGGCATCGAACTCCACCGGCGTGCCGTCGTCGAGCAGCACGCTCCCGCTGCGGGTTTCGGAGTCGTATGTGTACGAGGTCGCCTGCATGCCCGCCAGCCTATCCGTCGCCTCAGCCGTCCATGGCGTGGGCGCCGGACTGCCAGCGCTCCGCGGTCCGCGGCCCCACGCCGAGCACGAGCGCGGCGTCCAGATCGTCCCCGGTGTCCACGTCCTGCCGTACCGAATCGACCCCGTCGAGCAGGATTTCCACCGCCCCCGAAGCCCTGTGCCGGCGCCGCGAGCGACCGCCGAAAGCGGGACGCAATTCCACGCCGGGTGCTGCAGAGAGAAATGTCGTGCCGATTCCGGCCGTATCCGTTAGAAATGTCCGGGGAAATGCCGAAGCTCTCGCAAGCACCCGCGCCAATTCCATGGGCCGCAATGCGGGCAGATCGGCGTTGAGCGCGCCGACCGCCGCGGCGGGCCGCACCGCCCGCACCGCCTCCGCCCCGTGCGTCAGCGCCGCGTTGAGTCCCGCCGCGGGAGTGTCCGGAACGATCCGCGCACCCAGCGCGGCCAGCTCCGCGGCGGCCGCCGGATCGTCCGTGACGACCGCCACATCCCGCACCTCCGGGCACGCGAGCGCCGCGGCCACGGTGTCCTGGGCGAAGGCGAGTGCCAGATGCGGCCGCAGAATGTCGTCCGCCGCCTCCGCGAGCCTGCTCTTGGCCAGTACGAGGGGCTTGAGCGGGACGACCAGGGACCAGGGGGCCGTCGGGTCGGTGTTCGTGGCGAGCTCTCCGTTCCGTGCGCATCGGGTGCCCATTGTCGCCTGAGCGCGTGAA
Organism: Streptomyces sp. NPDC002926; assembly: GCF_053591755.1. Classification (NCBI taxonomy): domain Bacteria; kingdom Bacillati; phylum Actinomycetota; class Actinomycetes; order Kitasatosporales; family Streptomycetaceae; genus Streptomyces; species Streptomyces sp. NPDC002926. Next base: position 20,805 of record NZ_JBSFUK010000016.1, read on the forward strand.
GGTGCGGAGGGCTGGGCCTGTGGCCGGGGCGTACGGTGTTCTCGACAGACCAGGGGCCTGGGGCGACACTTGACCCCCAGCAGCCAGGCAGCATGCCCGGTCATAGAGGAAGGTGTCCGAGTGTCCCGCCGTACAATCGGCTTCTGGTACCGCCTGGCGGCGGCCATCGCTAAACCGCCGCTGTTGGTTCTGTTCAAGCGGGACTGGCGGGGAATGGAACACATTCCGGCTGACGGCGGATTTATCACCGCCATCAATCACAACTCGTATCTCGACATGTTCTCGTACGGCCACTTCCAGTACAACACCGGACGTGTGCCCCGATTCCTGGCCAAGGCCGCGCTCTTCAAAGCGCCCGGTGTGGGGATCCTGCTGCGAGGTACGGGCCAGATTCCCGTCTACCGCGAGTCCTCCAACGCCTTCGGCGCCTTCCGCGCCGCCGTGGAAGCCGTGGAGCGCGGTGAATGCGTCGCCTTCTACCCCGAGGGCACTCTCACCCGCGATCCCGGCCAGTGGCCGATGACCGGGAAGACCGGAGTGGCGCGTGCGGCACTGCTGACCAGGGCGCCGGTTGTGCCCGTCGCCCAGTGGGGCGCCAACTTGGCGATGCCGCCGTACGCCAAGGAGAACAAGGTCAGCTTCTTCCCCCGCAAGACCCTCCAGGTGAAGGCGGGGCCACCGGTCGACCTCACTGCCTACTACGACAGGGAGCCGACGCCGGAGGTGCTGAAGGCGGCGACCGAGGTCATCATGTCCGCCATCACCGACCTGCTGGAGGAGCTGCGCGGTGAGCAGGCACCCGAGAAGCCGTACGATCTGCGCGAAATCCGCGCGCAGGAGCGCCGCAAGGCCGCCGAGGAGGGCACCAAGTGACGCGCGCAGCCACCAGGGCAGCAGTATTCGGAACCGGTTCGTGGGGCACGGCGTTCGCCATGGTCCTCGCCGACGCGGGCTGCGAGGTGACCCTCTGGGCCCGCCGTCCCGAAGTCGCCGACGCCGTCAACAACACCCGCACCAACCCCGAGTATCTGCCGGGAATTGAGCTTCCGGAGTCGGTACGAGCCACCACCGACCCCGCCGAGGCCGCGGCCGGCGCCGACTTCACGGTCCTCACCGTCCCCTCGCAGACCCTGCGCGGCAACCTCGCCGGCTGGGCGTCCCTGCTGGCCCCCGACACCGTGCTCGTCTCTCTCATGAAGGGCGTCGAACTCGGCACCGCCAAGCGGATGAGCGAGGTCATCGAGGAGGTCGCCAAGGTCTCCGCGGACCGGGTCGCCGTGGTCACAGGCCCCAACCTCGCCAAGGAGATCGCCCAGCGCCGGCCCGCCGCGGCCGTGGTCGCCTGCCGCGACGAGGCCGTCGCCCAGCGTCTCCAGTCCGCCTGCCACACCCCGTACTTCCGCCCTTACACCAACACCGACGTGGTCGGCTGCGAACTCGGCGGCGCCGTCAAGAACGTCATCGGTCTCGCCGTCGGCATTGCCGACGGCATGGGCCTCGGCGACAACGCCAAGGGCTCGCTCATCACCCGCGGCCTCGCCGAGACCACCCGCCTCGGCCTCGTGATGGGCGCCGACCCGATGACCTTCTCCGGCCTCGCCGGACTCGGCGACCTGGTCGCCACCTGCTCGTCGCCGCTCTCCCGCAACCACACCTTCGGAACCAACCTCGGGCGCGGTATGACCCTCCAGGAGACCATCGCGGTCACCAAGCAGACCGCTGAAGGCGTCAAGTCCTGTGAGTCGGTGCTCGATCTGGCGCGCCGCCACGGTGTCGACATGCCGATCACCGAGACGGTCGTCGGCATCGTCCACGACGGCAAGCCGCCGGTGGTCGCGCTCAAGGAGCTGATGTCACGCAGTGCCAAGCCCGAGCGCCGCTGACGTGGCCCTCTGTGCCCCGTGGGGGGAATCCCCTCACCCCCCACCAAGCGGGTAGTCTCATCGCGATATGAGCAGCGAGAACCTCCCCCAGAGCCCTGAGCAGCAGCTCCGCAAGCCGCGCGTAGCCGTCGTCTTCGGCGGTCGCAGCTCCGAACACGGAATCTCCGTGGTCACCGCCGGTGCCGTGCTGCGGTCCATCGACCGTACGAAGTACGACGTACTGCCGATCGGCATCACGACGGACGGCCGGTGGGCGCTGACCGCCGACGAACCGGACCGGATGGCCATCACCGACCGCAAGACGCCCAGCGTCGAGCAGCTGGCCGAGTCGGCCGACGGTGGTGTGGTCCTCTCCGTCGATCCGGCCAACCGCGAGGTCGTCTACAGCGAACCCGGCTCCGTGCCCAAGGTGCTCGGCGAGGTCGATGTCGTCTTCCCGATGCTGCACGGCCCGTACGGCGAGGACGGCACCCTTCAGGGCCTGCTGGAGCTCTCCGGCGTCCCGTACGTCGGCTCCGGCGTCCTCGCCTCGGCCGTCGGCCAGGACAAGGAGTACATGAAGCGGGTGTTCATCTCCTTCGGGCTGCCGGTCGGCCCGTTCGAGGTCATCCGCCCCCGCGAGTGGGAGCAGGACCCGTCCGCCGCCCGCAAGAAGATCGTCGACTTCGCCGGTGAGCACGGCTGGCCGCTCTTCGTGAAGCCGGCACGCGCCGGCTCCTCGATCGGCATCACCAAGGTCGACGACCTCTCCGGCCTTGACGACGCGATCGCCGAGGCGCAGCGCCACGACCCCAAGATCCTGGTGGAGTCGCTGCTGCGCGGCCGCGAGATCGAGTGCGGAGTGCTCGACTTCGAGGACGGTCCGCGCGCCAGCGTGCCGGCCGAGATCCCGCCGGTCACGGCGCACGAGTTCTACGACTTCGAGGCCAAGTACATCGACTCGGCGGCGGGTCTCGTGCCCGCGCCGCTGACCCCGGAGCAGACCGCCGAGGTGCAGCGGCTCGCGGTCGAGGCCTTCGACGCCGCGTCCTGCGAGGGACTGGTCCGCGCCGACTTCTTCCTGCAGGAGAACGGCGAGTTCGTGATCAACGAGATCAACACCATGCCGGGCTTCACACCCATCTCGATGTACCCGCGGATGTGGCAGGAGAGCGGCATCGGCTACCCGGAGCTGGTGGACAGGCTGATCCAGGCGGCGCTGCGCCGCCCGACCGGCCTGCGCTAGAGGTCAAAGCCTGGCCGGGACCGTCTTCTTGACGGGCCCGGCCAGATCCGTGAGCGGCCCGATGTCATGGGCGTACTGCTTCCCCAGCGTGATCTCGACATAGGTCTTGCGGTAGGTGGTGGTGAACCGGGGGCCGGCCTCCCGCTGTTCCAGCAGCCAGTTGACCCCGTTCACGTCCACCCCCTTCGACTGGGGGTCGCTCATCTTCTCCGGCCGGGGGACGCCGCAGCGCAGTACGATCGCGGCATCGCCCCAGCCGGCGGTCAGTTCGGAAGCCGGTCCGGGGTCGTTGCGGTCCTGTCCGGCGACGGACTCGGGCAGCTCCTCGTGCAGCGCACGGCACAAGGAGACTTCCGCCGGCGGAGGGCTGGGAACCGTGATCGACGCCTCTGCGTCCGTGGAGGAGCAGCCCGCCGCAGCCAACAGCGCGATGGCGGCTGCGGACAGGCAGAAGGGCCGGCGGCGATATGAAGTCACCGGCCAAGCGTAGACGGGGGCTACAGGTGCACGACCGGGCAGGTCAGGGTGCGGGTGATGCCGTCCACTTGCTGGACCTTGGCGACCACCATACGACCGAGATCATCGACTGTCTCGGCCTGCGCGCGCACGATCACGTCATAGGGACCGGTTACGTCCTCGGCCTGAATCACTCCCGGAATCTTGCCGATGGTCTCGGCGACGGTCGACGCCTTGCCCACCTCGGTCTGAATGAGGATGTACGCCTGTACCACGGAACCTCCAGGGCGGCCACGAGGATCATGTGGGGAGAGAAGAGACGCCACGGTATCGCGTCGTCGCGGCTGCGGGGAGACCCGCGCGCCGGGCGATGCCCGCAGCGTGGCGTACGGAGACCAGAAGTTGGCGTATCTCTTGACGGTACCCACCGCGAAGAAGGCTCGCGACCGCAAGCAAGCAGCACTGCCGGGCGTTCCGGCAGAACGACGGAGAGGTGAGACTCGGTGAAGGGCACTGTGGGCGAGTTGGGGGAGTTCGGGCTCATCAGGGAGCTCACCTCCCGGCTCACCTCCACCCCCGCGGTACGGCTGGGGCCCGGCGACGACGCCGCGGTCGTGGCCGCACCCGACCGCAGGGTTGTGGCGAGTACGGACATCCTGCTCGAGGGGCGGCACTTCCGCCGCGACTGGTCGACGGCGTACGACGTGGGCCGCAAGGCCGCCGCCCAGAACCTGGCCGACATCGCCGCGATGGGCGCGGTCCCGACCGCGCTGCTGCTCGGCCTGGTCGTGCCGGCCGAACTCCCGGTCACCTGGGCCACCGAGCTGATGGACGGCATCCGGGACGAGTGCCAGGTCGCGGGAGCGGCGGTGGTCGGCGGCGATGTCGTACGAGGCGACCTCATCACCCTCGCGATCACCGCTCTCGGCGATCTGCGCAATCACGAGCCGGTCACCCGGGCCGGCGCCCAGCCCGGCGATGTCGTCGCGTACACCGGCTGGTTGGGGTGGTCGGCCGCCGGGCACGCGGTGCTCTCGCGCGGCTTCCGCTCACCGCGCGCCTTCGTCGAGGCGCACCGGCGGCCCGAGCCGCCGTACCACGCGGGCCCGGCGGCGGCCGGCCTCGGCGCCACTGCCATGACCGATGTCAGCGACGGGCTCGTCGCCGACCTCGGGCACATCGCGGACGCCAGCAAGGTCCGTATCGACCTGCGGTCCGGTCTCATCGACATCCCCAGCCAGATGAACGACATCGGCCAGGCGGTCGGCGTCGATCCGCTGCAGTGGGTGCTGACCGGGGGAGAGGACCATGCGATCGTCGCGACCTTCCCCGCGGACGCGAAGCTGCCGGCCCGCTGGAAGGTGATCGGCGAGGTGCTCAACCCCTCGGCGCTGCCTCAGGTGACCGTCGACGGAGCGCCATGGACCAGCAAGGGCGGCTGGGACCACTTCGGGGACATCGAGGACGGCAAGTAGATTCGGCGGTATGCAGTCCCTCTCTTTTACTTTCCCGGCCCCCCGCGTTCTCACCGTCGCCGGATCCGACTCCGGCGGCGGTGCCGGTATTCAGGCCGACCTGAAGACCATGCTGGCGCTCGGCGTGCACGGGATGAGCGTGCTCACCGCGGTCACCGCGCAGAACTCGCTGGGCGTGCAGGGCGCGTGGGAGCTGCCTGTCGAGGCGGTGCGGGCGCAGTACCGCAGCGTCGTCGACGACATCGGCGTACAGGCCGTGAAGACCGGAATGCTGGCGTCCGCGCCGTTGGTCGAGACGGTCGCGGAGCTGCTGGCGGGCACGGACGCGCCGGTGGTCGTCGACCCGGTGGGCATCTCCAAGCACGGGGATTCGCTGCTGGCGGCATCCGCGCTCGACTCCGTACGCACAAAGCTGCTGCCGACCGCCACGGTGGCCACGCCCAACCTCGACGAGGTGACCCAGCTGACGGGGGTGGTGGTCGAGGACGAGAGCGGGATGCGCCGGGCCGCGGACGCCGTGCTCGGCTTCGGGCCACGCTGGGCGCTGATCAAGGGCGGGCATCTCGCGGGGGACTCCGGGCGGGCGGGTCGGAACCAGGCAGTGGACCTGCTGACGGACGGCACCGAGGAACACTGGCTGCGCGCGCCCAGGTACGACAACAGGCACACCCACGGGACGGGCTGCACGCTGGCGTCCGCGGTCGCGTCGGGGCTGGCGAGGGGGATGGACGTTCCGGAGGCCGTCCGGGCGGCCAAGGAGTACGTCACGGGGGCGATTGCGGCGGGCTTCCCGCTGGGCGCGGGCATCGGTCCGGTGGATCACGCCTGGCGCTTTCGCCGATCGCTTCGGTGACGGCTGCCGGCGGGTGACTGCTACTGCGGCTGCTTCCGGTGACTGTCCGGGTACGGCAAAAAGCCGGTCCACCGAGGTGGACCGGCTTTCAAGGCAACCGCAGGGGCTGCGCTACGACGAAACGTCGGCGGGAACATCCCCGCTGAGCGGGGCGCAACCAATTAGCGCGAGACCTTGCCGGCCTTGATGCACGAGGTGCAGACGTTGAGCCGCTTCGGCGTCCGACCGACCACGGCACGCACGCGCTGGATGTTCGGGTTCCAGCGACGGGACGTACGGCGGTGCGAGTGCGAAATGTTGTTGCCGAAGCCCGGCCCCTTGCCGCAGACGTCGCAGTTGGCAGCCACGGGTCACTCCAAAGACTTCAGATGCACTTACAGTGAATTCCGGCGCGCCGGATCAGTGATCTGATTGGTGGCTTTGCCGGGGGAATGGCCCGACTTTCATCGGGCAACCGGAGCAGCATACAACGACTGCGTCCGAGATACGAAACTACCATGGCTTCTCCCGCCCCCGCCCCGGCCCTTGGCCCCGACCGGGGTCTACCCTGCGGTTCAACCCGCAGCCCACGGCCCACTCCGGCCGCTCAAGGAGGATCACCAGGTGCCGCAGACCCTCGACGCCGCAGCGGTGCGTGCCTGGTGCTCACTGGCGCTGGAGGCCCTGGGCCGGGAGCGCGAGGAGATCGACGCGATCAATGTCTATCCGGTCGCGGACGGGGACACCGGCACCAATCTGTACCTGACCGTGGAGTCCGCGGCCCAGGCCGTGGAGGCCGTCTTCGCCGCTCATGAGACCAAGGCCGCCCTGCCCGCGTCGGCCGATGTGCTGCGGGCGATGGCGCACGGGGCGCTGATCGGGGCACGCGGGAACTCGGGGACGATCCTGGCGCAGCTGCTGCGGGGCATGGCCGAGCGGATCGGTGAAGGTGACCATCCGGCCGCCGCGCTGCGGCGGGCGGCCGTGTTGGCGCGTGCGGCGGTCGCGCATCCGGTCGAGGGCACGATCCTGAGCGTGGCCGGGGCGGCGGCGGACGCGGCGGAGGCCGACCCGGACGATGCCGTGCGCGCGGCGTACGCGGGGGCGCTGGCCGCGCTGGACGCGACGCCGGACCAGCTCGAGGTACTGGGGCGGGCGGGCGTCGTCGACGCGGGCGGACGGGGGCTGCTCGCCGTGCTCGGGGCGCTCGTCGAGGCCGTGTCGGGCGAGGCCCCGGTGCTCCCGGCGCTGGCGCATGTGCGGCCGGAGCCTGTGGCCGGGACCGGGGAGACGTGTGCTGCCGGGGGCCCGGCCTTCGAGGTCATCTATCTGCTGGAGGCGGACGATACGGCCGTGGCCCGGCTGCGGGCCCGGCTCGACAAGCTCGGCGACTCGCTCGTCGTCGTCGGCGGCGACGGCCTGTGGAACGTCCATGTGCACGTCGACGACGCGGGCGCGGCGGTGGAGGCGGGCGTCGAGGCGGGGCGGCCGTACCGGATCCGTATCACCCACTTCGACACCGCGGCGGCGGTGATGCGTGAACAGGTGCAGCGGGCGGTCGTCGTGGTCGTCCCCGGGGAGGGACTGGCGGGCCTGTGCTCCGAGGCCGGAGCGACCACGGTTCTCGCCCGCCCCGGCGAACCCCTGGCCAGCGGCGAGCTGGTCGAGGCGATCCGGCGCGCCCACGCGCGCGAGGTGGTCCTGCTGCCGAACTCCGCGGAGCTGCGGCACACGGCCGCCGCGGCCGCGGAGCAGGCCCGTACGGAAGGTGTGCGGGTCGCTCTCGTCCCCACCCGTGCCGCGGTCCAGGGCATCGCGGCGCTCGCCGTCCACGAGCCGGACCGGCGCTTCGACGAGGACGTGGTCGCGATGACCGCGGCGGCGGGCGCGACCCGCTACGCCGAACTGGCCGTCGCGGAACGGCAGTCGTGGACGACGGCCGGCGTCTGCCAGGCCGGCGACGTGCTGGGCCTGATCGACGGCGACGTGGCGGTGATCGGCACGGATCTGGCGGTCACGGCGGAGACGGTGCTGGACCGCATGCTGGCGGCGGGCGGCGAGATGGTGACGCTGGTGCTCGGCGAGGACGTACCGGAGGCCATGGCGGACCGGCTGGAGAGGTACGTACGGGACGGCCACCTGGCGGTCGACACGGTGGTCTACCGCGGCGGTCGCCAGTCGGCGCCACTGTTGATCGGTGTGGAGTAGCCACGGCTGTGACCAGGGGTTATCCACAGGTGTCCGACGGCTGTCAGTGGTTTGGTGTGCAATGGACCGCGTGTCCGCGCTCGACGAACCCCTGAAGAAGACGCTCGGTGCAGCCACCGCGAAGGTGATGGCCGAGCACCTCGACCTGCACACCGTCGGTGATCTGCTCCACCACTACCCGCGGCGCTACGCCGAGCGGGGCGAGCTCACGCCCCTCTCCGAGCTGCCTCTGGACGAGCACGTCACGGTCGTCGCCCAGGTCGCGGACGCCCGAGTGCTCACGTTCAACCAGGGCCGCGGCCGACGCCTCGAAGTCACCATCACCGACGGCAGCGGACGGCTGCAGCTGGTCTTCTTCGGCAAGGGCGTTCACAAGCCGCAGAAGGACCTGCTGCCGGGCAGCCGCGCGATGTTCGCCGGCAAGGTGTCGATGTTCAACCGCAAGCTTCAGCTCGCCCATCCCGCGTACGAGCCGCTGGGCGCCGCCGCCAGTGCCGAGGACGCGGTGGACGCCTTCGCGAACCAGCTGATCCCGCTCTATCCGGCCTGCAAGCAGCTGGAGTCCTGGAAGATCGCCAAGGCGGTGGACGCGGTCCTGCCGCGCGCCGCGGAGGCCGCCGACCCGCTGCCGCCCTCGCTGCGTGAAGGCCGTGGATTCGCCGCGCTCCCCGATGCCCTGCGCAAGATCCACCGGCCGCGGACGAAGGCGGACATCGCCGAGGCCAGGGACCGGCTCAAATGGGACGAGGCATTCGTCCTTCAGGTGGCGCTCGCCCGGCGGCGGCACGCCGACACCCAACTGCCCGCGGTGGCACGGAAACCCAGGCCGGGCGCTGTGCTCGACGCCTTCGACGCCAAGCTGCCCTTCACCCTCACAGAAGGCCAGCAGAAGGTCACCAAGGAGATCTTCGACGACCTGGCGACCGAGCACCCCATGCACCGTCTGCTCCAGGGCGAGGTCGGTTCGGGCAAGACCATAGTCGCGCTGCGGGCGATGCTCACCGTCGTCGACGCGGGCGGCCAGTCCGCGATGCTCGCGCCCACCGAGGTCCTCGCCCAGCAGCACCACCGCTCGGTCACCGAGATGATGGGCGAGCTTGCGGAGGGCGGGATGCTCGGCGGCGCCGAGCACGCCACCAAAGTGGTGCTGCTGACCGGCTCCATGGGCGCGGCCGCGCGCCGGCAGGCGCTGCTCGATCTGGTGACGGGCGAAGCCGGGATCGTCATCGGTACGCACGCGCTGATCGAGGACAAGGTGCAGTTCCACGATCTGGGGCTGGTCGTCGTCGACGAGCAGCACCGCTTCGGCGTGGAGCAGCGCGACGCCCTGCGCTCGAAGGGCAAACAGCCGCCGCATCTGCTGGTCATGACCGCCACCCCCATTCCCCGTACGGTCGCGATGACCGTCTTCGGCGATCTGGAGACCTCCGTCCTGGACCAGCTGCCGGCTGGCCGGTCGCCGATCGCCACCCATGTGGTCCCCGCCCAGGACAAACCGCATTTCCTCGCGCGCGCCTGGGAGCGCGTGCGCGAGGAGGTGGAGAACGGACATCAGGCGTACGTCGTCTGTCCCCGTATCGGCGACGGCGAGGACGAGCCGAAGAAGAAGTCCGCCGAGGACGACGCCGAGAAGCGCCCGCCCCTGGCCGTGATCGAGATCGCCGAACAGCTCGCCGAGGGCCCCTTGAGCGGTCTGCGCGTCGAAGTGCTGCACGGCCGGATGCAGCCCGACGACAAGGACGACGTCATGCGCCGCTTCGCCGCGGGTGATGTGGACGTCCTGGTCGCCACCACCGTCATCGAGGTCGGTGTCAACGTCCCCAACGCCACCGCCATGGTGATCATGGACGCGGACCGGTTCGGTGTCTCCCAGCTGCACCAGCTGCGCGGCCGGGTGGGCCGTGGCTCGGCCCCCGGACTCTGTCTGCTGGTCAGCGAGATGCCCGAGGCGAGTCCCGCCCGGTCCCGGCTGGCTGCGGTCGCCGCCACGCTCGACGGCTTCGAGCTCTCCCGTATCGACCTCGAACAGCGCCGCGAGGGCGATGTGCTCGGCCAGGCACAGTCCGGCGTGCGCTCCTCGTTGCGGATGCTCACGGTCATCGAGGACGAGGAGGTGATCGCCGCTGCCCGCGAGGAGGCCGTCGCGATCGTCAGCGAGGACCCGGAGCTGGAGCGGCTGCCCGAGCTGCGTACGGCCCTGGACGCACTGCTCGACACAGAGCGCGAGCAGTACCTCGACAAGGGCTGAGAGACTGGCGGGAAGAGATTCCTCATCGAGCTCACCAGAAGGACTGAGATGACCCGCGTGATCGCCGGCGCGGCCGGCGGACGCCGCCTCGCCGTCCCGCCCGGCAACGGCACCCGCCCCACCTCCGACCGCGCTCGTGAGGGGCTCTTCTCCAGCTGGGAGTCGCTCCTCGGCACGCTCAGTGGCATCCGCGTCGCCGATCTGTACGCCGGCTCGGGCGCCGTCGGCCTGGAGGCGCTCTCCCGCGGCGCGTCCCACGCACTCCTCGTCGAGGCCGATTCCCGCGCGGTCCGCACCGTCCGTGAGAACGTCCGCGCGCTCGGACTGCCAGGGGCCGAGGTCCGTACCGGTAAAGCGGAACAAATCGTGACGAGTCTCGCCCCCGAAGTCCCCTATGACGTGGTTTTCCTCGACCCTCCGTACGCCGTCACCGACGACGATCTTCGCGAGATTCTGCTCACACTCCGCACTCAGGGCTGGCTCGCGGACGATGCGCTCGTCACCGTGGAGCGGAGCACCAGGGGCGGCGAGTTCGTTTGGCCGCAGGGTTTCGAGCCACTGCGAGCCCGTCGTTACGGCGAAGGCACGCTTTGGTACGGTCGCGCCGCCTCTACGTGCGAAGACGCACGATGATCGGACCGGAGAGCGAGGGACTTCAGTTGCGCCGCGCAGTCTGTCCCGGGTCATTCGACCCCATCACCAATGGACACCTCGACATCATTGCCCGCGCCTCCAAGCTGTACGACGTCGTATACGTCGCGGTGATGATCAATCAGTCCAAGCAGGGACTGTTCACGGTCGAGGAGCGGATCGAGATGATCCGCCACGTGACCAGCGAGTACGGAAACGTCGAGGTGGAGTCCCACCACGGCCTCCTCGTCGACTTCTGCAAGCAGCGCGACATCCCGGCCATCGTCAAGGGTCTGCGCGCCGTCAGCGACTTCGACTACGAGCTGCAGATGGCCCAGATGAACAACGGCCTCTCGGGTGTGGAGACGTTGTTCGTCCCGACCAACCCCACCTACAGCTTCCTCTCCTCCAGTCTGGTCAAGGAGGTCGCCGCCTGGGGCGGCGACGTCTCCCACCTGCTGCCTCCCGTGGTGCACCAGGCGCTCACCAAGCGCCTCGCCGAGAGGGCACGAACCCAGTGAGGAATCGGTGACCGTTCGGTGACGCGACGAGTGACGAACCGGGTGGCCGGCTGACAGCCCGTCACCCGGTGTCGTCCGGGCACCGACTGCCCGTACAGTCGTCCACGTCCGTCTCCCATCAGCTGTAGAGAGTGGCGAACACACGGTGGACGTCCAGAAGAAGCTCGACGAGATCGTCGAGGCGGTCGGCAACGCCCGGTCCATGCCCATGTCGGCCTCCTGCGTGGTCAACCGCGCGGACCTGCTCGCCATGCTCGAAGAGGTCCGCCAGGCCCTGCCGGGCTCGCTGGCCCAGGCCCAGGAGCTGATCGGCGGCCGTGAGCAGCTGGTCGAGCAGGCCCGCCAGGAGGCGGAGCGGATCATCGAGACCGCCCACGCCGAACGCGGCTCGCTGATCTCGGACACCCACGTCGCCCGCCAGTCCCAGGACGAGGCCGACCGGATCCTCGCCGAGGCCCGCCGTGACGCCGAGGAGATCCGCGCCGAGGCCGACGACTACGTCGACTCCAAGCTCGCCAACTTCGAGGTCGTCCTCACCAAGACCATCGGGTCCGTCGACCGCGGCCGCGAGAAGCTGCTCGGCCGTGGACCGGGGCTGGACGAGCAGGGGTACGCCGACGAGGACGCCCCCGAGTACAGCGCGGACCCGCAGACCCTGATCCAGCGCGCGGACGAGTACGTCGACGCCAAGCTCGGCGCCTTCGAGGCCGTGCTCTCCAAGACCCTCGACGCGGTCGGCCGCGGCCGGCAGAAGCTGCACGGCCGGACCACCAGTGACGCGCTCGGCGAGCACATGGCCGCCCAGGACGCGGCGGGTACGCAGCAGCACGCCAGCGACGCCGACTATCTGGCCGGTCTCGCGGAGCTGGCCGAGCCGCAGCCGCAGGTCCCGCGGCAGGTCCAGTACCAGCCGCAGGCCGACCCGCAGCCCCAGTACCAGCAGCAGGCCGACCCGCAGCCCCAGATCCCGGCTCAGCAGGACCCGTACGCCTACCAGCCGCAGCAGCCGCAGGAGGCGTACGCGGCCTATCAGCAGGACCCGTACGCCGCGTACCAGCAGCAGAGCTACGACCAGCAGCAGTACGCACAGCAGGACCCGTACGCCTATCAGCAGCAGGACCAGCCCCAGCAACAGCCCCAGCAGGCGCAGCAGCAGGGGGCCGCTCTCGACGAGACCAGCCTCTTCGACACGAGCATGATCGACCTCGAGCAGCTGCGCCGGTACGAGCAGGGCCGCTGAGTTTCCGGCCGCCGACGACCGGATTGGGTCTACGGCGGCCTGTCCAGTATCCTGGCTCTTCGGTCGCGCGCAGCTTCGCGATCCCGGCTGCCCGCTTCCACTCCGAATCGGGACAGCCCCTCCCCACGATCCGAAAGCAGGAAGAGCCCTGAACGCGCATCTTGACCACCGCAACCCCCTCGTGTTCGACACACGCGAGCTGGGGCGGCGTCCTGGTGCGCTTCAGCGGCTGACCCGCACGGTCGCGACCCCCAAGGACTTCGGTATCGAAGGGGTCATCGGCGTGCCCTTGGGCGCACCGATCGAGCTCGATCTCCGCCTCGAGTCGGTCATGGAGGGTGTGCTTGTCACAGGCACCGCCCGTGCACCGGTCGAGGGGGAGTGCGTAAGGTGTCTGGAGCCGTTGCACCAAGAGGTTGCGACGGACTTCCAGGAGCTGTTCACGTACCCCGACGCCGACGACCGGGGCCGCACCGCGGAACCCGTCGACGACGCCGAGGACGAGGACAGACTCTTTCTCGAGGACGGCCTGTTCGACCTCGAGTCCGTGCTGCGTGATGCGGTGGTGCTCGCACTGCCGATGCAGCCGGTGTGCCGGGAGACCTGTGCCGGCCTGTGTCCCGAATGCGGGATCAGGCTGGACGAGAACCCGGGTCATCATCATGACGCCGTCGACAATCGTTGGGCGGCGTTGCAGGGACTCGTCGAAACCGTCAAGGACGGCGAGAAGGACAACATGGGCGGCGCCGAAGCGGGCGTCGACGAGAAGCAGGAGAAGTAGCCGTGGCTGTTCCGAAGCGGAAGATGTCGCGCAGCAACACGCGCCACCGCCGGTCGCAGTGGAAGGCTGCGGTCCCCACCTTGGTTTCGTGTGAGCGTTGCCAGGAGCCGAAGCAGCAGCACATCGCGTGCCCGAGCTGCGGCACCTACAACAAGCGCCAGGTCCTCGAGGTCTGAGCGGCTGGTGAGAGGCACGATGTCTGAGTTGTCCAACGCCAAGAAGCAGGCAGACAACGTCAACGCAGCCTCGTCCCACACGCTTCTGGAAGGGCGGCTCGGGTACCACCTCGAGTCCGCCCTTCTGGTGCGTGCGCTGACCCACCGTTCGTACGCGTACGAGAACGGCGGTCTGCCCACCAACGAGCGGCTCGAATTCCTCGGGGATTCGGTGCTCGGCCTGGTGGTCACCGACACGCTGTACCGCACCCACCCCGACCTGCCCGAAGGCCAGCTGGCCAAGTTGCGGGCCGCGGTGGTCAATTCGCGTGCGCTGGCGGAGGTCGGCCGTGGCCTCGAACTCGGCCTCTTCATCCGGCTCGGCCGGGGTGAAGAGGGCACGGGCGGCAGGGACAAGGCGTCCATCCTCGCCGACACCCTTGAAGCGGTGATCGGCGCTGTCTATCTCGACCAGGGCCTCGAAGCGGCCTCGGAGCTGGTTCACCGGCTCTTCGACCCGCTGATCGAGAAGTCCTCGAACCTCGGCGCCGGCCTGGACTGGAAGACCAGTCTCCAGGAGCTCACCGCTGCCGAGGGGCTCGGAGTCCCGGAGTATCTCGTCACCGAGACCGGCCCGGACCACGAGAAGACCTTCACTGCTGCCGCCCGCGTCGGTGGTGTCTCGTACGGCACCGGCACCGGCCGCAGCAAGAAGGAAGCGGAGCAGCAGGCGGCGGAGTCCGCGTGGCGGGAGATCAGTGCCGCCGCGGATGAGCGCGTGGCTGCCGGGAAGGCCGCCGCCGAGGTGGCGCCCTCCACTGAGGGCGCGGCTGATGCGGCGACCGAGGTGGCAGGCGAAGAGGCCGCCGACACCTCTTCGTCCACGGAGTCCGCGGACCGGGCCTCGGCCTGAGTCCACGCTTCCGCTTTCCGCCGTGAGGCCCCTCGCTCCCAGGGAGCGAGGGGCCTCACGGATTTCGGCGGTGGGTGGAGCGGTACGCTGCGGGCGTCACCGCGAAAGTTCTGAAGGAGCCCCGTGCCCGAGCTGCCCGAGGTCGAAGTCGTACGTCGCGGACTCCAGCGCTGGGTCAGCGGGCGCACCATCGCCGAGGTGCAGGTGCTGCACCCGCGTGCGGTCCGCCGGCATATCGCCGGCGGCGAGGACTTCGCGGCCCGGCTCAAGGGGCACAGCGTCGGCGTGGCCCGCCGCCGCGGCAAGTACCTCTGGCTTCCGCTGGCGGACACGGACGCCTCGATCCTCGGTCACCTCGGCATGAGCGGCCAGCTCCTCGTACAGCCGGAAACCGCACCGGACGAGAAGCATCTCCGCATCCGCATCCGCTTCGACGACACCCTCGGCACCGAGCTGCGCTTTGTCGACCAGCGCACCTTCGGCGGGCTTTCGTTGCACGACAACACCCCTGAGGGACTGCCCGACGTCATCGCGCACATCGCACGCGATCCGATCGACCCGGCCTTCGACGACGCGGCTTTCCACACCGCGCTGCGTCTGCGCCGTACCACCGTCAAGCGCGCGCTGCTCGACCAGTCCCTGATCAGCGGTGTCGGCAACATCTACGCGGACGAGGCACTCTGGCGAGCGAAGCTCCATTACGAGCGCCCCACCGCGACCCTCACACGCCCGCGCTCGGTCGAACTCCTCGGCCATGTACGGGGGGTGATGGTCGCCGCCCTCGCCGTCGGGGGCACCAGTTTCGACAGCCTGTATGTGAACGTGAACGGTGAATCAGGCTACTTCGACCGGTCGTTGGACGCCTACGGGCGCGAGGGCGAGCCGTGCCGTCGCTGTGGCACGCCGATACGCCGCCGCCCCTGGATGAACCGGTCCAGCTACTTCTGCCCGCGCTGTCAGCGGCCGCCGCGCACCTCGTCGTAAGTCCCCCGCGCCGCCAGGACCTCGGGCATCCGCCCCTCCACGAAGCGGATGAGTGTGAGCAGCCGCTCCGCGACCTGGCGTCCCAGCGGGGTGAGTTCGTAGTCGACCCGTGGGGGATTGGTCGGCTGCGCGTCCCGTCGTACGAGCCCGTCGCGCTCCAGCGCTTGCAGGGTCTGGGACAGCATCTTCTCGCTCACGCCGTCGATCCGCCGCCGCAGCTCGTTGAAACGGAATGTGCCTTCGTGGAGCGCTCCCAGCGTGAGGCTGCCCCAACGGCCGGTGACGTCCTCGAGGGTGTCGCGCGACGGGCACCGGCGGGAAAACACGTCAAAGGCGAGGCCGCCGTCCGGACAGACTCCGGTGCTCTCTACCTGTGCACTGGTCTCCATCTCGCCACCATACTCCCGTGCAGCGCTAACTCATGGGTTGCGCTAACTGAAAGTTAGTGTTTCTCTGGTGGCACCACCGACGAGCACCCCGCTTTCGAGGAGTCCCTTACCGTGACCACGCCTGTTGTCTCGATCGCCTACCACTCCGGGTACGGCCACACCGCCGTCATCGCGTCGGCCGTCCGCGAAGGAGCGGCCGCCGCCGGCGCCACTGTTCACCTGATCAAGGTCGACGAGATCGACGATGCCCAGTGGGAGCTGCTCGACGGCTCCGACGCCATCGTCTTCGGGTCGCCCACCTACATGGGGACCGCGTCCGGTGCCTTCCACCGGTTCGCGGAGGACACCTCCCGGCGCTGGTTCACCGACGCCTGGAAGGACAAGCTGGCGGCCGGCTTCTCCAACTCCGGCTCCAAGAGCGGCGACAAGCTGCACACCCTGCAGTTCTTCGCGACGCTCGCCGCTCAGCACGGTATGCACTGGGTGAACCTCGGGCTCAAGCCCGGCTGGAACTCCACCGAGGGCTCCGAGCACGACCTCAACCGCCTGGGCTTCTTCTCCGGCGCCGCCGCCCAGACCAACTCCGACGAGGGCCCGGAGGGTGTGCACAAGGCCGACATCGCGACCGCGGAGCACCTCGGCCGCCGGGTGGCGGAGACCGCCCGCACCTTCGTCGCGGGCCTTGCGGCCGTCGCCGCCTGACCATGAGGAAGGCCCCCGTCACCGAGGTGACGGGGGCCTTCTCGCGTACGTACGACCGGCTAGAAGCCGAAGTCCTGCGTCCACCAGGGGCCGCCGGCGCCCAGGTGCACACCGACGCCCATCGTCTTGTAGTCGCAGTTCAGGATGTTCGCGCGGTGACCGTCGCTGTTCATCCAGGAGGTCATCACAGCGGCCGGGTCGGCCTGACCGCGAGCGATGTTCTCGCCGCCGAGCCCCTGCACGCCCACCTGCGCGGCACGGTCCCAGGGCGTCGCCCCGTCAGGGTCGGTGTGGCCGAAGAAGCCACGTGTGGCCATGTCGTCGCTGAAGTCCCCGGCCAGCGCCGCAAGTGATTCGCTGGCCTGTACCGGGCTGCAGCCGACCTTGGCGCGCTCTGCGTTGACCAGGCTGAGCACCTCGGCCTCGGCGGCCTTCGCGTCCGAGGGCACGGCGGGCTTGGCAGGCTTGGCGGGTTTGGCCGGCGCGGCCGGCCGGCTGGGCGCAGGCGTCGCCTTGCGGGCCGGGGCGTCGCTCTTCGACTCCTTGCGCGCCTCGGGGACCTTCGCCTTCTTCGCAGGCGCCGCCGACGGCTTGGCCGGCGCGGGCGGGGGAGTCTTCGGCGAGGGAGCCTTCGACGGCGCATGCGGGCGCTGGGCGCCCTGGCGCACGGGGGCCGGGGCCTCGTTCGTCGGTTCCGCGCTCGCGTCGCCCTGTGTCTGGAGCTTCGCGGAGTCCTCGGTGCGTACCTGCTTGGCGGAGTCGTTGCCGTGGCCGACGTTGAACTTGTCGCCGCCCGGGAGCAGGCCGGTCGTGACGGCCACGGCCCCTACGGCCATGGCTGCGGAGGCGCCGAGCAGCCCGGTGCGTACGGGGACAAGGCCCCGCTTCTTCCGGCGTGCACCACCCCGGTGCCGGCCTGCCGAACCGTCCGCATAGTCATTTGCGACGGGTGCGGCGGCGGAGCGTCGATGGCGTCCCATCTGCTGTGCCTTCCTGGTACTCGACAGTCAATCGTCAACATGACTCACCCATACGAGTGAGGCTCATTGCGAGGGGACTGTAGCCCATGTGGCGAGGGGGTGAAGTGATCCGAAATGTATTGGCCAGTTACGGTGCCCCCATGAACGATGTTGCGCGGCTCACCGCCTGGGTACGCGGCCGGGTACAGGGAGTGGGCTTCCGCTGGTTCACCAGGGCAAATGCATTGGAGATCGGCGGCCTCACGGGCTTCGCGCTCAATCTTGACGATGGCAGGGTGCAGGTTGTGGCAGAGGGGCCACGTGATAATTGCCACCGTTTGCTGGAATGGCTTCGCTCCGACGACACACCCGGCCGGGTCGACGGAGTCACCGAGATCTGGGACACGCCCCGCGGTGGATACGAGGACTTCGCGATCAGGTGACGATCACCCCGTAATTCATCACCGCGAAGATCGCCGCGTATGCCGACGGCACCTGCCCGCGGTGGAAATGGCCTGGTGGTTGCCAAGAACGGCTTGTCGTGCCAGGCTGCGGCAGTAAGGATGATCTCTACGCCCCCAGGGCCCCGCAGAGTGGCTCCACCGCTTCATTCGCGGCCGTGAGCCCCGGGTTTGCCCGTTGATACGGGGCGTGATCGTGTTGACCGTCAAACTTTTTGGTGAGACTCTGGAAGCCCCGCGCACCTTAGCTGTTTGGCAGTACAAACCGCAGCGATAGCAAGTAACAATCACTGTCGAGCACCGCGGGTGCGAATCCCTCACGACCCACACCGCATTCGGTCGGTCACTCAGTGTGGAGGACCATCCATCATGGCAAAGGCGCTTCTCGGTTACGTCGGCGGTTCCGACCCGCGACTCCTCGCCGAGATGCGACGGCTGCAGCAGCGCGTCCAGGACCTCGAATCCGAGCTTGTACGGATCCAGTCCGAGAATGACGCGCTCAACGCTGCCGTTGCTCAGCACCCTGGAGAGTCGCTGCTCAACGGCATCGACATCGACGTGCACCAGCCGGAGCCCGCGCTCACCTGAGCAGGGGCTTTCACTGGAGTTCATCGCGCAAGATATGCAAGGGACGCTTCGGCGTCCCTTCTTTCTTTTCCCGCCCTGCCTCGCCCCTTGGAGCCCTTCCCTTACCGTCTGATGTGCCCTGCACCTTCATAGGTGAAACCGGGAGCGCTCTGTCCTCCCGGGGGGACAACCCCCACCCGCGGTCGAAAATCCCACGTGGCAGGCCGGAGTCGACCGGCTCCGGCGGTCCGAGCGAAGCGAAAGGTAGAGTCCGGCGGCGTGCACCTCAAGGCCATGACCCTGCGCGGTTTCAAATCCTTCGCCTCCGCCACGACGCTGCGCTTCGAGCCGGGCATCACCTGCGTCGTGGGCCCCAACGGCTCCGGCAAGTCCAATGTGGTGGACGCGCTGTCCTGGGTCATGGGGGAGCAGGGGGCCAAATCGCTGCGCGGCGGCAAGATGGAGGACGTCATCTTCGCCGGGACGACCGGGCGGCCTCCGCTCGGCCGCGCCGAGGTCTCCCTCACCATCGACAACTCCGACGGCGCGCTCCCCATCGACTACGCCGAAGTCACCATTACGCGGATCATGTTCCGCAACGGCGGCAGTGAATACCAGCTCAATGGCGACACGTGCCGGCTTCTCGATATCCAGGAACTCCTCTCCGACTCCGGCATCGGCCGCGAGATGCACGTCATCGTCGGACAGGGCCAGCTCGACTCCGTTCTGCATGCCGATCCGATGGGGCGACGGGCCTTCATCGAGGAGGCCGCCGGTGTGCTCAAGCACCGCAAGCGCAAGGAGAAGGCGCTGCGGAAGCTGGACTCGATGCAGGCCAACCTCGCCCGCGTGCAGGATCTGACCGACGAACTGCGCCGTCAGCTCAAGCCGCTGGGACGGCAGGCCGCGGTGGCCAGGCGGGCCGCCGTCATCCAGGCCGATCTGCGCGATGCCCGGCTGCGGCTGCTTGCGGACGATCTCGTACGGCTCCGTGAGGCACTGCGCGGCGAGATCGCCGACGAGGCCGCGCTCAAGGAACGCAAGGACAGCGCCGAGGCGGAACTCAGGGCCGCGCTGACGCGTGAGGCGGAACTCGAGGAGGAGGTACGGCGGCTGGCGCCGCGGCTGCAGCGGGCCCAGCAGAGCTGGTACGAACTCTCCCAGCTGGCCGAGCGGGTGCGCGGCACGATCTCACTGGCCGACGCACGGGTGAAGAGCGCGACCGCGGCCCCGGCGGAGGAGCGGCGCGGCCGCGACCCCGAGGACATGGAGCGCGAGGCCGCCCGGATCCGTGAGCAGGAGGCGGAGCTGGAGGCCGCGCTGGAGGCGGCGGAGCACGCGCTGGAGGACACCGTCGCGCACCGCGCCGAGCTGGAGCGGGAGCTGACGGTCGAGGAGCGCCGGCTCAAGGACGTCGCGCGGGCGATCGCCGACCGGCGCGAGGGGCTGGCCCGGCTCAACGGTCAGGTCAACGCGGCCCGTTCGCGGGCGGCCTCCGCCCAGGCCGAGATCGACCGGCTGGCCGCGGCGCGCGACGAGGCCCAGGAGCGGGCCGTGGCGGCTCAGGAGGAGTACGAGCAGCTCAAGGCCGAGGTCGACGGTCTTGACGCCGGCGATGCCGAGCTGGGGGAGCGGCACGACGCGGCCAAGCGTGAGCTGGCCGATGCGGAGGCGGCGCTGAGCGCGGCGCGTGAGGAGCTCACCGGCGCCGAGCGCAAGCGCGCCGCCGTCGCCGCCCGCCGGGAGGCGCTCGCCCTGGGGCTGCGCCGCAAGGACGGCACGGGGGCGCTGCTCGACGCGAAGGACCGCCTCGGGGGGCTGCTCGGGCCGGCGGCGGAACTGCTCGGCGTGACCCCGGGCTTCGAGGTTCCGGTCGCAGCGGCGCTGGGCGCGGCGGCGGACGCCATCGCCGTGTCCAACCCCGCGACCGCCGCCGAGGCGCTGCGGCTGCTGCGCAAGACCGACGCCGGGCGCGCCGCCATACTGCTCGGCGGCGCGCCCGATTGCGTACCGCAGCCGCAGCGCTCCGACGGTCCTCCGTACGCCGCCGACCTGGTGCGGGGGCCCATGGAACTGATGCCCGCCGTGCGCCGGCTGCTGCACGGCATGGTCGTGGTCGGGACGCTGGAGGATGCCGAGGACCTGGTCTACTCACGGCCCGAGCTCACTGCCGTGACCGCGGAAGGAGACGTCCTCGGCGCGCACTTCGCGCAGGGCGGTTCCGCCGGGGCGCCGAGTCTGCTCGAGGTGCAGGCCTCCGTCGACGAGGCCGCGGCCGAGCTGGAGGAGTTGGCCGTACGGTGCGAGGAGCTGTCGGCGGCCCAGCAGCAGGCCGTTGGGCGGCGCAGTGAATGTGCGGCGCTCGTCGAGGAACTGGGAGAGCGCCGCAGGGCCGCCGACCGTGAGAAGTCCGCGGTGTCCGGGCAGCTGGGGCGGCTGTCCGGACAGGCACGTGGCGCTGCGGGCGAGGCCGAGCGGACGACCGCGGCCGCCGCCAGGGCCCAGGAGGCGCTGGAGCGGGCGCGCGAGGAGGCCGAGGAGCTGGCCGAGCGGCTGCTCGTCGCCGAGGAGGCGCCGGCGGAGGAGGAGCCCGATACCCATGTACGGGACCGGCTCGCCGCCGACGGCGCCAACGCCCGCCAGACCGAGATGGAGGCCCGCCTCCAGGTCCGTACGCATGAGGAGCGCGTGAAGGGGCTCGCGGGGCGTGCCGACTCGCTGGACCGGGGAGCGCGCGCCGAGCGCGAGGCACGGGCACGCGCCGAACAGCGGCGCGCCCGGCTGCGGCACGAGGCGGAGGTCGCCGCCGCGGTGGCCAGCGGCGCCCGTCAGCTCCTCGCGCATGTCGAGGTGTCGCTGGTGCGGGCCGAGGCGGAGCGGGTCGCCGCCGAGGCGGCCAAGGCCGAGCGCGAGCAGGATCTGAGCGCCGCCCGCAGTCAGGGACGCGACCTCAAGGGCGAGCTCGACAAACTCACTGATTCAGTTCACCGAGGCGAGGTACTCGGGGCCGAGAAGCGGCTGCGGATCGAGCAGCTGGAGACAAAGGCCCTGGAGGAACTGGGTGTGGAACCGGCCGGGCTGGTCGCCGAGTACGGCCCCGACCAGCTGGTGCCGCCGTCCCTGCCCGCCGAGGGAGAGGAACTGCCCGATGACCCGGAGCACCCGCGCAACCAGCCGAGACCGTTCGTACGCGGAGAGCAGGAGAAGCGTCTCAAGTCCGCCGAACGGGCGTACCAGCAACTCGGAAAGGTGAATCCGCTCGCCCTGGAGGAGTTCTCGGCGCTGGAGGAGCGGCACAAGTTCCTCTCCGAGCAGCTTGAAGATCTGAAGAAGACCAGGGCCGACCTGCTGCAGGTGATTAAGGAGGTCGACGAGCGCGTCGAGCAGGTCTTCACGGAGGCGTACCGGGACACCGCCCGCGAGTTCGAGGGTGTCTTCTCGCGGCTCTTTCCCGGTGGCGAGGGCCGGTTGATCCTGACCGATCCCGACAACATGCTCACCACGGGCGTGGACGTCGAGGCCAGACCCCCTGGCAAGAAGGTCAAGCGGCTGTCGCTGCTGTCGGGCGGTGAGCGGTCACTGACGGCCGTCGCGCTGCTGGTGTCGATCTTCAAGGCCCGGCCGAGTCCGTTCTATGTGATGGACGAGGTCGAGGCGGCGCTCGACGACACCAACCTTCAGCGCCTGATCCGGATCATGCAGGAGCTCCAGGAGTCCTCGCAGCTGATCGTGATCACGCACCAGAAGCGGACGATGGAGGTCGCGGACGCGCTGTACGGCGTCTCCATGCAGGGTGACGGCGTCTCCAAGGTCATCAGCCAGCGCCTTCGCTGACAACTCTTCAACTCTTGAACACAACTCCCTCACATCGCTACTTGGTGTTCCTAAGGAAGAACTATTGACTTCGAAACTTGAACGAATAGTCTCTGCAACGTTGCTTTTACCTTCAAGTGGTGAGCGGCGGGAAGTTGTGCGCCACTTGAAGGGCTCGCCCCCCACGCCCGGCGACGCTGCCGGACCCAGGAGTACACGTGACCAGCACTGAGCAGCCACCGCCGGCATCGCGAGGCCGGCAGGCCCACCCCGAACATATCGGCCATGTCATCTTCATCACGGCCGCCGCCGCGATGGGCGGTTTCCTCTTCGGCTACGACAGCTCGGTGATCAACGGCGCCGTCGAAGCCATCAGGGACCGCTACGACATCGGCTCGGGAACGCTCGCCCAGGTCATCGCCATCGCACTGATCGGCTGCGCCGTCGGCGCCGCGACCGCCGGCCGGATCGCCGACCGTATCGGCCGTATCCGCTGTATGCAGATCGCTGCCGTGCTCTTCACCGCCAGTGCCATCGGCTCCGCCCTCCCGTTCGCCCTCTGGGACCTCGCCTTCTGGCGCATCATCGGCGGCTTCGCCATCGGCATGGCCTCGGTCATCGGCCCGGCCTATATCGCCGAGGTGTCGCCGGCCGCCTACCGCGGCCGGCTCGGCTCCTTCCAGCAGGCCGCGATCGTCATCGGCATCGCCATCTCCCAGCTGGTGAACTACGCCATCCTGCAGCTCGCCGACGGCAAGCAGCGCGGCGAGATGCTCGGTATCGAGGCCTGGCAGTGGATGCTCGGCGTCATGGTCGTCCCGGCGGTGCTCTACGGACTGCTCTCCTTCGCGATCCCCGAGTCGCCCCGCTTCCTGATCTCCGTCGGAAAGGTCGACAAGGCGAAGGAGGTCCTCGGCGAGGTCGAGGGCCACAAGATCGACCTGGACGCCCGCGTCGCCGAGATCGAACTCGCGATGCGCCGCGAGCACAAGTCGACCTTCAAGGACCTGCTGGGCGGCCGCTTCAACTTCCTGCCCATCGTCTGGGTCGGCATCGGACTCTCCCTCTTCCAGCAGTTCGTCGGCATCAACGTCGTCTTCTACTACTCCGCGGCGCTGTGGCAGTCGGTCGGCATCGACCCGGCCAGCTCGTTCTTCTACTCGTTCACCACGTCGATCATCAACATCATCGGCACCGTGATCGCGATGATCCTGGTCGACCGGGTCGGCCGGCGTCCGCTCGCCCTCGTCGGCTCGGCCGGCATGGCGATCGCCCTGGCCTTCGAGGCCTGGGCCTTCTCCGCCGACCTCGTCGACGGCAAGCTGCCCGGCACCCAGGGTGCCGTCGCCCTGGTCTCCGCGCATGTCTTCGTGCTCTTCTTCGCCCTCTCGTGGGGCGTCGTGGTCTGGGTCCTCCTCGGCGAGATGTTCCCGAACAGGATCCGTGCCGCCGCGCTCGGCGTCGCCGCCTCCGCGCAGTGGATCGCCAACTGGGTCATCACCGTGAGCTTCCCGAGCCTGGCGGACTGGAACCTCTCCGGTACTTACATCATCTACACATTCTTCGCCGCGCTCTCGATCCCCTTCGTACTTCTGTTCGTCAAGGAGACCAAGGGCAAGGCGTTGGAGGAGATGGGCTAATCCCCGCTGCCCCGCTCCTCACCACGGAACTGCCCCGGCTCATCACATGAGCCGGGGCAGTACCGATTCGCCGCGCCGGACGGCCCCGAGGTCACCGTGGACCGGCGGTGACGGCCCTCGGCTCAGCCCTTGAGCCGGGGGAGGACGCTCTCCGCGAAGAGGTGCAGGCTGCGCCAGCCCTCGTCCAGCGGCATCCCGCCGCACAGCGGATGCAGCACCAGACTCTCCCCGCCGGTCTCCGCGCACTCGTCCGGCGTGACGATCCGGTACACGCCCTCGCGCCGCAGCTCTTCGACCGTGGTGGCCCGCGACCGCACCGCCGAACGGATGTCCTTGGACTGCCAGGAGGCGTACATCCGGGCCTCGTGCAGGAAATGCTCGCCGTACTCGGCCCAGGTGCGGTCCGGGTCCTGCGCGATGTGCAGCAGTTGGGTCTTCGCCGCCGGCATCATCGTCCAGCCCTCCGTCCCGTACTCCGCGCGCCGCTCGTGGTAGTACGCCTCCAGCTCCGGCAGATGCGCGCTCGGGAAGAAGGGCAGTCCGAACCGGGCGGCGCGACGGGCCGCGGCCTGTGAGGAGCCGCCCACCAGCAGCAGCGGATGCGGCTGTGTGTACGGGCGCGGAGTGACCCGGACCGTGCGGCCGCGGTACTCGAAGGGCTCGCCGGTCCATGCCTTCAGCAGCGTCCCGAGGAGCTCGTCCTGGAGCTTGCCGCGCCGTCTCCACTCGACGCCCAACTGCTCGTACTCCGCGGGCCGGTAGCCGATGCCGGCGACCGTCACCAGCCGGCCCCCGCCGATCAGATCGAGTACGGCGATGTCCTCGGCCAGCCGCAGCGGGTCGTAGAGCGGGCCGATGATCGCGGAGACGGTGACCGCGATACGGCGCGTGGAGCCGAGGACCGAGCCGGCGAAGACGAAGGGGGACGGCAGCCAGTTGTTGGCGGCGCCGTGGTGCTCCTCGGTCTGAATGCTGTCGATGCCGCGGTCGTCGGCGTATGCGGCCATCTCGAGCGCGGCGCGATAACGGGCCGCGAGAGTTTCGGGCGTCGCGCCGGGATCGACGAGATTGAAGCGGGCCACTGTGAAGGCCATGGGAACGGTCCCCTCCGCCGGGTGTCCTGTGTCTTCCCGGGGGACAACCCCCGGACCCCCGGCCGGAACGCAGGCGGGCGGGGCTGAACGGACAACGCAGAGGGACGTTAACTGACTGGGCGTCAGATGGACAGGGGCGCGGGCTTCGGTTCCGTGTCCGGCGCGGCCCGAACCTGCTCCCTCGTCCGCGGCAGCACCGCGTACAGCACCGCAGCGACGACGATCGTGGCCGCCCAGCCCAGCCCGTTCTTCCCGATCCATGACGAGGCGAGCGGACCGGCGAACCAGTCGACCTTGGTGAACAGCAGGCCGCTCAGCAGCGCCACGGCCCACGACACCATCGCCTGCCAGGCGAAGCCGCCCCAGTACCAGTAGGCGCTGGTGCGCGTGGTGTCCATCAGCGCCTCGCCGTCGTACGTGCGCCGGCGCAGCATGTCCACGCCGAAGACGCCGATCCACGCCGAGAACGCCACGGCCAGCAGCGTCAGGAAGGATACGAACGAACCGATGAAGCTGGTTGCCACGACCATCAGCAGAAAGCCGAAGACCAGGCTGATGACGGCGTTGATGCTGACCGCCCAGGCGCGCGGGACCCTGATGCCCAGGGTCTGCGCCGTGAAGCCGGCGGAGTACATCGACATGGAGTTGATCAGCAGCATGCCGATCAGCGCGATCATCAGATACGGAACGGCGATCCACAGCGGCAGGATCTCGCCGATGAACGCGACCGGGTCGCTCGTGCCGGCCAGGTCCGGCGTGGAGACCGCCATCACCGCGCCCATCAGCACCATCGGCAGTACGACGATCCCGGCCCCGCCCACCGTCGAGCCGACCATCGCCCTGCCGGAGGTGGTGCGGGGGAGATAGCGGGTGAAGTCGGGGCCTGAGGGGACCCAGCTGATACCACCCGCCGCGATGGTCCCGATGCCCGCGACCATCATCGCCGTCGACCCGGCCGGCCTGTCGAAGACCGCGGACCATGGGGTGTTGGCGATCAGGTGGACCAGCACCAGGACGCTGAACGCGCCGAAGAGATACGTGGACCATTTGCTGCAGACACGCAGGGCGTTGATGCCGAGGCCGGAGACGAGGAAGGTGCAGGCGACGAAGAGCAGCAGGGTGACGACGACCAGTGCGGTGTTGCGCTTGATACCGAAGAGCAGATCCAGCACGGTCAGTACGGCGTAGGCGCCGGTGACCGCGTTGATCGTCTCCCAGCCCCAGCGGGCGACCCAGATGAGCGAGCCGGGAAAGAGGTTTCCGCGCTGGCCGAAGACCGCCCGGGACAGGGCCATGCCGGGGGAGCCGCCGCGCTTGCCCGCGATGGAGATCAGACCCACGATTCCGTACGAGAGGACGGGCGCCGCGGTCGCGACGACCAGCACCTGCCAGAAGTTCAGGCCGTTGAAGACGATCATCCCCGCGCCCATCGTGAGCAACAGCACGCTGATGTTGGCTGCGACCCAGGTGGGGAAGAGTTCGCGGACGTGGCCGGTGCGCTCGTCGTCGGGGACGGGTTCGAGGCCACGGGTCTCCATCGCGCCTTCGGATTCGGAGGCGTGCGGCATGAAAAAGCTCCGTACGGGAGTGGCGGGCTCCGGGGTTTCCGGGTCTCCGGGAGGAGGGTCGGCTGGGTAGAACCAGAACCACCAGCATCGTACGTACCCCCCAAAAGGTCCAAATGGAGCCCCTTGCCCTTGTGTGATCCTCCGAGGCAGTTCTGCGTGAGCGGTCGTGGCCGATACTGGGTGGGTTATGGAAATCGTCATCCTTGCTGTAGTCATCGCCCTGGTCGCGGTCGGCGCGATCAGCGGGCTCGTGGTCAGCAGCCGCAAGAAGAAGCAGCTGCCGCCCTCGGCACCGTCGAGTACGCCGACCATCACTGCCCCGCCCGCCGAGCCTCAGGTCGGCGAGGACGCCGCACCGACGGTCGAGGAACCGCGCCGCACGATCGAGGAGGTCGACCTCCCCGACACCGCCGAGGCGGTCGGTACCCCGGCCGCCGTCGAGGATCCGGTCGTCGCGGCGCCCCCCGTCCCCCAGATCGAGATCCCCGAACCGACCGCAGGCCGGCTGGTCCGCCTGCGCGCCCGCCTCGCCCGCTCCCAGAACTCCCTCGGCAAGGGGCTGCTCACGCTCCTGTCGCGCGACAACCTCGATGAGGAGACCTGGGAGGAGATCGAGGACACCCTGCTCACCGCGGATGTCGGCGTCGCGCCGACCCAGGAGCTGGTCGAGCGGCTGCGTGAGCGCGTACGGGTGCTCGGCACACGGACCCCCCAGGAGCTGCGCTCCCTGCTGCGTGAGGAACTGCTGCACCTCCTCGGCACCGACTTCGACCGCGCGGTGAAGACCGAGAGCGGTCTGGACACCCCGGGCGTCGTCATGGTCGTCGGCGTCAACGGCACCGGGAAGACCACGACGACCGGCAAGCTCGCGCGGGTCCTGGTCGCGGACGGCCGCTCCGTGGTGCTCGGCGCTGCGGACACGTTCCGTGCGGCGGCCGCGGACCAGCTCCAGACCTGGGGCGAACGGGTCGGCGCGCGCACGGTGCGCGGCCCCGAGGGCGGTGACCCGGCCTCGATCGCGTTCGACGCGGTCAAGGAGGGCATCGCCGAGGGCGCGGACGTCGTACTCATCGACACGGCGGGCCGGCTGCACACCAAGACGGGCCTGATGGACGAGCTCGGCAAGGTCAAGCGCGTGGTCGAGAAGCACGGCCCGCTGGACGAGATCCTGCTGGTCCTGGACGCCACGACCGGTCAGAACGGACTGGTGCAGGCGCGGGTGTTCGCGGAGGTCGTGGACATCACCGGCATCGTGCTGACCAAGCTGGACGGTACGGCCAAGGGCGGCATCGTCATCGCGGTCCAGCGCGAACTGGGCGTACCGGTGAAGCTGGTGGGTCTTGGCGAGGGGCCGGACGATCTGGCGCCGTTCGAGCCGGAGGCGTTCGTCGACGCATTGATCGGCGAGTAGCTGTCGCCTGGTGGGTCCCTTCCCACAGCCGGTGCTCCGCCCCGGACCCCGCGCCTCGAACGCCGACGGGCCTGCGATTCAGGCCTTCCGGCCCACAGGACACTCCCCCCACGCCCGTCGGGCGTGGGGGGAGTACGGCGTCAGGGAACGGACGGGGTACCCGGCGTCAGGGAAAGGACGGGGTACCCGGCGTCAGGGAACGGACGGGGTACCCGGCGTCAGGGAAAGGTGCGGTGGCAGACGTACGCCAGCGTGCCCAGCAGCAGGCGCGCCTCCGGCGGTGCCGCCGCCGTGTCCAGGGACGGGGGGCGGAGCCAGCTGACGGGCCCCAGGCCCGCCTGGTCGGACGGCGGAGCCGTGATGTGGTCGCCCGGGCCCAGGCAGTGCAGGTCCAGGTCCGCGTCGTCCCAGCCCATCCGGTAGAGCAGCTCCGGCAGCTCGGCCGCCGCGCCGGTGGCGACGAAGAACTGGCAGCGGCCGTCCGGCGTCGCCGAGACCGGGCCGAGCGGGAGACCCATCCGCTCCAGGCGCAGCAGTGCGCGGCGGCCGGCCGGGGCGGCGACGTCGAGGATGTCGAAGGTGCGGCCGACGGGCAGGAGCAGGGACGCGCCCGGCACTTCCGCCCATGCCTCGGAGACCTCGTCCAGGGTGGCGCCGGCGGGGACCTCGTCGGCGAAGCCGAGGGGGTGGGCGCCCGGAGACGTACAGTCCGGGGCGCCGCAGGAGCACCGGCCGGACGCGGCTCGCGCGCCAGGGACCACCGCCCAGCCCCACAGCCCCGTGTACTCGGCCACCACGGTGCACTCGGTCGTGCGCCCGCGGCGCCGTGAGCCGGGCCTGATCTCCCTGGTCCCCCGGCTGCCGCCGATCGTGAAGCCCATGCCCCCTCCAACGGGTCGTCATCGCCGGTGGTTACGACCTGAAGTCTCCCCGTAACACTGCGTCGCAGTCGGTGAAGCTCCGGCGGCGTGCGGTTGCGCGAGGGGTGGTGCGGGCCGTGCCGCGCGCCTGTGCGTGCACCGCTCCGCTGCCTCCTGATCGTCGTATGTCAAGTGAATCGCGCCCGGCAGTAAGCGAGTTCATTCGAAGGGGTGGCGAATGGTGGCGTTTCTGGAATCGCCCTCGCTGGAGGGGTGATCGTGGGACTACTTTCAGTACTCGAGCCCTGGAGTTCCGTGCACCCGTGGGTATGCCGGAGGCAACCCGGTTTCCTGTTCGATGGGGCGCAACCTCCGTACAGACAGCCTCAACTCACGGCATTCTGGTAGGGGTTCGAGTAACAGAGCAGTCAGTGGTGGATGGGGGCGTTCCCGTGGGCGGCACCGGCGCAGGCGGTACGAATACCGACAAGCGCCCGAACGAGCAGTTGAGTTCGTGGTTCGTGCGCAGTGGTTGGTCGAAGGGTGAGCTCGCACGCCAAGTGAACCGCCGGGCACGTCAGATGGGCGCGCACCACATCAGCACGGACACCTCACGCGTGCGCCGCTGGCTCGACGGCGAGCAGCCGCGTGAGCCGATCCCGCGCATCCTCTCCGAGCTGTTCTCCGAGCGTTTCGGCAGCGTCGTCGCCATCGAGGACCTCGGACTGCGCTCGGCGCACCAGTCGCCCTCGGTGTCCGGAGTGGATCTGCCCTGGGCGGGACCGCAGACCGTCGCACTGCTCAGCGAGTTCTCGCGCAGCGACCTGATGCTGGCGCGGCGCGGCTTCCTCGGGACCTCGCTCGCACTGGCCGCCGGCCCCGCCCTCGTCGAGCCGATGCAGCGCTGGCTGGTGCCGTCGCCGGTCGGCGAGCCGGGACAGCCGGCGCCGGGCGCCATGCGCAGGGCCTCCCGGCTCTCCAAGCCGGAGCTCGACCTGCTGGAGTGCACCACCGCGATGTTCCGCCAGTGGGACGCGCAGTGCGGCGGCGGACTGCGCCGCAAGGCGGTCGTGGGCCAACTCCACGAGGTCACCGATCTGCTGCAGGAGCCGCAGCCCGGAGAAACCGCCCAGCGGCTGTTCAAATGCGCCGCCGAGCTCGCGGAGCTGGCCGGCTGGATGAGTTACGACGTCGGCCTGCAGCCCACCGCGCAGAAATACTTCGTACTGGCCCTGCACGCCGCCAAGGAAGCGGCCGACAAGCCGCTCGGCTCGTACATCCTGTCCTCCATGAGCCGCCAGATGATCCACCTCGGCCGGCCCGAGGACGCCCTGGAACTCATCCATCTCGCGCAGTACGGCAGCCGCGACTGCGCGACTGCGCGCACCCAGGCGATGCTGTATGCGATGGAGGCCCGCGCTTACGCCAATATGGGCCAGCCCAGCAAGTGCAAGCGAGCCGTCCGGATGGCCGAGGACACCTTCGCCGACGTCGGTCTCGACGGCGAGCCCGAGCCCGACTGGATCCGCTTCTTCTCCGAGGCCGAGCTCAACGGCGAGAACGCCCACTCGTACCGCGACCTCGCCTATGTGGCAGGCCGCAGCCCCACGTACGCCTCGCTCGCCGAGCCGGTGATGGAGCGCGCCGTCGATCTCTTCGGCAAGGACGAGGAGCACCAGCGGTCGTACGCACTCAACCTGATCGGCATGGCCACGGTCCATCTGCTGAAGAGGGAGCCCGAGCAGTCCATGGTCCTGGCCGGACGGGCGCTCACCGTCGCCAGGAAGGTCCGCTCCGAGCGGGCCAACACCCGGTTGCGCAAGACCGTCGACACGGCGGCCAGGGACTTCGGAGATGTAGCCGAAGTGGTGCACTTCACCGATGAGCTCACAGCACGGCTCCCCGAAACCGCGGAAGCGGTCTGAGCGGACGGCGCTCACCAGGCCCCGGCCGCGACGGTCACCCCAACAGCCCGACTCGGCTCCCCCGTGCCAGGTCAGCCGGGTGGACGTCGCGGCCGGTTCTGATGTGCGCAGAGGATACTCCGGGCCCGTTCACCCGATCCGCCTGTTCATGGGGGCGTAACACGGGGGACCCCTTCGTCACTGCGGCGAAACATCGAGCGGCATTGGCGGAAACGGCGCTGCGCCAACCTCAGGGCGCATAACCGGCCCGCCCGTATCCGCACAGGCTTCGCCCGCACGCGGCCGCACCAACGACGAGGAGACGCCGATGCCTCCAGGCATCTCGACGCTTGCAGCAGACACTCCGACGCTGTCCGCCGCCAACACCGGCTTTATGCTCATCTGCTCCGCCCTGGTGATGATCATGACTCCGGGCCTGGCCTTCTTCTACGGAGGCATGGTCCGGGTCAAGAGCACCCTCAACATGCTGATGATGAGCTTCATCAGCCTCGGCATCGTCACGATCCTGTGGGTGCTGTACGGCTTCAGCGCCGCCTTCGGCACCGACAAGGGCGGCTTCATCGGCTGGACCTCGGACTATGTCGGACTGAGCGGCATCGGGATCACCCAGCTGTGGGACGGCTACACCATCCCGGTGTATGTCTTCGCCGTCTTCCAGCTGATGTTCGCGATCATTACGCCCGCATTGATAAGTGGTGCGCTCGCGGACCGCGTGAAGTTCACCGCCTGGGCGCTGTTCGTGGCGCTGTGGGTCACCGTCGTCTACTTCCCGGTCGCGCACTGGGTGTGGGGCGCGGGCGGATGGCTCTTCGAACTCGGCGTCATCGACTTCGCCGGCGGTACGGCCGTCCACATCAACGCGGGAGCCGCGGCCCTCGGTGTGATCCTCGTCATCGGCAAGCGCGTCGGCTTCAAGAGGGATCCGATGCGGCCGCACAGCCTGCCGCTGGTGATGCTCGGTGCCGGGCTCCTGTGGTTCGGCTGGTTCGGCTTCAACGCCGGCTCGTGGCTCGGCAACGACGACGGCGTCGGCGCGGTGATGTTCGTCAACACCCAGGTCGCCACCGCTGCCGCGATGCTCGCCTGGCTGGCGTACGAGAAGATCCGCCACGGCGCCTTCACCACGCTGGGCGCCGCCTCCGGCGCCGTCGCCGGCCTGGTCGCCATCACCCCGTCCGGCGGCTCCTGCTCGCCGCTCGGCGCGATCGGGATCGGCGCCATCGCCGGTGTGCTCTGCGCCATGGCCGTCGGTCTGAAGTTCAAGTTCGGCTACGACGACTCCCTCGATGTCGTCGGCGTCCACCTCGTCGGCGGTGTCGCCGGCTCGCTGCTCGTCGGTCTCTTCGCCACCGGTGGCGTCCAGTCCGACGTCAAGGGCCTCCTCTACGGCGGCGGCTTCGACCAGCTCGGCAAGCAGGCCGTCGGTGTCTTCGCGGTGCTGGCCTACTCTCTGGTTGTCTCGGCGGTCCTCGCCTTCCTCCTCGACAAGACGATCGGCATGCGGGTCGACGAGGACGTAGAGGTCTCCGGCATCGACCAGGATGAGCACGCCGAGACGGCGTACGACTTCAGCGGTGCGGGCGGCGGTGCAGGCTCCCGCAAGGCCGTACCCACGCCGAGTGACGCCGTGGCAGCCGCAGGACCGACCAAGAAGGTGGACGCATGAAGCTCATCACCGCAGTCGTGAAGCCACACCGGCTGGACGAGATCAAGGAGGCCCTGCAGGCCTTCGGCGTCCAGGGGCTCACGGTCACGGAGGCCAGCGGATACGGCCGCCAGCGCGGCCACACCGAGGTCTACCGCGGCGCGGAGTACACCGTCGACCTGGTCCCGAAGATCCGCATCGAGGTGCTGGTCGAGGACGACGAGGCAGAACAGCTCATCGACGTCGTCGTCAAGGCGGCCCGCACCGGCAAGATCGGTGACGGCAAGGTGTGGAGCGTGCCGGTCGACACGGCGGTACGGGTGCGGACCGGCGAACGCGGACCTGACGCACTGTAATCGCTCGACAGAAACAGGAGCTGCTGGGTGACGAGCCTCGAAGTGACCACCGAAGCGGAAGACTCGGGACCCAGCGGCTATGCGGCGGCCCGGCTGCGCCTTCTCAGTGAGAAGGAGCGGTCCGGGCCGCCGCGCCGTGCCGCCCTGGCCAAACTGACCGACGACTGGCTGTCCGCGCTGTTCACCACCGCCACTCTGGAGGCCGGGGTACGGGGCGCGGCACTCGTCGCCGTCGGCGGCTACGGGCGCGGGGAACTGTCGCCGCGCAGCGACCTCGATCTGCTCCTGCTGCACGACGGGAGCGCGGACGCGGGCGCGATCGCCACTCTCGCCGACCGGATCTGGTACCCGGTGTGGGATCTGGGGCTGGCCCTCGACCACTCCGTACGCACTCCGGCCGAGGCCCGCAAGACCGCGGGCGAGGACCTCAAGGTGCAGCTCGGGCTGCTGGACGCGCGGCCGGTCGTGGGCGATCTGGGGCTGGTGACCGGGCTGCGTACCGCCGTACTGGCCGACTGGCGCAACCAGGCGCCCAAGCGGCTGCCCGAGCTGGACGAACTGTGCCGCGAACGGGCCGAGCGCCAGGGCGAGCTGCAGTTCCTCCTCGAACCCGACCTCAAGGAGGCGCGGGGCGGACTGCGGGACGCCACCGCGCTGCGCGCCGTCGCCGCGTCCTGGCTCGCCGACGCGCCGCGCGAAGGCCTCGCCGAGGCTCGCAGGCGGCTGCTGGACGCCCGGGACGCGCTGCATCTGACCACCGGACGGGCCACCGACCGACTCGCGCTCCAGGAGCAGGAGCAAGTCGCCACCGAGCTCGGCCTGCTGGACGGCGACGCACTGCTGCGGCAGGTCTACGAGGCGGCGCGCACCATCTCGTACGCCACGGATGTCACCTGGCGGGAAGTGAACCGGGTGCTCAGGGCACGGTCCCTGCGGCCGCGGCTGCGGGCGATGCTGAGCGGTGGGCGCGGTCCGCAGCCCGAGCGCACCCCGCTCGCCGAGGGTGTCGTCGAACAGGACGGCGAGGTGGTGCTTGCCCGCGCCGCACGCCCGGAACGCGACGCGGTGCTCCCGCTGCGGGCCGCCGCCGCCGCTGCCCAGTCCGGGCTGCCGATCTCCCTGCACGCCGTACGCCGGCTCGCCGCCACCGCGCGGCCGCTGCCGGTGCCGTGGCCCGCCGAGGCCCGCGAGGAACTCGTCACCCTGCTCGGCGCGGGGGAGTCGACGGTCGCGGTCTGGGAGGCGCTGGAGGCCGAGGGCCTGATCACCCAGCTGCTTCCCGACTGGGAGCGCGTACGGTGCCGGCCGCAGCGCAACCCCGTGCACACCTGGACCGTCGACCGCCACCTCGTCGAGGCGGCGGTCAAGGCCTCGTCCCTCACCCGCCGCGTCGGCCGTCCCGACCTGCTGCTGGTCGCGGCCCTGCTGCACGACATCGGGAAGGGCTGGCCCGGCGACCACTCGGTGGCCGGCGAGACCATCGCCAGGGACCTCGCGGCCCGGATCGGATTCGACCGTGCCGACGTGGCCGTGATCGCCACGCTCGTACGCCACCACCTGCTGCTCATCGAAACGGCTACCCGGCGCGATCTGGACGACCCGGCGACCGTCGCTTCGGTCGCCTCCGTCGTGGGCTCGGCGGCCACCCTCGAACTGCTGCACGCCCTCACCGAGGCCGATGCGCTCGCCACCGGACCCGCGGCCTGGTCGTCCTGGCGCGGTTCGCTGGTCGCGGACCTGGTGAGGCGGGTCGCCGCGGTTCTGGCCGGCGACGCCCCGCCCGAGCCGGAGCCCGCCGCGCCCAGCGCCGAGCAGGAACGGCTGGCCATCGAGGCGCTGCGCACCGGTGAGCCGGTGCTCGCGCTGCACGCCCAGACCGAGCGCCCCGAGCAGCCCCAGGACCCGGACGAGCCCGAAGCCGTCGGCGTGGAACTGCTGATCGCCCTGCCCGACCAGCCGGGTGTGCTGCCCGCCGCGGCCGGTGTGCTCGCTCTGCACCGGCTGACGGTCCGCGCCGCCGATCTGCGCTCCATCGACCTGCCCACCGAACTCGGCGAGCTCTCCGGAGTACTGCTGCTGAGCTGGCGGGTGGCGGCCGAGTACGGCTCGCTGCCCCAGGCCACCCGGCTCCGTGCCGATCTCGTACGGGCGCTGGACGGGACGCTCGACATTCCGGCCAGACTCGCCGAGCGCGAGGCCGCCTACCCGCGCAGGCGCGGGGTCAAGGCCCCGCCGCCGCGGGTGACCGTCGCCGCCGCGGGCTCCCGGCTCGCGACGGTGATCGAGGTCCGCGCCCAGGACGCACCCGGACTGCTGCACCGGATCGGCCGCGCGCTGGACGAGGCGGCGGTGCGCGTCCGCAGTGCTCATGTCTCCACACTGGGCGCGAACGCCGTCGACGCCTTCTATGTCACGGGCCTGGAAGGCACGCCGCTGCCCCCGGAACAGGCGTCCGAGACCGCCCGTGCGCTCGAGGCGATGCTGCGCGCCTGAGGTGAGACCGGCCACGGAGCAGACCTCACCGCGCGCGGCCGGATACCCTGGGGGACACTGTCCGCCCGCTCCCGACCCGAGGATCCGCGACCACCGTGTTCGACACCCTCTCCGACCGCCTTGCCGCGACATTCAAGAATCTCCGGGGCAAGGGCCGCCTGTCCGAGGCGGACATCGACGCCACGGCGCGCGAGATCCGTATCGCGCTGCTCGAAGCGGACGTGGCGCTGCCCGTCGTCCGGGCCTTCATCAAGCAGGTCAAGGAGCGTGCCGCCGGCTCCGAGGTCTCGCAGGCGCTGAACCCCGCCCAGCAGGTCATCAAGATCGTCAACGAGGAGCTCATCGGCATCCTCGGTGGCGAGACCCGCCGCCTCCGTTTCGCCAAGCAGCCGCCGACCGTGATCATGCTCGCGGGTCTGCAGGGTGCGGGTAAGACGACGCTGGCCGGAAAGCTGGGTCTCTGGCTCAAGGGCCAGGGGCACGCGCCGCTGCTCGTCGCCTGTGACCTGCAGCGTCCCAATGCCGTCAACCAGCTCGCCGTCGTCGCCGAGCGAGCGGGCGTTTCGGTCTACGCGCCGGAGCCCGGCAATGGCGTCGGCGACCCGGTCAAGGTCGCCAAGGACTCCATCGAGCACGCCAAGGCCAAGCAGTACGACGTGGTCATCGTCGACACCGCGGGCCGCCTCGGTATCGACCAGGAGCTGATGCAGCAGGCCGCGGACATCCGCGACGCCGTCAGCCCCGACGAGGTTCTCTTCGTCGTCGACGCGATGATCGGTCAGGACGCGGTCAACACCGCGGAGGCCTTCCGCGACGGCGTCGGCTTCGACGGCGTGGTGCTCTCCAAGCTCGACGGTGACGCCCGCGGTGGTGCCGCGCTCTCCGTCGCGCATGTCACCGGCCGCCAGGTCATGTTCGCCTCCAACGGCGAGAAGCTGGACGACTTCGACGCGTTCCACCCGGACCGCATGGCGTCCCGCATCCTCGGCATGGGCGACATGCTCAGCCTGATCGAGAAGGCCGAACAGACCTTCAGCCAGGAAGAGGCCGCCAAAATGGCCTCCAAGCTGGCGAGCAGCAAGGGCAAGGACTTCACGCTCGACGACTTCCTGTCGCAGATGGAGCAGGTCAGGAAGATGGGCTCCATCTCCAAGCTGCTCGGGATGCTGCCCGGAATGGGGCAGATCAAGGACCAGATCAACAACATCGACGAGCGGGACGTGGACCGTACCGCCGCGATCATCAAGTCGATGACCCCGGCCGAGCGCCAGGACCCGACGATCATCAACGGTTCGCGCAGGGCCCGTGTCGCCAAGGGTTCCGGTGTCGAGGTCAGCGCCGTGAAGAGCCTGGTGGAGCGCTTCTTCGAGGCCCGCAAGATGATGTCGAAGATGGCCCAGGGTGGCGGGATGCCGGGCATGCCCGGGATGCCGGGCATGGGTGGCGGTCCCGGTCGTCAGAAGAAGCAGATCAAGCAGGCCAAGGGCAAGCGCAAGAGCGGCAACCCCATGAAGCGCAAGGCCGAGGAGCAGGCGGCAGCGGCGCGCCGCGAGCAGGCGGCGCAGGGTGGGGCGCTCGGACTTCCGGCCGGCGAGCCGGGCAATGACTTCGAGCTGCCGGACGAGTTCAAGAAGTTCATGGGCTGAGATTTCCTCTGGTCGGTACGTCGGTGTGGGCACCCGCCCGAGCGGGTGCCCACACCGCTTTTCTGGCTTAACGTCCGGATATGAGCAACGCCGTGCCGCCGCGTCGGAGCCCGGACAAGCCGTGGCGCTCCGAGGGGGCGCCGCTTCTCCCTCAGCCCGGGAAGAGGATGCCCGGCGGCTGGGGCGGACTGATTCTCGCCGCGCTCGCCGTCTATCTGATCGCCAACGTGCTGCTGTCCTTCTTCGGCAGGGGCGGCGAGCCGGCCGTCTCGTACACGGAGTTCACCAAGCAGGTCGCGGCCGGGAACGTCTCGAAGATCTACGCCAAGGGCGACTCGATCCAGGGGCAGCTCAGGAAGAAGTCGCCGCTCCCCGACGGCAACGGCGAGTACACGGAGTTCAGAACCCAGCGGCCGGCCTTCGCCGACGACAACCTCTGGGACGAGCTGCGCAAGCACAACGTCACTGTGACGGCGGAGTCGGTCATCGTGCAGCGCAGCTTCCTGGCCAATCTGCTGCTCTCACTCGCGCCGATGGCGCTGCTGATCCTGCTGTGGGTGCTCGCCGCCCGGCGGTTGGGCGCGCCGGCGGGCAGCGGCGTGTCCGGGCGCGGCGCACGAGAGCGCGTGCCGTCAACTCCGCGAACACCGCGGCAAGCTGGACGCACTGGCACAGGCGCTCCTGGAGGCCGAAACCCTGGACGAGGACGAGGCGTACCGCGCGGCGGCAGTCCCACCCCCCGGCAAGGAGACATAACGCTTTTGGCGGACCAGGGCCGGTTCGCTGCCACGCGTGGTGGACGGGTGGCGCGCGAAGCCGCGGTCTCCCGGGCTCGCCTCGGCAGTGCGAAAGGGCCGGGGGAAAGGCCCCGCGCAGCGCACCCGCACCCGCCTCGACCTCAGGTCGTACGCGCGATCAGATACCGGAACACATTCGGCATCCAGACCGTCCCGTCCCGCCGCCGGTACGGATGCAGCGCCTCCGCCATCTCCTTCTCCACCTGCGCCTGGTCCGTCGCCCGTACCGCCGCCGCGTACAGCCCGGTCGACAGCAGTCCCCGCACCGCGCTCTCCATGTCCGCATAGCCGAACGGGCAGGCCACCCGCCCCGAGCCATCCGGCTTCAGGCGCGCCTGCGATGCCACGTCCTCCAGGTCGTCCCGCAGCGCCGGACGCCAGCCGCCGGCCGACCGCAGCCGGTCGGTCAGCCGGCCGGCCACCCGCAGCACCCCCGACGTGGCGCAGCGCTCCGGCGGGCCCCAGCCGGTGAGTACGACCGCGCTGCCGTGCTCCGACCGCTCGACCGCCGCCTCCAGCGCCGGCCCGAGCCCCTCGGAATCGCCCGCCGCACAGCCGATCGGCTGAAACGCGGTGATCATGTTGTACGGCGGCCTGCCCGCGTCGGCCGCGGCCGACGCGAGGTCTTCCAGCAGCTCGGCGTCCCCCGCATGGCCGACACCTTCCCGGGCCCCTCCGGTCTCCGGAGCCATCCGTTCCCGTGCCAGCGCGAGCCGCTCGCGATCCTTGTCGACCCCCGTCACGCTCGCACCGCGCGACGCGGCGATCAGGAGGGCGAGGCCCGAGCCGCAGCCGAGGCCGAGCAGCCGCGTCCAGGAGCCCACCTCCAGGCGCTCGTACACCGCCTCGTAGAGCGGCACGAGCATCCGTTCCTGGATCTCGGCCCAGTCCCGAGCACGCGCACGCGCCTCCGCCGGAGTCGGAGACGCCGATGCCGCGTGGGGTCGGTGCTGAACGAGCGTTGGTGTCATCGAAGCGCCCCAATCCGCCAAGAGGTCAGCCGAGCCCTGAAGGACAGCCCCCCGTGTGCGTACGCCTGCGCTCCCCCCGTATGCCAGAGAACTGCTCATGCGCCCTCAAGTCCAGGGGGCGTATGGCAATGGTTGTGTGCCCCGCGCGTGCGCCCCCGGGAACCGGCCGATTCACGTCTCGCACCCGTGTCGCCGTACGATGCGCGCCATGGCAAAGGCACCCGTTCTCACGCCCCAGGCGGAAGATTTCCCGCGCTGGTACCAGGACCTGATCAACAAGGCCGAACTGGCGGACAACGGCCCGGTGCGCGGCACCATGGTCATCCGGCCGTACGGATACGGCCTGTGGGAGCGGATGCAGCAGGAGATGGACGCCCGCATCAAGGACGCGGGTGCCCAGAATGCCTACTTCCCGCTCTTCATCCCCCAGTCCTACCTGACAAGGGAAGCCGAGCATGTCGAGGGCTTCGCGCCCGAGCTCGCGGTCGTCACGCACGGTGGCGGAAAGGAGCTCGACGAGCCCGTCGTCGTGCGCCCCACCTCCGAGACGATCATCAACGACTACTTCTCGAAGTGGATCCAGAGCTACCGCGATCTGCCGCTGCTGATCAACCAGTGGGCCAATGTGGTGCGTTGGGAAATGCGTCCGCGCGTCTTCCTCCGTACGACGGAATTCCTCTGGCAGGAGGGCCACACCGCCCACGCCACCTACGAGGACGCCCGCGACTACGCCGCCTACATCCACAAGAAGGTGTACGCGGACTTCATGGTCAACGTCCTCGGCATCGATGTGGTGCTCGGCCGCAAGACGCCCAAGGAGCGCTTCGCCGGAGCCATCAACACCCTCACGCTGGAAGGCATGATGGGCGACGGCAAGGCCCTGCAGCTGGGTACGAGCCATGAGCTCGGCACCAACTTCTCCACGGCGTTCAACACCACGTATCTGTCCAAGGACGGCAAGCAGGAGCTGGCCTGGCAGACCTCCTGGGGCACTTCCACCCGCATGGTCGGCGGCCTGATCATGTCGCACGGCGACGACAACGGACTGCGCGTCCCACCGCGTCTGGCGGCCGTCCAGGTCGTCGTCATGGCCATCAAGGGCGACGAAGCGGTCGCCAAGGTCCGCGAGATCGGCGACCTGCTGAAGGCCGCGGGTCTGCGCGTCCAGGTCGACGACCGCACCGACACCCCCTTCGGCCGCCGCGCGGTCGACTGGGAGCTCAAGGGCGTTCCGGTGCGGATCGAGATCGGCCCGCGTGATCTTCAGGCGGGCACCGCGATGCTGGCCCGTCGCATTGCGGGCGGCAAGGAGCCGGTGCGGATCGAGGAACTGGCCGAGCTGCTGCCCCGGGTTCTCGAGGAGGACCAGGCGCAGTTGCTGAAGGAATCGCGCGACCGCCGTGAGTCTCGTACGACTGATGTGACGACGATCGAAGAGGCCGCCGAGGCCGCGGTCGCCGGCGGCTGGGCCCGTATCCCGTGGTCGACGCTGGGCCAGGAGGGCGAGGCCGAGCTGGCCGAGCAGGCGGTGTCCGTACGGTGTCTGGTCGCCGAGGACGGGTCGGTACCGGATGCCGACGACGCCCCGGGTACTGTCGCGATCGTGGCCCGCGCCTACTGACGCCCACGCGCCTCGCCATGCAACTGACGCCCCGGCGCGCGGACTTCGTCTACGCGCTGGGGCGTACGCGCCGCTACGTACCACCTTGGTGTGAGCTGCGAAGCTTCTCCGCAGATCAGCGCACCCGCCCTCGTCAGGACGCATCAACGGCAACTGACGGGTACGTGCAAAATATTTGGGATGCCCCGGAATGGAACCCGCGAGCGCTTCGGCTCGTTATCACGACGTGAGCACGACACCACCTGTTCTCGCCGCAGAGCTGGCACAGGCGTGGGCCGATATTCAGCGGCACCACCCCGAGCTGCCGGATCTTGCCGCGCCCGAGTCCCTGATCGGAGAGTCCTCGTCCGCCTGCGGCGCAGAGCTCTCCTTCGAGCGACTGCTTCACGAGGCAGTCCACGGCATCGCCGCCGCCAGAGGTGTCCGCGACACCTCCCGCGCCGGCCGCTACCACAACCGCCGATTCCTGGCGATCGCCGAGGAGATGGGCCTGGACCATGTGGATGAGCCGCATCCCAGCAGCGGCTTCTCGCTGGTCGTACTCAATCCCGAGGCGAAGCGGCGGTACCGCCCCACCATCGAGAGACTTCAGCGCGCCCTCAAGGCGCACACGGTGGCCACGGCCGCCGACACCAAGCGCAGTTTCCGCGGGCCTGCCGCCCGCCACGGCTCCTCAGGCGGCGGGGTGCGCGTCAAGGCCGTATGCGACTGCGGCCGCAATGTCCGGGTCGTACCCTCGGTTCTCGCCCAGGCGCCGATCGTCTGCGGCGGCTGTGGGAAGCCCTTCCGGATCCCGGAGGTAGTGGGCGCGGCGAGCTGACCGCGTCCGCCCGCCGGTATCGCGCCGCCGACGGGGGCGGGGCGACGCAGGCCGGGCGAGAGTGCACCGCAGGTGTGTGGCACAATGGCTAGCTGTACTCGACAGCCGCACAGGAACCCTCTCGCCTCCGGCTGACGCGTCCATCGGGCACCCCGAGTACCGCAACCCCACGTGGCATCTCGTTGTGCCCAATCACGTCAAGACCAGGAGACACCACTCCAGTGGCAGTCAAGATCAAGCTGAAGCGTCTGGGCAAGATCCGTTCGCCTCACTACCGCATCGTCGTCGCCGACTCCCGTACCCGCCGTGACGGCCGGGCCATCGAGGAGATCGGCCTGTACCACCCGGTGCAGAACCCCTCGCGCATCGAGGTCAACTCGGAGCGCGCCCAGTACTGGCTGTCCGTCGGCGCCCAGCCGACCGAGCCGGTCCTCGCGATCCTGAAGCTCACCGGTGACTGGCAGAAGCACAAGGGCCTGCCGGCCCCGGCGCCGCTGCTGGTCGCGGAGCCGAAGAACAAGCGCGCCGCGTTCGAGGCCTTCAGCAAGGCCCTCGAGGGCGACGAGCCGAAGGGTGAGGCGATCACCCCGAAGGCGAAGAAGGCTGACAAGAAGGCAGACGCGGCCGAGGCTGCGTCCACCGAGTCGACCGAGGCCTGAGCATGCTCGAGGAGGCTCTCGAGCACCTCGTGAAGGGCATCGTCGACAACCCGGACGATGTGCAAGTGGCCTCGCGCGATCTGCGCCGTGGTCGCGTGCTCGAGGTCCGGGTACACCCCGACGATCTCGGTAAGGTGATCGGCCGTAACGGCCGCACCGCACGCGCCCTGCGCACCGTCGTGGGCGCCATCGGCGGCCGTGGCATCCGTGTCGACCTTGTCGACGTGGACCAGGTTCGCTGACATACGCAACACCGGCACGGGCCGGGGAGGGCCTTCGGTCCTTCCCGGCCCGTGGCTGTTTGCGACCATGAGTCCACGACCGCAATCATCAATCGAGGAACCACGACGGTGGGAACCCGGGCCGCGAGAGCGGCGGCGGTTCAGCCGCGAAGGAGTGCAGTGCAGCTGGTAGTCGCGCGGATCGGCCGCGCCCACGGGATCAAGGGCGAGGTCACCGTCGAGGTACGTACGGACGAGCCGGAGCTGCGGCTCGGGCCCGGAGCCGTCCTGGCCACCGACCCGGCCTCCACCGGACCGCTGACAATCGAGACCGGCCGGGTGCACAGCGGCCGGCTGCTGTTGCGCTTCGAGGGCGTACGGGACCGCAATGCCGCCGAAGCCCTGCGCAACACCCTGCTCATCGCCGAGGTGGACCCTCAGGAGGTCCCGGAGGACCCCGAGGAGTTCTACGACCACCAGCTGATGGACCTTGACGTGGTCCTCGCCGACGGCACCGGGATCGGCCGGATCACCGAGATCACCCATCTGCCCTCGCAGGACCTGTTCATCGTCGAACGGCCGGACGGCAGTGAGCTGATGATCCCCTTCGTCGAGGCGATCGTGACCGAGATCGACCTCGAGAAGCAGCGCGCCGTCATCAGCCCGCCGCCGGGGCTCATCGACGAAAGCGAGGCCGAGGTCGCTTCGTCGAGGGACGTGTCTGAGGACGATGCCTGATGCGGCTCGACGTCGTCACGATCTTCCCCGAGTACCTGGAACCGCTGAACCTGTCGCTGGTGGGCAAGGCACGCGCGCGTGGGCAACTCGATGTCCATGTGCACGATCTGCGGGAGTGGACGTACGACCGGCACAACACCGTCGACGACACTCCCTACGGTGGCGGCCCCGGCATGGTCATGAAGACCGAGCCCTGGGGCGACTCCCTCGACGACGCGCTGGCGAGCGGTTACGAGGCCGGCGCGCACGGCCCCGTCCTCGTCGTCCCCACTCCCAGCGGCCGTCCCTTCACCCAGGAGCTCGCCGTCGAGCTCGCCGAGCGGCCATGGCTGATTTTCACCCCCGCCCGCTACGAAGGCATCGACCGCCGGGTCATCGACGAGTACGCGACCCGGATGCCGGTCCATGAGGTGTCCATCGGCGACTACGTCCTGGCCGGCGGCGAGGCGGCCGTACTGGTGATCACGGAGGCGGTGGCCCGGCTGCTGCCCGGTGTCCTCGGCAACGCCGAGTCGCACCGGGACGACTCCTTCGCACCCGGCGCGATGGCCAATCTGCTGGAGGGGCCCGTCTACACCAAGCCGCCCGAGTGGCGCGGTCGCGCGATTCCGGACGTGCTGGTCAGCGGGCACCACGGCAGAATCGCCCGGTGGCGGCGGGACGAGGCGTTCCGCCGTACAGCCCTCAACAGGCCCGATCTGATTGAGCGTTGCGACCCGGCCGCCTTCGACAAGAAGGACCGGGAGATCCTCTCCATCCTGGGCTGGTCGCCGGAGCCCGGCGGTGGATTTTGGCGCAGGCCCGAGGCCGTGGAAGAATAGGCCGCTGCTGTACGTCCGGTCGGCGCCCCTGCCACAGGGGGAACGACGCCCGCCCGACGCGAACAGCACCCCGACTCTCATCTCGATCATTCCGCTGATGACCTGTGGCATCGGCGAGGAAGCAGACCAACATGACTCACCTGCTCGACAACGTCAACGCCGCTTCGCTGCGCAGCGACGTCCCCGCCTTCCGTCCCGGCGACACGGTGAACGTCCACGTGCGCGTCATCGAGGGCAACCGCTCGCGTATCCAGCAGTTCAAGGGCGTTGTCATCCGCCGCCAGGGCTCGGGCGTCAGCGAGACCTTCACGGTCCGCAAGGTCTCCTTCTCCGTCGGCGTCGAGCGCACCTTCCCGGTGCACAGCCCGATCTTCGAGAAGATCGAGCTCGTCACCCGCGGTGACGTCCGTCGCGCCAAGCTCTACTACCTGCGCGAGCTGCGCGGCAAGGCTGCCAAGATCAAGGAGAAGCGCGACAACTGAGCCCCGGCTCACACCTCGCGCTCAGCTTTGGAGCAACCGCGTCACAGGGCGGCCGGATAGGCTCTGGGCCGATGGACACCGAAGCGAAGCACACGGAGCGCGACCGCTCTTCCGTCCCCGAAGCCGGGGAAGAGGGAGAGGGGTCGCGCTTCGCGCGTTCGACGCGCCTCTCCGAGAGGCGTTCCCGTCGGCCCTTGGCACGGTTGCACAAACGTCTCTCCGGGCTGTCCTGGCGTGGGGCGGGGCTGCTCGGTGTCGCGTGCACGGTGCTCGTGCTGCTGTTCAGTCATTTCGTGCTGCAGCCCTTCCAGATCCCGAGCAGTTCCATGGAGTCCACCCTGCGGGTCGGTGACCGGGTGCTGGTGAACAAGCTGGCGTACCGTTTCGGTTCCGAGCCCGAGCGGGGGGACGTCGTCGTCTTCGACGGCACGGGATCCTTCGTGCAAGAGGGCGTGCAGGAAAATCCGGTCAGCAGGCTGACGCGCGGGGCATTCGCGGCACTGGGGCTGGCCGAGCCGTCCGAGACCGACTTCGTGAAGCGCGTGGTGGGTGTGGGCGGTGACCGTGTGGTCTGCTGCGACAAAGGGGGCAGGGTCGAGGTGAACGGCGTACCGGTCGACGAG
Organism: Streptomyces sp. NPDC002926; assembly: GCF_053591755.1. NCBI lineage: Bacteria > Bacillati > Actinomycetota > Actinomycetes > Kitasatosporales > Streptomycetaceae > Streptomyces > Streptomyces sp. NPDC002926. Next base: position 65,638 of record NZ_JBSFUK010000016.1, read on the forward strand.
AGATATCTGCACCCCGGCGACGTGCCTTCGGAGGTGCCCTTCGACATCGTCGTGCCCGAGGGCACTCTGTGGGTCATGGGAGACCACCGGAGCAACTCCCGCGACTCCCGCGACCATCTCGGCGAGCCCGGCGGTGGCATGGTGCCCGTCGGCAAGGTGATCGGGCGGGCGGACTGGATCGGCTGGCCCGTGGGCCGCTGGACCTCGCTGGAGCCGACCGACACCTTCTCCGGCGTGCCCGATCCGGGTCGAATGCCGGGCGGAGCACATGGGTAAGCGCGGGCGTAGTGCGAGCCACCGGGCGGACACCCGGCTGCCCACCGGGACGCGGCCCACGGACGGCGCCAGGACGCTGCCGGGCCGTGCGGACCGGCGCAGGCTGGCACAGAAGGTCAAGCGCAAGCGCCGCCGGTCGGCCGTGAAGGAGATACCTCTCCTGATCACGGTGGCGCTGATGATCGCCCTGGTCCTGAAGACATTCCTGGTGCAGGCCTTCGTGATCCCGTCGGGCTCGATGGAGCAGACGATCCGGATCCAGGACCGCGTGCTGGTGGACAAGCTCACCCCGTGGTTCGGCTCCAGGCCGCAGCGCGGCGATGTCGTCGTCTTCAAGGACCCCGGCGGCTGGCTGCCGCCGAACGAGCAGCAGAAGGACGACCCGATCGGCGTCAAACAGGCCAAGCAGGGACTGACCTTCATCGGGCTGCTGCCGTCGGACGACGAGCAGGACCTGATCAAGCGGGTGGTCGCGGTCGGCGGCGACACCGTGAAGTGCTGCGACAAGGACGGTCGGATCACCGTCAACGGCGTACCGCTCATCGAGCCGTATCTGAACCCCGGAAACGTTCCCTCGACGATCAGGTTCGAGGTCAGGGTTCCGGCCGGGCGGATCTTCGTGATGGGTGACCACCGGTCCAATTCGGCCGACTCGCGCTTCCACCTCGACGAGAGGGACCACGGCACGGTTTCGGAGGACGAGGTTGTCGGCCGCGCGGTCGTCATCGGCTGGCCCATCGGCCACTGGCGGAAGCTGGAAGAACCGGAAACGTACGCATCCGTGCCGAACGCGCGCGCCGGGGCGACTTCGGCACTCCATGGGTCGAATAGTGTGTCCCCTCGGGATCTGAACGGAATGATCCCGCTCCCGAGCCCTGCGGAACTCCCGCTCGTTATGGGAGTAGTGGGCCTGTTCCGTCTTCGGGGCAGGCGGTTCGCACGGAGTGAGGAGTGGATGTGGGGGACGTGGCGGTCGGCGCACGATCCGGACACGACGAGCCCGAGGACAGGCCCGGGAAACTCGGCGAGTCACCCCCGGCCGGGACGGACGATTCGGCTGGGACGCAAGGGACGGCCGGGGCGAGCGGTCTGGATGGCGCCGAGAGGGCTGAGAGCGGACCGTCCAACGGCAGCGGTACGGGACAGAAGAAGCAGCGATCCTTCTGGAAGGAACTGCCGCTCCTGATCGGTATCGCGCTGCTTCTCGCGCTCCTGATCAAGACATTCCTGGTACAGGCGTTCTCGATCCCCTCGGACTCGATGCAGAACACGCTGCAGCGGGGCGACCGGGTACTCGTGGACAAGCTCACCCCGTGGTTCGGCTCGGAGCCCGAGCGCGGCGAGGTCGTGGTCTTCCACGATCCGGGTGGCTGGCTGGACGGTGAACCCACCCCCACCCCGAACCCCGTGCAGAAGTTCCTGAGCTTCATCGGCCTGATGCCGTCGGCCGAGGAGAAGGACCTGATCAAGCGGACGATCGCGGTCGCCGGCGACACGGTGGAGTGCAAAAAGGGCGGCCCGGTCAAGGTCAACGGGAAGGCGCTGGACGAGCCGTACATCTTTCCCGGTGACACTCCCTGTAACGACCAGCCCTTCGGCCCGTTCAAGGTGCCCAAGGACCGGATCTGGGTGATGGGCGACCATCGCCAGAACTCCCAGGACTCCCGGTACCACATGGAGGATGCGAACGGCGGCTTCGTCCCGGTCGACAAGGTCGTCGGGCGCGCTGTCGTGGTCGCCTGGCCGGTCAACCGCTGGGCCGTGCTCTCGGTGCCGGACACCTTCGACCAGCCCGGAATCAACGCGGCTGCGGCTGTTCTGCCCGCGGCTCCCGCGGCGATGGGCCTCGCGGGCGCGCTGCCGATCGTGATCCGGCGCAGGGGGAGGCTGACCGGCGGGCGTACCGCCGGGTAGGGTGCCGTCCCAGATCGCCGATCTCCGAGGATCGACTCGATGGATTCTCGGGGGCCGGATCTCCGAAGCAGGGGAGCGCTGGGATGAGCAGTTCAGGACGTACGGAAGCCGGCCGCGGCCGGCTCGGCAATGCGCTGTCGGGCCTGGCCGTGGCCGTCGGCTGTGTGCTCTTCCTCGGAGGGTTCATCTGGGGAGCCGTGGTGTACCAGCCGTACACCGTGCCGACCGACTCGATGTCCCCGACCGTCGCGCCGGGCGACCGCGTCCTGGCGCAGCGTATAGACGGCGACCAGGTGCGGCGCGGGGACATCGTGGTCTTCCGCGACAAGCAGTGGGGCGACATGCCGATGGTGAAGCGTGTCGTCGGCGTGGGTGGCGATGCGATCGCCTGCTGCGGCGACGGTGGCCGGCTGACCGTCAACGGCAAGGTGATCGAAGAACCGTATTTGCACGCCAAGGGCCCGGCCTCGAACAGCTTCACGGCGACGGTGCCCAAGGGGCAGCTGTTCCTGCTCGGCGACGAGCGTATGGGCTCGCTGGACTCGCGCGTACACCTCCAGGACCCCGGACACGGGTCGGTACCGCGCTCGGCCGTCACGGCTCGACTGGACGCCATTGCCTGGCCGCTGGACGGCGGCCTGCTGGAGCGGCCCCAGGGTTTCGCCGCGCTGCCGGGCGGGGTTTCGCAGCCGGGACCGGTGAAGCTGGTGGTCGGTTCGGTGGCGATCGGCGCCCTGCTGATCGTGGGCGGGGCGGCGTACGGTCCGGTCACCCGGCGGCTGTCGAAGCCGCGGCGGGGAGCCTCGGGCACCGGGGGCAGCGGGCGGGGGAAAGCGACTGCCGGTGTCGGATGAGCCGCGGAAGGTCGCGCGGGTCGTTCTGCTCGACCCGCAGGACCGCATTCTGCTGATGCACGGATTCGAGCCCGGGGACCCGGCCGACAGCTGGTGGTTCACCCCGGGCGGCGGCCTGGAGGGCGACGAGACCCGGGAGGAGGCCGCGCTGCGCGAGCTGGCCGAGGAGACCGGGGTCACGGAGGTGGAGCTGGGGCCGGTGCTCTGGCGCCGGACCTGCTCGTTTCCGTTCGACGGACGCCGCTGGGACCAGGACGAGTGGTACTTCCTGGCACGTACGGCGCAGACGGCGACCGCCCCGGCAGGGCTGACGGAGCTTGAGCGGCGCAGTATCGCGGGGCTGAGGTGGTGGACCTCCGCCGAACTGTCGGCGGCGCGTGAGACGGTGTATCCGACCAAGCTCGCCGAGCTGCTGCGCACGCTGCTCGACGAGGGTCCTCCGAGCGTGCCGGTGGTCCTGGCCCCCGAAATCGTCTAGGGGCGCAGGGGGCGGGCGCACAATGGGGGGACGCAAGGCTGAAGGGGAACATGCCATGAGCGCCGAGGATCTCGAGAAGTACGAGACCGAGATGGAGCTGAAGCTCTACCGGGAGTACCGAGATGTCGTCGGGCTGTTCAAATATGTGATCGAGACCGAGCGTCGCTTCTATCTCACCAATGACTACGAGATGCAGGTGCACTCGGTACAGGGTGAGGTCTTCTTCGAAGTCTCGATGGCGGATGCCTGGGTCTGGGACATGTACCGACCGGCCAGATTCGTCAAGCAGGTGCGGGTGCTCACGTTCAAGGACGTGAATATCGAGGAGCTCAACAAGAGCGATCTCGAGCTTCCGGGCAGCTGATCCCCAGGACGGCTGATGCCCGGGTGACCGATCCCCGGGCGACTGATCCGGGTGACGGAGTTATCCACAACGGGCGGGTTGTCCACCAAGATTCACTCGTGAGGATCTGACGCGTCACAGTCGGTGCCGGAGGTGGTGCCGATATGAACGCGACGGGGGCACTGGGGCGGTACGGCGAGGAGCTGGCGGCGAGGCTGCTGGCAGACGCCGGTATGACGGTGCTGGCGCGTAACTGGCGCTGCGGGCGTGCCGGTGAGATCGACATCGTCGCCAGGGACGGCGATGTGGTGGTCGTCTGCGAGGTCAAGACCCGCAGGGTGGGTTCGTTCGAGCATCCGATGGCCGCGGTCACGCCGAGGAAGGCGGAGCGGCTGAGACGGCTGGCCGAGTGCTGGCTGGAGCGGCACGGCGGGCCGCCGCCCGACGGCGTGCGTATCGATCTGGTGGGAGTGGTGCTGCCCAGGCGTGGTGCGCCGCTCGTCGAGCATGCCCGGGGAGTGGCCTGAGATGGGGTTCGCGCGGGCGTGTTCCGTGGCGCTGGTCGGAGTCGAGGGTGTGGTGGTCGAGGTCCAGGCGGACCTGGAGCCGGGCGTGGCTGCGTTCACGCTGGTGGGACTGCCGGACAAGAGCCTGGTGGAGAGCCGGGACCGGGTCAGGGCGGCGATCGTGAACTCCGGTGCGGAGTGGCCGCAGAAGAAGCTCACGGTGGGGCTCAGCCCGGCATCGGTGCCCAAGAGCGGCAGCGGTTTTGATCTCGCTGTGGCGTGCGCCGTACTGGGGGCGGCGGAGCGCATCGACCCCAAGGACATCGCCGATCTGCTGCTGATCGGGGAGCTGGGCCTGGACGGTCGTGTGCGGCCGGTACGTGGAGTGCTGCCGGCCGTCCTCGCCGCGGCCGAGGCCGGCTACCGGCAGGTGGTCGTCCCGGAACAGACCGCGGGGGAGGCCTCACTGGTGCCGGGGGTGTCCGTGCTCGGTGTACGGACTCTGCGGCAGCTCATCGCCGTACTGACCAATGAGCCGGTGCCGGATGAGGAGCCCGCTCCGCAAGGCAGTCCGGACGCCATGCTGGCCGGGCTGATGGTGCCCGGCGCGGGGGTGGGAACCGGGCTGGCGATGGAGTCGGTGGACGGCCCCGACCTGGCCGATGTCGCCGGGCAGCGCAAGGCACGCACGGCGTTGGAGGTGGCCGCGGCGGGCGGCCACCATCTGCTGCTGCACGGACCCCCGGGCGCCGGCAAGACCATGCTGGCGGAGCGGCTGCCCGGGGTGCTGCCACCGCTGACCCGGCGGGAGTCCCTGGAGGTCACCGCGGTGCACTCGGTGGCGGGCATTCTGCCTCCGGGCGAGCCCCTGGTACGTACGCCGCCCTACTGCGCGCCGCACCATTCGGCGACGATGCAGTCGCTCGTCGGCGGCGGCAACGGACTGCCGCGGCCCGGCGCGGTGTCGCTGGCGCACCGGGGCGTGCTGTTCCTCGACGAGACTCCCGAATTTTCGGGCAAGGCGCTGGACGCCCTTCGGCAGCCGCTCGAATCCGGGCATGTGGTGGTGGCACGGAGCGCGGGAGTGGTGCGGCTGCCCGCCAGGTTCCTGATGGTCCTCGCGGCCAATCCATGCCCCTGCGGACGGCACAGCCTGCACGGCGCCGGGTGCGAATGCCCACCGTCGGCGATCCGCCGCTACCAGGCGCGGCTGTCAGGACCGCTGCTCGACCGTGTCGACCTGCGCGTCGGAGTCGAGCCGGTCGACCGCGTCGACCTGCTGGGCCAGGGCGGCCGAGGCGAGCCGACGGCAGCCGTCGCGGCACGGGTACGGGCCGCGAGGGAGCGCACCGCGGCCCGGCTGCAGGGCACCCCGTGGAGCGTCAACTGTGAGGTACCGGGCCATGAGCTGCGGACGCGCTGGCCGGTCGCGTCCGGGGCGCTGGCCGCGGCCGAGCGGGACATGGAACGCGGCCTGCTCACGGCCCGTGGCCTGGACAGGGTGCTCCGGGTGGCGTGGACGATCGCGGACCTCGCCGGGCGGGACCGGCCGCAGGCGTGCGACGTGGACCTGGCCCTGGAGCTGCGTACGGGCATCTCGCGAGGCGTACCCATGGCGGCCGACGGGGGAGTGCGATGATGCCGGGCTCGGGAGCGGGGGACGAGGAGCGGAGGGCGCGAGCAGCGCTGACCCGGGTGATCGAGCCGGGCGACGAGCACGGCGGCCGGTGGCTGCGCGAGCTGGGGGCCGGGGAGCTCATGGCCAGGCTCACCTCGCCGGAACACGGGGAACCGGCACTGACCGGAGCTTCGGCACGGCGGCTGGCGGGCTACCGGATACGGGCGACGGGGGTCGAGCCCGACCGCGATCTGGCGGCGGTCGCCGCGGTCGGTGGCCGTTTCGTCTGTCCCGGCGACCGGGAGTGGCCCACCCAGCTCGACGACCTCGGTGACGCCAGACCCATCGGGCTCTGGGTGCGAGGCCGGTCCGACCTGCGGAAATGGGCGCTGCGCTCGGTCGCTGTCGTCGGGGCCAGGGCCTGCACGCCGTACGGCGCCCATATGGCGGCAAGCCTCGGCGCCGGGCTCGCCGAGCGCGGCTGGGTCGTGGTGTCGGGTGCTGCCTTCGGCATCGACGGCTCGGCGCACCGCGGCGCACTGGCCGCGGGCGGGGCCACCGTCGCCGTGCTCGCCTGCGGGGTCGATGTCGTCTATCCGCGCGGCCATGCCGAGTTGATCGGGCGCATCGCCGAACAGGGTCTGGTCATTGGGGAGTTGGCGCCGGGCGATCACCCCACACCCAGCAGATTCATCCTCCGGAACCGGGTGATCGCCGCGCTCACCAGGGGCACCGTCGTCGTCGAGGCCGAGTACCGCAGCGGTTCGCTTGCCACCGCGCGCAGCGCGCAGAAGCTGGGCCGCTTCACGATGGGGGTCCCGGGGCCCGCCACCAGCGGACTCTCGGCCGGCGTGCATGCGCTGCTGCGCGGGGAGGGCGTGCTGGTCACCGATGCCGCCGAAGTGGCGGAGCTGGTGGGCGACATCGGAGAGCTCGCTCCCGACCGCCGGGGACCCGTGCTTCCCAGGGATCTTCTGGATCCCCTGAGTGCACGGGTTCTTGAAGCGCTGCCTGCCCGTGGCGCGGTCGCCGGAGCGCAGGTGGCCCGTGGTGCGGGGACGACGGCGGACGAGGCGCTCGGCAGGCTGTACGAACTGCACTCACTGGGTTTTGTCGAACGGCACGGCGACAACTGGCAGTTAACTCAGAGCGCGATCCGCGGCTCGAACGCGCGGCGAGGCGGTGCTTGACCTGGAGCATTCGGGTGAAAAGGTGTTGCCGATGACCTTTGGAGCCCCGTCGACGGCACTCGAGGGACCGACGCGCGCGGTGTCGGCCCCGGTTCGAAGGTGTGGCCGACGGCAGATACCCGCACAGGTTCGTTCCCCCGTCCTTCGCCCACCGCGACACCGCAGTCACGCTACGCTCACCAGAATTCCGGCCCAGACGCTCGTCCCTCCCCATCACAGCAGAACGGCTCAAGGCAACGCATGCCCCAGCACACCTCCGGGTCTGACCGCGCGGCAGTGCCACCCGCTGCCCGAGGCACCGTGCGGCCCCCCGCTCCCTCGTCGCTCGAGGAGCTGTGGCGGTCGTACAAGGCCACGGGTGACGAGCGGCTGCGGGAGCAGTTGATCCTGCACTACTCGCCACTGGTGAAGTACGTCGCGGGCCGGGTGAGCGTGGGGCTGCCGTCCAATGTTGAACAAGCGGACTTCGTCTCCTCCGGAGTATTCGGACTCATCGACGCCATCGAGAAGTTCGATATCGACCGGTCGATCAAGTTCGAGACATACGCGATCACCCGCATCCGCGGCGCGATGATCGACGAACTCCGCGCTCTGGACTGGATCCCGCGCTCCGTCCGGCAGAAGGCCCGGGCCGTGGAGCGCGCTTATGCCACGCTCGAGGCGCAGCTGAGGCGTACGCCCTCCGAGTGTGAGGTCGCCACCGAGATGGGCATCGCCGTCGAGGAACTGCACGCGGTTTTCAGCCAGTTGTCGCTGGCGAACGTGGTCGCGCTGGAGGAGCTGCTGCATGTCGGCGGTGAAGGCGGCGACCGGCTCAGCCTGATGGACACCCTTGAGGACACCGCCGCCGACAACCCGGTGGAGGTGGCCGAGGACCGGGAGCTGCGGCGGCTGCTCGCCCGCGCCATCAACACCCTGCCGGACCGCGAAAAGACCGTCGTCACTCTCTACTACTACGAGGGCCTCACCCTCGCCGAGATCGGCAATGTCCTCGGCGTCACGGAGAGCAGGGTCAGCCAGATCCACACAAAGTCGGTTCTGCAACTCCGCGCGAAGCTGGCCGACGTCGGGCGCTGACGCCGAATCCTCCTGCCGCGTCCCCGGACATCCGTAGAGTGGAGACGTGCCCAGGATTCGAGCGGCCTCCGTGGCCGAGCACCGGACTATGCAGCGAGGCGCCCTGCTGGATGCCGCGCGCTCCCTTCTGTCCGAAGGCGGTACGGAGGCATTGACCTTCCCCGCCCTCGCCGAGCGCACGGGCTTGGCCAGGTCCTCCGTCTACGAGTACTTCCGCTCGCGCGCCGCGGTCGTCGAAGAGCTCTGCGCGGTCGACTTCCCCGTCTGGGCGGCGGAGGTCGAGTCCGCGATGGAGCGGGCGGACACGGCCGCGGGCAAGGTCGAGGCGTATGTACGCCAGCAGCTGGAGCTCGTCGGGGACCGCCGCCACCGGGCTGTCGTCGCGATCTCCGCCGGCGAACTGGACGCCGGGGCGCGGGAGAAGATCCGCGCCGCGCACGGCGGGCTGATCGCCATGATCGTCGAGGCGCTGGGAGAGCTGGGCCAAGACCGGCCCCGGCTGGCGGCGATGCTGCTGCAGGGCGTCGTGGACGCCGCGGTCCGCCGTATCGAGCTCGGCGCGGCGGAGGACCCGGCGGAGATCGCCGACGCGGCCGTGTCCATGGCGCTGCGGGGCGTACGGGGCTGACCCCGTGCGGGCGCCCGCTCCACAGCCCCCGATGTGACACGGCGGCGGTGAGCAGGAGCAGCACCTCATGGAGCGCGAGCCCGGTCCCGGCGGCCCCGGTCCCCGCGACCGCAGGAGTCCCCGCGACCGCAGGCGCGGCGAGCGCTGCCGGCCCGGCAAGCGCTGTCGGCGGGGCCGCTTCCACAGCGGGGATGCCGAAGACCGGGAGCAGTCGGGACGGGCCGTGGCGCAGTAGCCAGGGCGGCAGCAGCGACAGCGGATCCAGATACTCCGTGCCGCGCAGCAGACCCCAGTGCAGACAGCCCGCGGCACAGTGCGACGGTCCCGCGGCGACCATGGCGACCACTTGCCCGGTGCTCACCGCCGTGCCTTCCGGCAGGAGCGGACGGACCGGCTCGTACGTCGTGCGCAGCGGCGGCTCACCCGTAGCGGTGAGGACGATGGAGAGCACTCCGCGGCCCGCGACCAGGCCCGCGAACGAGACCCGGCCTGGTGCCGCGGCCCGTACCGGTGTGCCCGGCGGAGCGGCCAGATCCACTCCGCGGTGCCCCGGCCCGTACGCAGATGCCGGCGGCTCCCAGCCCCGTACGACCGAGGGTCGAGGCGGTCCCACCGGCCAGCCGCGGTCGCGGTCGGCGGCCGGGGCCACCCCCGCGCCCGCGATGAGCAGGGCCGAGGCGAGCACCGCGACGAGCGGTCCGCGATTCATGAGGCGATTCATGAGGCGGTGGATGAGGCGATTCATGAGGCGGTGGATGAGGCGGTCCTTGACGCGGTACATGGCACAGACCGTCCCGCGGATCACCGCCACCGCGCTGATCATGGTCCGGATCTGTGGAGTACTGACGGGTTGTGGACAGCGCCGTCACCCGGCACCGCGCGGGTCCCGTACACTTCTCATGGCGATCCGGGTCACCGGGTCGACTTCGCACGCCCCGCCACCACACCTTCTTCAGGTCGGTGGCCGCGCTCCTCGGTCCCTTGTGGCACGGCGCGTCGGGGCGTCAGGACATAACCGAGAATCCAAGGAGATACGGCCATGGCCGTCGTCACGATGCGGGAGCTGCTGGAAAGCGGCGTCCACTTCGGTCACCAGACCCGTCGTTGGAACCCGAAGATGAAGCGATTCATCTTCACGGAGCGCAACGGCATCTACATCATCGACCTGCTCCAGTCGCTGTCGTACATCGACCGCGCCTACGAGTTCGTCAAGGAGACCGTCGCCCACGGCGGCTCCATCATGTTCGTCGGCACCAAGAAGCAGGCCCAGGAGGCCATCGCCGAGCAGGCGACGCGCGTTGGTATGCCGTACGTCAACCAGCGTTGGCTGGGCGGCATGCTCACCAACTTCTCCACCGTCTACAAGCGCCTTCAGCGTCTGAAGGAGCTTGAGCAGATCGACTTCGAGGATGTGGCCGCGTCCGGCCTCACCAAGAAGGAGCTCCTGGTCCTCTCCCGCGAGAAGGCCAAGCTGGAGAAGACCCTCGGTGGTATCCGCGAGATGTCCAAGGTGCCCAGCGCCGTCTGGATCGTGGACACCAAGAAGGAGCACATCGCCGTCGGTGAGGCGCGCAAGCTCAAGATTCCGGTCGTCGCGATCCTCGACACCAACTGCGACCCCGACGAGGTCGACTACAAGATCCCGGGCAACGACGACGCGATCCGCTCCGTCACCCTGCTCACCCGCGTGATCGCCGACGCCGTCGCCGAGGGCCTCATCGCCCGTTCCGGCGTCGCCACCGGTGACTCCAAGCCGGGCGAGAAGGCCGCCGGCGAGCCCCTCGCCGAGTGGGAGCGCGACCTTCTCGAGGGCGAGAAGAAGGCGGACTCCGACGAGGCTGCTGAGGCTCCGGCCGCTGCCGAGGCCGAGAAGCCGGCCGAGGCTGCTGCTGAGGCCCCTGCCGCCGAGGCCGCTGCTGAGGCTCCGGCCGCCGCCGAGGCTGCTGCTGAGGCTCCGGCCGCCGAGGCCCCGGCCGCGGACGCCGAGCAGGCCTGACCTCACAGGTTCGGTAGTTGACGGCGGGGGACGGTGCCACACGCACCGGCCCCCGCCGCTCACCCGTAGATCTTCGACTTTCGACTTTCGAGAGAGATTCAAGGACATGGCGAACTACACCGCCGCTGACGTCAAGAAGCTCCGCGAGCTCACCGGCGCCGGCATGATGGACTGCAAGAAGGCCCTGGACGAGGCCGACGGCAACGTCGACAAGGCCGTCGAGCTTCTCCGCGTCAAGGGCCAGAAGGGCGTCGCCAAGCGCGAGGGCCGCAACGCCGAGAACGGCGCCGTCGTCTCCCTCATCTCTGAGGACAAGACTTCCGGCGTTCTGCTCGAGCTGAAGTGCGAGACGGACTTCGTCGCCAAGGGTGACAAGTTCCAGGCCGTCGCCAACACGCTCGCCGAGCACGTGGCGCAGTCCTCCCCGGCCGACCTCGAGGCGCTGCTCGCCTCCGAGATCGAGGCCGGCAAGACCGTCCAGGCGTACGTCGACGAGGCCAACGCCAACCTCGGCGAGAAGATCGTCCTCGACCGCTTCGCGCAGTTCTCCGGCGGCTACGTGGGTGTGTACATGCACCGCACCATGCCCGACCTCCCGCCGCAGGTCGGCGTCCTGGTCGAGCTGGACAAGGAAAACGCCGAGATCGCCAAGGACGTCGCGCAGCACATCGCCGCCTTCGCGCCGAAGTACCTCACCCGCGACGAGGTTCCGGCCGACGTCGTCGAGAACGAGCGCCGCGTCGCCGAGGCCACCTCGCGCGAGGAGGGCAAGCCCGAGGCCGCCCTTCCGAAGATCGTCGAGGGTCGCGTCAACGGTTTCTTCAAGGAGGTCACCCTCCTCGACCAGCCGTTCGCCAAGGACAACAAGAAGTCCGTCCAGAAGGTTCTGGACGAGGCCGGTGTCACGCTGAAGCGCTTCTCGCGCATCCGCGTCGGCGCCTGAGCCGTACGCGATCGACCCGGGAGCCCGCTAGGGTTTCCCACGCAGTCATCGGCCGCGTAGGCGCCGGACGACCGCAGATCTGACGAGGAGGCCATTGCCGACAGGGACACCAGCACCCACCGGCAATGGCCTTCTTCGTATGTGCACGAGGAGATCTCCATGAACAAGGGCTCGGACGCCAACCAGGCTGCCGACGACAAGAGCGACGACCTGTACGGCAAGAAGATCGGACGCTTCATGCTGAAGCTGTCCGGTGAGGCATTTGCCGGCGGCGGAGCGCTCGGCGTCGACCCCGACGTCGTACACGCCATGGCGCGCGAGATCGCGGCGGTCGTCCGTGACGGCGCGGAGATCGCGGTCGTCATCGGCGGCGGTAACTTCTTCCGAGGGGCCGAGCTCCAGCAGCGGGGCATGGACCGGGCCCGTTCCGACTACATGGGCATGCTCGGTACGGTGATGAACTGCCTCGCTCTCCAGGACTTCCTGGAGAAGGAGGGCATCGACTCGCGCGTCCAGACCGCCATCACCATGGGCCAGGTCGCGGAGCCCTACATCCCGCTGCGCGCCGTGCGCCACCTGGAGAAGGGCCGCGTCGTCATCTTCGGCGCCGGTATGGGCATGCCGTACTTCTCCACCGACACCACTGCCGCCCAGCGAGCCCTGGAGATCGACGCCGAGGCCCTGCTGATGGGCAAGAACGGCGTCGACGGGGTCTACGACTCGGACCCCAAGACCAACCCCGACGCGGTGAAGTTCGACGCGCTGGAGTACGGCGAGGTGCTCTCCCGCAACCTCAAGGTCGCCGACGCCACCGCCATCACGCTCTGCCGCGACAACAACCTCCCGATCCTCGTCTTCGAACTGCTCACCGAAGGCAATATCGCTCGCGCCGTCAAGGGTGAGAAGATCGGCACACTCGTGAGCGACCAGGGCACCCGCGCCTGACTCGGGGGAGTCCCTCGAGGGATGGACAAAGCCCTGCCGGTCGGACACCGTGCAGGGGAACGCGACACAGGTTCCGCCGGCCCTGTTGCACGCCGGGCCTACTCAAGACACGCAGGAGCAAGTGGTGATCGAAGAGACCCTCCTCGAGGCCGAGGAGAAGATGGAGAAGGCCGTCCTGGTCGCCAAGGATGACTTCGCCGCGATCCGCACCGGACGTGCGCACCCGGCGATGTTCAACAAGATCGTGGCGGACTACTACGGTGCGCTGACCCCGATCAACCAGCTGGCGTCGTTCTCGGTTCCCGAGGCGCGGATGGCCGTGGTGACCCCGTTCGACAAGACCGCGCTGCGCAATATCGAGCAGGCGATCCGCGACTCCGACCTCGGCGTCAACCCGAGCAACGACGGCAATATCATCCGGGTGGTGTTCCCGGAGCTCACGCAGGACCGCCGCAAGGAGTACATCAAGGTCGCCAAGACCAAGGCCGAGGACTCCAAGATCTCGATCCGCTCCGTCCGCCGCAAGGCCAAGGAGACGATCGACAAGCTGATCAAGGACGGCGAGGTCGGCGAGGACGAGGGCCGCCGCGCGGAGAAGGAGCTCGACGACACCACCGCGAAGTACGTGGCGCAGGTGGACGAGCTGCTCAAGCACAAGGAAGCCGAGCTGCTCGAGGTCTGATGAACGACTCTTCCTGGGGGGCCCCGCCGAGAGCCGGTTACTGGGGGCCGCCCGACCAGGGGCCTGCCCCGGCGGGTCCCGCATACGATGAGCATGACGCACAGCAGACTCGGCCCATGCCCATCGTGCCGGACTTTCCCGACGCAGGTAGAGACGCCGAAGACGGCGACGACCGCAATGACCGCGACCTCGGGGCTGCTCGGCGGAGTGGCTCCCCGTCCCGTGATGAGATTCCGCAGGAGCCCATGCCCACCCCGCCGCCGGCGGCCTCCGAGCCGCCGCAGAAAAAGCGGGCCGGCCGTGATCTACGGGCGGCCATAGGGGTAGGCGTCGGGCTCGGCGCGGTGATCGTCGCGTCACTCTTCATCGTCAAGGCCGTGTTCGTCGGCGTGATAGCGGTCGCCGTCGTGGTCGGACTGTGGGAACTGACGTCGCGGCTCGAGGAGCGCAAGCAGATCAAGGCACCGCTGGTGCCCCTCGGGGTCGGCGGCGCGGCCATGATCGTGGCCGGTTATGTGCGCGGCGCGGAGGGCGCATGGGTCGCCATGGCCCTCACGGCACTCGCGGTGCTGGTCTGGCGGATGACCGAGCCGCCCGAGGGCTATCTGAAAGACGTGACGGCAGGCGTCTTCGCCGCGTTCTACGTGCCTTTCCTGGCGACGTTCGTCGCGATGATGCTCGCCGCGGACGACGGGCCGCAGCGGGTGCTCACCTTCCTGGTGCTGACGGTGGTCAGCGACACGGGGGCGTACGCCGTCGGCTGGCGCTTCGGCAAGCACAAGCTCGCGCCGCGCATCAGCCCGGGGAAGACCCGCGAAGGCCTGCTCGGCGCGGTGGCCTTCGCCATGGTGGCGGGCGCGCTGCTCATGGAGTTCGTGATCGACGACGGCACCTGGTGGCAGGGGCTGCTGCTGGGCTTCGCGGTCGCGGCCAGCGCGACGCTCGGCGACCTGGGCGAGTCGATGATCAAGCGAGACCTGGGCATCAAGGACATGGGTACGCTGCTGCCGGGCCACGGCGGCATCATGGACCGACTGGACTCGCTGCTGCCGACGGCCCCGGTCGTCTGGCTGCTCATGGTGATCTTTGTAGGAAGCGGCTGACCCGCGCGTTCGTATGTGAGGCGTTGTTGAGGGGTTCGTTGTCCACAGGGCGGCGGGCCCCTCTTCGTATCCCTGCGACATTGATAGGACCCTGCCCAAGCCCGGAGAACTTCCAGTCTTCCTTCAGTAACCGGCCCCGGCTGGAGATCCAGTCGGCGGCGGTGGCGGCACACGCGTACGCCGGCCGCCCGGGGCCGGTGGCGGAGCTGACCGAGCGGCTGCGCACGCTCCTCGCCGCCCCGAGTCACAACCCCGTCGGGCTCCCGGTGTACGGGACGGTGCTGCACGCGCCCTCGGCCTGGCCGGAATCACGTCCGGGGACACCTCTCCCGTACGGCTGATCGCGCCGGCCGAACGGATGTGGGTGCAGTGTGAGTTCCAGTCGGCGATGTCCTCGGCCCGGCCCGGCGGGCGGCCGAGGACGCGGACGGGCGGCGTACGCCGACGTGGTGTCGGAGTACGCCGCCCTCGGGCGGGACGAGCCGCGGGAGGCGGCCCGCGCTGTCGTCCCGGCTACTTCGGATCGCGGTTGAAAGCCGCCTTCGACCAGTAGTAGCCGAGCGCGGAGAGAGCCAGGCACCAGGCGATCGCGATCCACCCGTTGTTGCCGATCTCGCTGCCGAGCAGCAGCCCGCGCAGGGTCTCGATGGCCGGGGTGAACGGCTGGTACTCGGCGATCGGCTGGAACCAGCCCGGCATCGCGTCGACCGGGACGAAGGCGCTGGAGAGGAGCGGCAGCAGGATCATCGGCATCGCGTTGTTGCTGGCCGCCTCGGCGTTCGGGCTGACCATGCCCATCCCGACGGCGATCCAGGTGAGCGCCAGGGCGACGAGCGCGAGCAGCCCGAACGCCGCCAGCCACTCCAGTGCCGTGGCGTCGGTGGACCGGAAGCCGATGGCCACGGCGACGGCGCCCACGAGGACCACGCTCATGACCGACTGCAGCACGCTGCCGACGACGTGCCCGATGAGCACGGACCCGCGGTGGATCGCCATCGTGCGGAAGCGGGCGATGATGCCCTCGGTCATGTCGTTGGAGACGGACACCGCGGTCCCGACCACGGTGCCGCCGATGGTCATCAGCAGGATGCCCGGCACGACGTAGGCGATGTACTCGGAGCGATCGGCGCCGCCGCCGCCAATGCCCGCGCTCATCACGTCGCCGAAGACGTAGACGAAGAGCAGCAGTAGGACGATCGGCGTGAGCAGGAGGTTCAGGGTGAGGGACGGGTAGCGCCGCGCGTGCAGCAGGTTGCGGCGCAGCATCGTGGACGAGTCACGCACGGCGAGGGAGAGTGAGCTCATCGGAGAGCCTCCTTGCGCTGGTCGGTGTCGCCGGTCAGGGCGAAGAACACGTCGTCGAGGTCGGGGGTGTGCACGGTCAGCTGGTCGGCCTCGATGCCGGTGGAGTCCAGCCGGTCGAGGATGGAGCGGAGCTCGCGCTGGGTGCCGTCGCTGGGGATCTGCAGCGTGAGGGAGTCGTCGTCCCGGGTTACCTCGCGCAGCGCGAGGGCGGCGCTCTGATAGGCGGACGGGTCGGAGAAGCGGAGCCGGACATGCCCGCCGGGGATCAGCCGCTTCAGCTCTTCCGCGGTGCCCTCGGCTGCGATCCTGCCGTCGTTGAGCACGGCGATACGGTCGGCGAGCTGGTCGGCCTCCTCCAGGTACTGGGTGGTGAGGAAGACGGTGACGCCGTCGGAGACCAGCTCGCGGATGATCTGCCACATGTTGTGGCGGCTGCGCGGGTCGAGGCCGGTGGTGGGCTCGTCGAGGAAGATGATCCGCGGGTTGCCGACCAGGGTCATGGCGATGTCGAGGCGGCGCTTCATGCCGCCGGAGTAGGTGGAGGCGGGCTTCTTCGCGGCCTCGGTGAGGTCGAAGCGCTCCAGCAGCTCGGCGGCGGTGCGGCGGCCCTCGCGCTTGGACAGGTGGTGCAGGTCCGCCATGAGGAGCATGTTCTCCTCGCCGGTGATCAGGCCGTCGACGGCGGAGAACTGCCCGGTGACGCCGATCGCGGTGCGCACCCCGTCCGGAGACGTGGCGACGTCGTGGCCCGCGACCTGGGCCTGCCCGCCGTCGGCGGCGATGAGCGTGGACAGGATCTGCACGGTGGTGGTCTTGCCGGCGCCGTTCGGCCCGAGCAGTGCGAACACGGATCCGGCCGGGATGCGCAGATCGATGCCGTTGAGCACGGTCTTGTCGCCGTACGACTTGCGCAGACCGAGGGTGGAGACGGCGGCGGGCGACTGCGGACCGCCGCCCCGCCTGGGCGTGGGCATGACAGAAGAAGGCATGGAGCCCTCCCGTTCGAAGGGTGAAGGGACTGGGGGAGTGGGCGAGTTGGCGGGGCCGGTCCTCAGGCCCGGGCGCGGCGCACGTCGATGTTGCCGTAGCGGGTCCGGGCGCGGACCTCGACAGTGTCCTCGGACTTCTCCGGGGTGTCGGAGGCGGTGAGCGTGTTGCTCACCTGCCCACGGCCGGAGCTGACGTCGAGCCAGGCGGCGGTGCCCTCGCGGATGCCGACCTCGATGGCGCCGTAGGAGGTCTCCAACTGGACGGTGCCGCGGGCGACTTCGGCGACGCGCAGGGTGCCGTGGGCGGTGGTGGCGGCGACCGAGCCCTCGGCGCGCGCGATGTCGATGTCGCCGTTGGCGCCGTTCACCCGCAGGTCGCCGGTCGCGGCGCCGACGGTCGTGGTGCCGTGCGAGTTCTTCAGTACGGCGGAGCCGTCGACGGTGCCGACGCGCAGGCTGCCGGAGCTGGTGCTGATCTCGGCCATGCCCTCGATCCGGTCGACCGTGATCGAGCCGTGGGAGGCGGTCAGCTGGAGGGGCCCCGTAGTGTCGAGGCGGACATCACCGGACGAGGTCTTCACCCGGACCTCGCCGAGCCGGCCCTCGCCGAGCACCTGGGCCCAGGCGCCGGTCATGTCGACGCGCGAGCCCGTGGGCAGTTCGACCGTCACGTCGACGGTGCCGGTGCGTCCCACGAGATTGCGGTGCTTGGGCGTCCTGACGGTCAGGACGCCGCTTGCGTACGTGACCTCGGTCTGGTCGGCCGACCGTACGTCCTGGTCCCGCTTCGGGTCGCGGGGCCGCACCTCGACGACCGTGTCGAGGCGGTCGCCCGCGGTGAACCGGATGGAACCGGCGTACACGTGGGCGGTGACCGAAATCGGTTCGGGAGTGTCGAAAGAAGGCATGGCTGTACCGTCCTCATGAGTCTTTGGGGCGTCCCCGCTGGTGGGACGTGGTGTGGGTGAAGTGGGGCTTGCGCGGGCGCGGCTAGCGCACCCAGCCCGTGAAGCTCTGTCCGACGGTGCGGGTTCTCTCCGTCGTACGCGGCGTGCCGCCGCCGTCGACCGCGGCCGACACGGCCCGGACCAGCCACGCGTTGACCGACAGGCCCTCGCGGCTCGCGACCTCCTCGGCCCGCGCCTTGAGGTGGGCCGGCAGACGCAGATTGACGCGGGCGGTGCCGCCCTCGTCGCCGTCGGCGGGCGCCTGCGCCTTGAGCGGTTCGACGGGCGAGGCCGGCTCCGTGGGGCCGCCGTCGGCGGGCGGCAGCGTCACCACGAAGTCGGGGTCGAGCCCGCGCAGCCGTACGTCGACCGAGCCGGGGGCGAGCTCGCGGGTGATCTCGTCCATCGCCGCGGAGAGCACATTGAGCATGGTCAGACGGGTCGCCGACTCCAGTGGAGCGGTGAGTCGCTCGGCCAGCTCGCGGGCATCTTCCCCGCCGGCTTCGGCGGCCACCGCGAGTTCGCGGCGGAGGGTGTCGACATACGGCGTGAGGTCCATGACGTCATGATGGCACCACTATGGCGCCATGTGCAAGCTCGAGTGGCGCCTTGCATGGGTGGCCTTAAGGATGGCTGCTCTGACCTGGGGAAACACGAAGGGGGCGACCTGAGTCATTGTGGCGCCATGCGTGCTCATGCGCCTTCTGAAGCGTGGAATGGCGCCGGATGGCGCCACTCGGTGCCACTTGGCGCCATGTGATGCCATGCGATGTCGTAAGGGGGTGGTCTGCCCCCGCCTCGCGGTCTGCCGCTGGGCCGAGCCCACCCGAGGCGGCACGATCGGGCTCGCCCCGCCCCGCCCGGCCAGGGCATGTGCGAGGTCGTGATCGGCGGCTGCCTCCTGGCGCTCCGGTTCCACGATGGATTCGTCGGTGCGGCGCAGCTGCCGTACGAGCCTGGCGGTCGCTGCGCAGGCGCTCCGGGCGGGCGCAGGGCGAGGCATCTATTCGGACACGGTTCGGGCCCCGGGGCTCCGGTTCGGCAGGGAGGCCGCAGCGAGGGAGAGGTTCGCCATGCCGTGGTCGACGGCTGCGGCGGTTTCGCTCGCGCTTCCCCTTGGCCCGCTGGCCAGCCGGAACGCGCTCAGGGCCGGGCCGTCTGTGGGCCGTCCGAGGGTGCCCTGCGGTGCCCGGCCGTGACCGACAACGACCGTCAATGCCCACCCCGGGCGTCAACGGCCGCAGGTCACGAGATTCGGTCTGCGACACTGATAGGACCATGCCCAAGCCCGGAGAACTCACTTTCGTCGCGCCCCGCGGAGCCAAGAAGCCCCCGCGGCATCTCGCCGACCTCACGCCCGCCGAGCGCAAGGACGCCGTCGCCGCCATCGGCGAGAAGCCGTTCCGCGCGAGGCAGCTCTCGCAGCACTACTTCGCGCGGTACGCCCACGACCCGGCCGAGTGGACCGACATCCCCGCCGCCGCGCGCGAGAAGCTCGCCTCGGAGCTGCTGCCCGACCTGATGACCGTCGTGCGGCATATCTCGTGCGACGACGACACCACCCGCAAGACCCTGTGGCGCCTGCACGACGGCACGCTCGTCGAGTCCGTGCTGATGCGCTACCCGGACCGGGTGACGATGTGCATCTCGTCGCAGGCCGGCTGCGGGATGAACTGCCCCTTCTGCGCGACCGGTCAAGCCGGGCTCGACCGGAATCTGTCGACCGCCGAGATCGTGCACCAGATCGTCGACGGCATGCGCGCCCTGCGCGACGGCGAGGTGCCCGGCGGGCCGGCGCGGCTTTCCAACATCGTCTTCATGGGGATGGGAGAGCCGCTCGCCAACTACAAGCGGGTGGTCGGCTCCATCCGCCGCCTCACCGACCCCGAGCCGGACGGCCTCGGTCTCTCGCAGCGCGGGATCACCGTCTCCACCGTCGGCCTGGTGCCCGCGATGCATCGCTTCGCCGACGAGGGCTTCAAGTGCCGTCTCGCCGTCTCGCTGCACGCGCCGGACGACGAGCTGCGCGACACCCTGGTCCCGGTCAATACGCGCTGGAAGGTCCGGGAGGTGCTGGACGCCGCCTGGGAGTACGCGGAGAAGTCGGGCCGCCGGATCTCCATCGAGTACGCGCTCATCCGCGATATCAACGACCAGGCGTGGCGGGGTGATCTGCTGGGCCGACTGCTCAAGGGCAAGCGGGTCCACGTGAATCTGATCCCGCTCAACCCGACGCCGGGATCGAAGTGGACGGCCTCGCGGCCCGAGGACGAGAAGGCCTTCGTGGAGGCCATCGCGGCGCACGGGGTGCCGGTCACCGTCCGCGACACCCGTGGTCAGGAGATCGACGGAGCGTGTGGGCAGCTGGCCGCTTCGGAGCGTTAGCGTCCGTGTAACCTGGCTTGAAACATCTACATATTCCGGCAGGGGAGCGCCACAGCGCTGAGAGTGCGACACGGGCTTGGTAATCGAGCCCACTGGTCGCAGACCCTCTGAACCTTGCCCAGGTCATTCTGGGTAGGAAGTTCGGTCATTACTCACAAGCTGTTGCGCCCTGCCCGGATTCCTTTCGAGGGAGCCGGGCAGGGCCGCGTCTCTTCCTGGTCAACCCCAGGAGGAATGTCAGTGAGCACCACCAAGAAGATCACGGTCACCGCGCTGGCCGCGGCGCTGGGCGTCACGACTCTCGCGGCCTGCGGCGGCGAGTCCAAGGACTCCTCGGCCTCGGACGGCGCTTCGAAGCCGAAGACCGTGACGCTCGTCAGCCACGACTCGTTCGCCGCCTCCGCCTCCGTGCTGAAGGCGTTCACCAAGGAGACCGGTTACACGGTCAAGGTGCTCAAGAGCGGCGACGCGGGCGCGGCGCTCAACAAGGAGATCCTCACCAAGGGCTCCCCGCAGGGCGATGTCTTCTTCGGCGTCGACAACACCCTGCTCTCGCGCGCTCTCGACAACGGTCTGTTCACGCCGTACGAGGCAAAGGGCCTGAGCCAGGTGACCGACGAGGTCCAGCTGGACAAGGACAAGCACCGGGTCACGCCCATCGACACCGGCGACATCTGCGTCAATTACGACAAGAAGTACTTCGCCGACAAGAAGCTGGCCCCGCCGCAGTCGTTCGACGACCTGGCCAAGCCCGCGTACAAGAACCTCCTGGTGACGGAGAACGCCGCGACCTCCTCGCCCGGCCTCGGCTTCCTCCTCGGCTCGGTCGGCAAGTACGGCGAGGACGGCTGGCAGGACTACTGGAAGAAGCTCAAGGAGAACGGCGTCAAGGTCGTCGACGGCTGGGAGCAGGCGTACAACGAGGAGTTCTCCGGCTCCGCCGGCGGCAAGAAGGCCAAGGCCGACCGGCCGCTCGTCGTCTCGTACGCCTCCAGCCCGCCGGCCGAGGTGCTCTTCTCCGAGCCGCAGCCGGCCGAGGCACCCACCGGGGTCGCGACCGGAACCTGCTTCCGCCAGACCGAGTTCGCGGGTCTGCTCAAGGGCGCGAAGAACGAGGTGGGTGGCAAGGCGCTGCTGGACTTCCTGGTCTCCAAGAAGTTCCAGGAGGACATGCCGCTCAACATGTTCGTCAACCCCGTTGTCAAGGGCGCGAAGCTGCCCGAGGTGTTCACCAAGTTCGGCGCGGTGGCCGACAAGCCCGAGACCGTCGCTCCCGACACGATTGCCAAGAATCGTGAGCAGTGGGTCCGGTCATGGTCCTCGCTCGTACTGAAGTAACGAAGTCGGTCCGCGGGAATGCGGCGCGGCTGGGGCTGATGGCCGCGCCCGTCGTGTTCTTCGCGGTCTTCTTCGCCTATCCGGTCGTCGCCATCGTCGGCCGGGGCCTCGAGATCGACGGCGTCTGGCAGTTCGGGCGGATCGGTGAGGTGCTGAGCCGCCCCGACATCCTGCGGGTGCTGTGGTTCACCACATGGCAGGCGCTCGCCTCCACGGCGCTCACACTGCTGATAGCCCTGCCGGGCGCCTATGTCTTCGCCCGTTTCGACTTTCCCGCAAAGCGGCTGCTGCGGGCGGTGGTCACCGTCCCGTTCGTGCTGCCGACCGTCGTTGTCGGGACGGCCTTCCTGGCGTTGCTCGGGCGCGGCGGGCTGCTCGACGAGCTGTGGGGCGTGCGGCTGGACACGACGGTGTGGGCGATTCTGCTCGCGCACGTCTTCTTCAACTACGCGGTGGTCGTACGGACCGTGGGTGGTCTGTGGTCGCAGCTCGACCCGCGCCAGGAGGAGGCCGCCCGGGTGCTGGGCGCCGGGCGGTTCGCGGCCTGGCGGAGGGTGACGCTGCCGGCCCTCGGTCCCTCCGTGGCCGCCGCCGCGCTCATGGTCTTCCTCTTCACCTTCACCTCCTTCGGCGTCGTACAGATCCTCGGCGGACCGACGTTCTCCACAGTCGAGGTGGAGATTTATCGACAAACGGCGCAGCTGCTGGATCTCTCCACCGCGGCCGTACTGACGCTGGTGCAGTTCGCCGCGGTGGGCGCGGTGCTCGCCGTACACGCGTGGACGGTGCGGCGGCGGGAGACCGCGCTGAAACTGGTGGACCCGGCACAGACCGCGCGGCGGCCGCGCGGCGCCGGACAATGGGCGCTGCTCGGCGGGGTGCTGGCCACGATTCTGCTGCTGATCCTGGCGCCGCTCGGAGTGCTGGTCGAACGTTCCCTCGACGGGCCCGGCGGCTACGGCTTCGACTACTACCGGGCGCTGACCGCACTGGACGCGAGCGGCGGAACCTTCCTCGTACCGCCGATCGACGCGGTGTGGAACTCCTTGCGGTACGCGCTGGTCGCGACCGCCATCGCGCTGGCCGTCGGTGGTCTCGCGGCGGCGGCGCTGACCCGGAAGGCCGGCCCACTGCTGCGCGGCTTCGACGCGCTGCTCATGCTGCCCCTCGGCGTCTCCGCCGTGACCGTCGGCTTCGGCTTCCTCATCACCCTCGACAAGCCGCCGCTGGATCTGCGGGCGTCCTGGATTCTGGTGCCGCTCGCCCAGGCCCTGGTCGGCGTCCCCTTCGTCGTGCGGATGATGCTGCCGGTCCTGCGAGCGGTGGACGGGCGGCTGCGCGAGGCGGCGGCGGTGCTGGGCGCATCGCCGCTGCGGGTGTGGCGGGAGGTCGATCTGCCACTGGTGCGGCGGGCGCTGCTCATCGCCGCCGGATTCGCCTTCGCCATATCGCTCGGCGAGTTCGGTGCGACGGTCTTCATCGCGCGGCCCGACAATCCGACGCTGCCGGTGGCCGTGGCGCGACTTCTCGGCCGGCCCGGCGAGCTCAACTACGGGCAGGCGATGGCGCTGAGCACCATCTTGATGGTGGTGTGCGCGGTGGCGCTGCTGGTGCTCGAACGAATCCGTCCCGACCGATCGTCCGGGGAGTTCTGATGGCTTTGCTGCGACTGGAGGACGTGACCGTACGGTTCGGGGCGCGCGCGGCGCTCGACGCGGTGGATCTCGAGGTCGCCGAGCACGAGATCGTCTGTGTGCTGGGGCCGAGCGGCAGTGGGAAGTCCACGCTGCTGCGGATCGTCGCCGGGCTGCAAGCAGCCGACGGCGGACGGGTGTTGCTGTCCGGTGCGGACCAGGCCGGCGTTCCGGTGCACCGGCGCGGGGTGGGCCTGATGTTCCAGGATCATCAGCTCTTCCCGCAGCGCGACGTCGGAGGCAATGTCGCCTTCGGGCTGCGGATGCATGGCACCGGCCGGGACGAACAGGCCCGCCGCGTCGGCGAGTTGCTGGAGCTGGTCGGGCTGCCGGCGGCGCAGCGGCGGGCTGTCGCCTCGCTGTCCGGCGGCGAGCAGCAGCGGGTGGCGCTGGCCAGGGCGCTGGCGCCGCAGCCCCGGCTGCTGATGCTGGACGAGCCGCTGGGGCAGCTGGACCGGGGGCTGCGGGAACGGCTGGTCGTCGAACTGCGGGGACTGTTCGGGCGCCTGGGTACGACGGTGCTCGCCGTCACTCACGACCAGGGCGAGGCATTCGCGCTCGCCGACCGTGTCGTCGTCATGCGGGACGGCAGGATCGCCCAGGTGGGCACGCCGCTCGATGTCTGGCAGCGGCCCGCGTCCGAGTTCGTCGCGCGCTTCCTCGGCTTCGACAACGTCGTGGCGGCGACGGTGAGCGGCGCGGCCGCGGACACGGTGTGGGGCAAGGTACCGGTGCCGGAGGACGCGCCGCAGGGCGCCCGGCAGGTGCTGGTGCGACCGGCGGGTGTCCGACTGGTCCCGCCGGCGGAGGGGCTGCGCTGCACGGTGCGGGCGCGTACGTTCCGGGGCAACCACGTCGCCGTACAGCTGCGACCCGACGAGGGGCCGCCGCTGGAGGCGGAGTGCTCCCTGTGGGATGCCCCGGAGGAGGGCGCGACGGTGGGCGTCGTCTTCGCCGCCGAGGATGTGGTGGTGCTGGCCCCGGCGGGCTGAGTCGGTCGCCGCCGCCCTGACTGCGCCCCGGCCCGACTGCACCGCTGTCCTGGTCGCTCGCGCTGGCCGGCGGCGATCGCGGGGCTGTCCTCGTGCACGCGTTACGCACCGGGTAATGGACGGGGCCCCTAGCGGGCAGGGGCGAGCTCCTCAGGACGTGGCTCCGGCGACCCCGGCTCCGATTCCGACCCCGGCTCCGTGCCGTGCGCCTCCGGCGCGCCGAACCAGGCCACCGCGACCGCGCCCGCCACCGCCAGTACGAAGCCGAGGATCGCCATCCAGGCGAAGCCGGCACGTGAGGAGTCGCCCAGCCACAGCACGCCGATCATGCCCGGCAGTACGGTCTCGCCGACGACCAGCGCGGCCGTGGCGCCGTTCACCGAACCGATCTGCAGCGCGACGGTGTGCAGATACATCCCGCCGATACCCGCCACGAGAATCGCGTACAGCGCCGGGTCCGAGAGCAGGGCGCCCAGGTCGAAGGGGTCGACGCCGTTCAGTACCCGTACGCCGACGCCGAGCGCGCCGAAGCCGAGGCCCGAGAGCAGACCCGCGAGGATCGCGGCGCGCGCGCCCAGGAGACGTACGACAACGGTGCCGCCGGCCATCAGCAGCAACGAGATCGCCAGCAGCCACCAGTGGGTGGCGATCGGGGTGTGGCCGCTCCCCTCCGGACCCGCGGCGGTGGCCAGCAGCACCAGGGCGGAGCAGACAACGCCGATGGACGTCCACTCGGCGCGGGTCAGCCGGATGCCCAGCAGCCTGACGCTCAGCACCGCCGTGATCACCAGATTGGCGCTGATGACGGTCTGGGAGAGGAAGAGCGGAAGCAGGCGCGCGGCGAGTGCGCCGAGGCCGAACCCGACGAAGTCCAGGATGGTGCCGACGATGAACTCCCAGGTCATCGCGGCCTTGGCGGTCGAGGACAGGCTCGGTCCGCCGTGCTGGGTGACTCCGGCCTCGGCCGCTTCACGCCGGGCGGACTTGCGGGAGCCCACGGCTTGGAGCACCGACCCCGTGCCGTAACAGATCGAGGCCGCGACAGCGGTCAGTAGGCCGATCAGCACCAGGGGCTCCGTTCACGTGGGGTCAGTCCAACTCCGGCTGGATAACCAGACGTGTCTGCGGCCTCTGAAGTTGCTTCTTGCGGCCTACTCGCCGCTGGTCAGCAGCTTCAACGCCGCCGGAGCCTCGTCGACGGAGTCCACAAGCGCGATACGGGACTCCATCGAGCGGCCCGCCGCGAGGGACTGGAGCAGCGGCCAGGTGGGCAGCCGCTCAGTCCAGTGCACGCGGTCGACGAGGACCATCGGGGTGGGTTCGCCGCGGGACTCGTAGTAGTTCGGGGTCGCGTTGTCGAAGATCTCCTGGACCGTGCCGGCGGCGCCGGGCAGGAAGATCACGCCCGCGTTGGAGCGGGCGAGGAGGCCGTCTTCGCGGGTGGCGTTGGCGAAGTACTTGGCGATGTGTTCGGCGAAGGCGTTCGGCGGCTCGTGGCCGTAGAACCAGGTGGGGATGCCGACCGAGTCGCCGCCGCCGGGCCAGCGGTCGCGCACCTCGAAGGCGGCGGCGGCCCAGTCGGAGATCGACGGCGTGAACGAGGGGGCCTTGGCGAGGAGTTCGAGCGCCTCGGCGAGCATCTCGTCGGGATGCGGAGCGGCGTACGCACCGAGGTTCGCGGCCTCCATGGCGCCGGGGCCGCCGCCGGTCGCGACGGTGAACCCGGCACGGGCCAGGGCCTGGCCGAGGCGGGCGGCACCGGCGTAGGCGTCCGTGCCGCGCCCCATCGCGTGGCCGCCCATCACGCCCACGACGCGGGCGTCGACGAGGAGTTCGTCCAGGGCGTCGGAGATCGCGTCGTCGTGGATGGAGCGAAGCATCGAGGCGAAGATGTCGCCGTCGGCCTTCGTCTCCTGGAACCAGGCGTAGGCACGTGCGTCCGGGGTGGCGGCGTAACCGCCGGTGGTAAGGCCTTCGAAGAGTTCGCCGGGGGAGTAGAGGAGCCCGCGGTACGGGTCGAACGGCAGGTCCGGGACGGGCGGGAAGACGAGCGCGCCGTCGGCACGGACCTTGGCGGCGGCGTCGGGCCGCATGGTGCAACCCAGGAACATGGCGCCGGTGGTGGCGGTGGAGAGCAGGGCCGAGGTGCGGTCGGTGAGGTCGACGGACTGGACGCGGTGTCCGACGAGGGAGCCGCGGGTGACGACGTCGTCGAACTCGTCGAGGGACTCGATCTCCCGGTCGCTGTGGTGCCGGTCTCCAGTGGCCATGCGGACACGATAGGCGCTGTGGCCGGGGGCCCGTGGGGGCGGGGGTGGGCCGGGCGGGTGTTCCCACCCCGCCCCCGCTCCTGCTTCGACACGCGAGGCTCCGCACCCCCCGTACGCCCCGCAGTGCGCAGAAGCCGAGGCCCGCCCCGTCGTCCTCAGGCCGAGAAAGGAAGCGTCGCCAGGGCCGCGACCCCCCACGTCAGTGGGGCGAAGACCGTCAGCAGGGTTGCCGCGCGGATGGCCGTCGCGTTGCGGAGGGTTGCCGTGGGGGTGCCGAGACGGCGGAGTGACTTCGTCGTGTCGGCGCGGGCCTGTTTGGCCTCCAGGGCCGCGGTGATCAGCGTCGCCGTCGTGCACGTCATCACCAGGACCGCGCCCAGGCCGGTCAGCGGCCCGAAGGGGTGCGGGCCCGTGTCCTGGAGGGTCGAGGCCGCGATCGCTGCCGAGGCCACCGCGCACACCACGCCCAGCGGGCGGCCGATGCGGCCGGACTCCTCCATCAGGACGCGGCCGGCCAGCAGACGGGTCGCACCGGGGCGGACGGACTGCAGGACGTGGCCGCAGAAGCGGGTGATGCCCGGGCCCGCCAGGGCGAGGCCCAGCGCGGTGAGCGCCCAGCCCACGAGAACGCCCGACGAGCTGCCGTCGAACTGGCCCGGGAGAGGGAGCGGCGAGCGCGGCGTGCCGCGGCTCGCGTACGTCTCGACGGCGAGGCCCGCCGCGATCAGCGCGACGCCCCACGGCAGACCCGTCGGCGCGGGGGCCGGGGCGTCCGGCGCCTCGGGCTCGGCACCCGGCTTGACGCGCCGCGGCCGCAGCGCCACCGCCGCGGCCGCCGTGGACGCGAGCGGCACCAGTGCGAGCAACGTCAGCGCGGCCGCCAGCGGCAGCGGCCGGCCCGCGGCGAGCACCTCGGCCCCCGCGCCGTCGAACGGAAGGCCCGTCAGATCGCCCCGCAGATGGAGGAAGAGGAGCAGGGCGACGGCGCTGCCGAGCGTTCCGGCGACGGCGGTGGAGACCGCCGCCAGTACGCCGAGGCGGGCGGGACCGAGACCGACCGCGGAGAGGCCGGCACGCGGGCGCGTGCTCGGGTCCGTACGGGCCACCGCCACCGCGAAGTGCACCGTCGCGGCCAGCGGGATCAGGCACCAGAGCAGGCGCAGTCCTGAGCCGGAGTCCGTGGGGTGGGCCAGCGCGTATGACAGCGTGCACAGCAGCAGGAAGCCCACGCCCCCCGATGCCGCTGCCACCATCAGCCGGCGCAGCAGGACCAGCGGGTGCGTGCCGCGGGCTAGACGGAAAGCGAGCACTCGGCTCTGCCTTCCGCGTCGGCGGTCGCGAGCGAGTTCACGCGCCGGCCGTCGACGAGCGTGAGCGAACGGTCCGCGAGCATCGCCAACTCCTCGTCGTGTGTGGCCAGTACGACGGTGATCCGGTGGGAGCGGGCCGCGGCCGTCAAGGTGCGCAGCACCTGTGCCCGGTCCGCGCGGTGCAGCGTCGCCGTCGGCTCGTCCGCGAAGATCACCGATGGAGTGGCGACCAGCGCCCGCGCGACGGCGACCCGCTGGCGCTGCGCCTGGAGCAGCGCATGCGGCCGCAGACGGGCGCACGCGCCGATGTCGAGCCGGTCCAGCCACTCCATGGCGGTGGTCTTCGCGCCACGGCGCGAGGAGCCGCGGAGCAGCAACGGCAGCGCGGCGTTCTCCCAGGCGTTCAGCTCCGGGACGAGCGTGGCCTCGGGGTCGATCCAGCCGAATCGGTCGCGCCGCAGCCGTTCGCGCTGGAGCGGGCTCATCGTGTGCACGGGGGAGCTGTTGAACCACACCTCGCCCTGCTGCGGGACGAGCTGGCCGGACAGACAGCGCAGCAGTGTGGTCTTGCCGCTGCCGCGCGGGCCGCACACGGCGAGGATCTCGCCGTCCCGTACGCCCAGCGAGACGCCGACGAGCGCGGGCGAGCTCCTGTGGGAGTGGCGCAGGGAACGCGCCCAGAGCACATCGTTGTCCGGCGGGGCCACCATGACGTACACCTCGGTTCTGATCAGATTTCCCTTCCCCCGTACGGGGGAACGAAGACAGGGCCGATCGGTCACTCGGCACGCTAAGGATTCAGAACCGGGGTGTCGGGAAGCACGCGGCCCGGGCGCACCCCATCTCACTCGGACGGCCGAATGAATGGCGGCCGAGTGGGAGTCGGGTGCCCCGGGCCGTACGAGGCCGGTGAGGCTAGAGCTTCGTCCAGGCCTCCGTGAGGACGCTGCGCAGAATGCCCTCGATCTCGTCGAACGTCTGCTGGTTGGAGATCAGCGGCGGCGCCAGCTGGACGACCGGGTCGCCACGGTCGTCGGCGCGGCAGTACAGGCCGTTGTCGTAGAGCGCCTTCGAGAGGAAGCCGTAGAGCACGCGCTCGGTCTCCTCATCGGTGAAGGTCTCCTTGGTGACCTTGTCCTTCACCAGCTCGATTCCGTAGAAGAAGCCGTTGCCGCGGACGTCTCCGACGATCGGCAGGTCGTGCAGCTTCTGCAGCGTGGAGAGGAACGCGCCCTCGTTGTCGAGGACGTGCTGGTTGAGGCCTTCCTTCTCGAAGATGTCGAGGTTCGCCAGGCCCACCGCCGCGGAGACCGGGTGGCCGCCGAAGGTGTAGCCGTGCAGGAAGGTGTTGTCGCCCTTGTAGAAAGGCTCGGCGAGGCGGTCGGAGATGATGCACGCGCCGATCGGGGAGTAGCCCGAGGTCATGCCCTTGGCGCAGGTGATCATGTCCGGCACGTAGCCGAACTTGTCGCAGGCGAACATCGTGCCGAGACGGCCGAAGGCGCAGATGACCTCGTCCGAGACGAGCAGCACGTCGTACTCGTCGCAGATCTCGCGGACGCGCTGGAAGTACCCGGGCGGCGGCGGGAAGCAGCCGCCGGCGTTCTGGACCGGCTCGAGGAAGACCGCCGCGACGGTCTCGGGGCCCTCGAAGAGAATCTGCTGCTCGATCTGGTCGGCGGCCCAGCGGCCGAAGGCCTCGGGGTCGTCGCCGTAGATCGGCGCACGGTAGATGTTGGTGTTCGGCACCTTGCGCGCGCCGGGAACCAGCGGCTCGAAGGGGGCCTTGAGAGCCGGCAGGCCGGTGATGGAGAGGGCGCCCTGCGGGGTGCCGTGGTAGGCGACCGCGCGCGAGATGACCTTGTACTTGGTGTGCTTGCCCTGCAGCTTGAAGTACTGCTTGGCGAGCTTCCAGGCGGTCTCGACCGCCTCGCCGCCACCGGTGGTGAAGAAGACCTTGTTGAGGTCGCCGGGGGCGTGCTGTGCCAGCCGCTCGGCCAGCTCGACCGCCTTGGGGTGGGCGTACGACCACACGGGGAAGAAGGCGAGCTCCTGAGCCTGCTTGTACGCGGCCTCGGCGAGCTCGTGCCGGCCGTGGCCGGCGTTGACCACGAAGAGACCGGAGAGGCCGTCGAGGTAGCGCTTGCCCTTGTCGTCGTAGATGTAGGTGCCCTCGCCACGCACGATGGTGGGCACGGGTGCGTTCTCGTACGACGACATGCGGGTGAAGTGCATCCACAAGTGGTCGTAGGCGGTCTTGGAGAGGTCCTTGCTCACGGCTATCGGGTTCCCCACATATAGGTCTGCTTCTTCAGCTTGAGATAGACGAAGCTCTCGGTGGAGCGCACGCCGGGGAGCGCGCGGATCCGCTTGTTGATCACTTCGAGCAGGTGGTCGTCGTCCTCGCAGACGATCTCCACCATCAGGTCGAAGGAGCCCGCGGTCATGACCACGTACTCGCATTCGGCCATGGCGGTCAGCGCGTCCGCGATCGGGTCGACGTCGCCCTCGACCGTGATGCCGACCATCGCCTGCCGTCGCAGACCCACGGTGAGCGGGTCGGTGACGGCGACGATCTGCATCACGCCCTGGTCGAGCAGCTTCTGGACGCGCTGACGCACGGCCGCTTCGGAGAGACCGACGGCCTTGCCTATCGCGGCATACGGGCGGCGCCCGTCCTCCTGGAGTTGCTCGATGATCGCGAGGGAGACGGCGTCGATCGTCGGGGACGATCCGTTCCCGTTCCTGGACTCTGCGCTACGACTGGCCACGGGCTCACTCTGGCACCGCGTCCGTCTGTCTGGCAAGCCCTCAGCGATGAAATTCGTTGTTCAAGCGTCCGAATCTAACTGAATCCGAAGTTGGGGAGGGTCGGGTCTGTCGAAAGCGTCGGCTGAGCGACTAGGGTTGGTGGTCTCACCCATCGGACATCTGACAGGAGGGGTGGCAACAGTGACCACCGAGCTGCGTCGTCTGCGCAACTACATCAACGGGGAGTTCCGGGACGCTGCCGACGGGCGGACGATCGAGGTCATCAACCCGGCCACGGGTGACGTGTACGCAACGTCTCCGCTCTCCGGGCAGGCCGATGTCGATGCCGCCATGGACGCTGCCGCGGCCGCCTTCCCCGCCTGGCGCGACACCACCCCGGCCGAGCGTCAGAAGGTACTGCTGAAGATCGCGGATGCCTTCGAGGAGCGGGCCGAGGACCTGATCGCGGCCGAGTCGGAGAACACGGGCAAGCCGCTGGAGCTGACCCGTACCGAAGAGATCCCGCCCATGGTGGACCAGATCCGCTTCTTCGCGGGCGCGGCGCGGATGCTCGAGGGCCGCTCGGCCGGCGAGTACATGGAGGGCTTCACCTCCATCGTCCGGCGTGAGCCGGTCGGCGTCTGCGCGCAGGTCGCGCCGTGGAACTACCCGATGATGATGGCCGTCTGGAAGTTCGCGCCGGCACTGGCGGCGGGCAACACCGTCGTCATCAAGCCGTCCGACACGACGCCCGCGTCGACCGTGCTGATCGCCGAGATCATCGGCTCGATCGTGCCCAAGGGCGTCTTCAACGTCATCTGCGGCGACCGGGAGACCGGCCGCGCGATGGTCGAGCACCCGACCCCGGCGATGGCCTCCATCACCGGTTCCGTACGGGCGGGCATGCAGGTCGCCGCGTCCGCGGCCAAGGACGTCAAGCGCGTTCACCTGGAGCTGGGCGGCAAGGCGCCGGTCGTCGTCTTCGAGGACACCGACATCCCCAAGGCCGTCGAGGACATCGCGGTGGCGGGCTACTTCAACGCCGGCCAGGACTGCACGGCCGCGACGCGTGTCCTCGTGCACGAGTCGATCCACGACGAGTTCGTGTCGGCGCTGGCGAAGGCCGCCGCCGACACCAAGACGGGTGCGGCGGACGACGCCGATGTGCTGTACGGCCCGCTCAACAACGCCAACCAGCTGGCGCAGGTGTCCGGCTTCATCGACCGGCTGCCGGCGCACGCCAAGGTCGAGGCGGGCGGTCACCGGGTCGGCGACAAGGGCTACTTCTACGCCCCGACCGTCGTCTCCGGGCTGAAGCAGGACGACGAGATCATCCAGAACGAGGTCTTCGGCCCGGTCATCACCGTCCAGTCCTTCACGGACGAGGCGCAGGCGCTGGAGTGGGCGAACGGCGTGGAGTTCGCGCTGGCCTCTTCGGTGTGGACCAAGGACCATGCCCGGGCGATGCGGATGTCCAAGGCGATGGACTTCGGCTGTGTGTGGATCAACACCCACATCCCGCTGGTCGCGGAGATGCCGCACGGCGGCTTCAAGAAGTCGGGCTACGGCAAGGACCTGTCGGCGTACGGCTTCGACGACTACACGCGCATCAAGCACGTGATGACGTCGCTCGGCGGCTGACATCTGCCGCTGCGCGGCGGCAGCTCCGGCGCCGCGGCGCAATGAGTACGGGGCGCGGGACATTTCCCGCGCCCCGTACTCATGCCGTCCCGTGCTGCCTTCTTATGCCGTCGGTGTGCGGTGCAGGGCCAGCAGCAGGCGCCAGACCTGGGCCGTCATGACCTCGGGAGTCGCGTCGATCAGGCCGTGGAGCCAGTCCGCCAGGACACCCGCGAAGGCGGCCGCCACCGCGGAGGCGATCAGGTCGGGTGCCGGCGCACCGGCCAACTCCCTTTCTCTGCGGCTGCGTTCGCGCAGTTCACGGTGGAGCAGATCGCCCAGCGGGCCGCTGCCGCCCTCGCGCAGCAGGGTCCGGTAGAGCGGTGCGTGTGGCGTCAGGCCGGTGAAGAAAGCCGTCAGCGCGGGTGGCGGAGCGGCCGGGTCCGGAGTGCCGCGCCAGGCGTGGAGGGCCTCCACCGCCTCCCGTACGACCTCCGCGCACGCGTCGACCGCGAGCGCCTGCAGATCCGTGTAGTGCAGATAGAACGTGGCCCGGCCCAGACCCGCCCTGCGCACCAGCGCCGCGACGCTGACCTCTTCGAGCGGGCGCTCGGCGCACTCATCGAGCAGCGCCGCACGCAGCCTGGCGCGGGTGCGCTCCGCCCGCGGATCGCCGGTCGCCGCGCTCATCCGGCCACCAGGACCGCGGCCAGCGCGAGGACGCCCGGAAGTGCCTGCGCCACAAGGATGCGGCGGTTCGCGGTGATGCCGCCGTAGACACCGGCGACGACCACGCAGCTCAGGAAGAAGACCTGTACCCGGTATCCCGTCGGGTCCGCGGCTATCAGGCCCCAGACCAGGCCGGCGGCGAGGAAGCCGTTGTACAGGCCCTGGTTCGCGGCGAGCGGGGCGGTCACGCGGGCCATCTCCGCGTCGAAGCCGGAGAGTTCGCGGCCCGGCTTGCGCTGCCACAGGAACATCTCCAGAACCAGGATGTATGCGTGGAGCGCGGCCACCAGGCCGACCAGGACATGGGCGGTTGTGTTCATGAGCGACTCTTCCCGTGACTTCGTGACTTCGTGACATCGTGACTTCGTGACTTCGTGACTTCTTGGCTTTGCGGCTTCGCGGCTTCGCGGGTCCAACTTTGTGTACAGGTGTCCAATAAGTATAGACACATGTCCAAGATCGACAGGGTGTCGGGCAGGGCTCGTACGGATCGACGCAGCGTCCATTGCCGCGGCCACATACCGCCCGGCATGCTGCGAACGTGCCCGCGAACCGGATGAACCCCATGTCAAGGCGGTCCCTGCTGCTCGGCCTCGCCGCCGGCGCCGCACTCACCGGCTGCGGGGTGCCCGCGGCGTACGTACAGCCCGGGGACCGCGCCCGGCGCGATGTCTCGCAGCGCGACAGGAGCGTCGACTTCGCCAACTGGCCGCTCTACATCGACACCGACGACGAGGACACCTCCAAGCGGCCCACCCTCGACTCCTTCACCGAGCGCACCGGGATCTCGGTCCGTTACACGGAGGAGATCAACGACAACGACGAGTTCTTCGGCAAGGTCAGCCCCGCGCTGATGAACCACCAGGAGACCGGCCGGGACCTGATCGTCGTCAGCGACTGGATGGCGGCCCGGTTCGTACGGCTCGGCTGGGTGCAGGAGATGGACCGGAAAAAGCAGCCCAATGTCGCCAAGTACCTCGATCCGCAGCTGCGTTCGCCGGCCTTCGACGAGGGCAGGCTGCACAGCGTCCCCTGGCAGTCGGGGATCACCGGCATTGCGTACAACCGCAAGAAGCTCGGCCGCGAGATCAGGCACACCAGTGATCTGTGGGCGGCCGATCTGAGCGGCCGGGTCACGCTCCTCTCCGGGCTCGACGAATCCTTCGCCCTGCTGATGCAGGGCAACGGCGTGGACATCACCCGCTGGAGCGCGGACGACTTCCACGAGCTCTGTGAGCAGGTGGAGAAGCTGGTGAAGCGGAAACACATCAGGCGCTTCACCGGCAACGACTACATCAAGGACCTCTCCACCGGTGACGTACTGGCCTGTCAGGCGTACTCCGGCGATGTCATCCAGCTCCAGGCGGACAACCCGGACATCGAGTTCGTGGTGCCGCAGGAGGGCGCGGAGCTGTGGGCGGAGAGTCTGATGATCCCCAACCTCGCCCGGCACAAGCGCAACGCCGAGGCACTCGTCGACCACTACTACGAGCCGGAGGTCGCGGCGGAGCTCGCGGCCTGGGTCAACTACGTCTGCCCGGTGCCGGCCGCCCGCGACGTACTGGCCTCGTCGAAGGACGAGGAGACGGCCGCGCTCGCAGAGGACTCTCTGATCTTTCCGGACGACGCGATGCGCAAGCGTCTCGCGATCGCGCGCGAAATTACTTCCGAGGAGCGCCCGCTCTTCGCGAAGCGGTGGAATGCGATCGTCGGGCTGTAGCAGACTCGTGATCATGAACGATGATCACGTGAACTCCGCGGTGACGTACGGTCTGTTCGCCGCCTGGCTGCTGCACGACGCCGAAGAGCTGGCGGCCGGTCCGCGCTGGATACGGGAGAACGTGCCCGTACTGCGCAAACGCTTCCCGGGCGTTCCCGAGCGCATATGGCGTGCCATGGAGACCGTCGACGAGCGCGAATTCGCCGTCGCCGTCGGGGTGATGGGCGCGATTGTCGCCTCGGCCGCGGTCTCGGGCCGGCGCTCCCAGGGCCGGTCCGCCTTCTACCAGGGAGCCCTGAACGGTTTCGGGCTGCACGGCCTTGTCCATCTCGCCCAGGCCGCTGCGGTACGCGGCTGCACGCCGGGCTCGGCGACCTCGCCGCTGATCGTGGTGCCGTTCACGCTCTGGGCGCGTGGCCGGCTGCGGCGCGCGGGTGTGCTCAGGCCCGCGCGGGCGCGCGACGCGGCGGCCGGTCTGGCGCTGGCCGCGGGCGCCACGATCGTCTCGCACGCGATCGCCCGCAGCGTCACCCGGGGCCGGTAAAGGGCGCGTAGACCCGGGCGTACCGTGCGGATATGGGCGAGCGAAGAGCCCTCTTGCGGCGCATACGCCTGCGGTTCAACCTCCGGTTCTACGGCTTGCGGCCCACCGCGCCGAACTGCGCCACCTGAGGCATCTCGTCCTCGGTCTCCGGATCGTGGCGCCAGCGGGCGCACGACACGATGCCCGGCTCAAGGACCTCCAGACCGTCGAGGAACGAGGCGAACTCCGCGCGGCTGCGGGCCGTGATCGGCGGCGTGGCGTTCTCGTTCCAGAACCGCATCGCCGCGGCATTGCCCTCGCCGCCCAGCTCCAGTGTCGGATGGGTGAGCACCAGATGGCTGCCGGACGGTACGGCGTCCATCAGCTGCCGCACGATCGACCGGGCCTTGCCGGTGTCCAGTACGAAGTTCAGGATGCCCAGCATCATCACTGCCACCGGCTGTCCCAGATCCAGCATCGGCTCGACGGCGCGGAGGATCCGGTCGGGGTGGTGGGCGTCCGCGTCGATGTACTCGGTCGCGCCCTCCGGGGAACTGGTGAGCAGAGCGCGCGCGTGCGCCAACACGATCGGATCGTTGTCGACGTAGACGATCCGCGCGTCGGGGGCGATCTGCTGCGCCACCTCATGGGTGTTCTCGACCGTGGGCAGGCCGGTGCCGATGTCCAGGAACTGCCGTATGCCCGCCTCGCCGGCCAGGTGGCGCACGGCGCGGCCGAGGAACGCGCGGTCCGCGCGTGCCACCTCGCCGATGCTCGGGTACATCCCGGTGACCTGGTCGCCGACCGCGCGGTCGACCGCGTAGTTGTCCTTGCCGCCCAGCCAGTGGTTCCAGACTCTGGCATTGTGCGCTACGTCGGTGCGGATCCTGTCGGTCACGTGTCGCTCCTCGGCCGGCTGCGGGGGGTCCATCATGCCGGACGGATCAAGGTCCTTTGCCGGCGGGGGAGTTGAGCCGTGGGGAGAGTACGCGGTGCAGCGCGTCCACGCGATTGGTGGTGATCGAGTCCACGCCGTACCGGACGAGGCGGCGCATCGTGCGGCGGGTGTCGGCCGTCCAGGCGGAGACCAGCATCCCGTCCCGGTGGAGACGGTCCGTCAACTCCTCGCCGATCAGGCCGAAACGGTAGTTGAGCCAGCGCGGTCTCACGGTCTCGAGCAGCGCCGGGCGCGGCGGGGCCGGCGTCGTCCAGGTCATCGCGATCTCGGCCGACGGATCGGCGGCGCGGACCGCGAGCATGGTGGTGGGGCCCGCGCAGTAGTACACCCGCTCGTCCGCCCCGCATTCGTGGACGGTGGAGACCACCGTCCGTACCGACTCCTTTGAGGCCCCGGGCAGGTCGATCATCACGAGGTGGTCGTCGCCGACCGCGAGCAGCGCCTCGCGCAGGGTCGGCACTCCGCCGTCGGTCAGCTCGTGCAGTTCCTTCGCCGTGAGACCGGCGAGCGGCCGGTCGTGCCCCCACAGGCGCTTCAGCGAGTCGTCGTGCAGCAGCACGGGCACGCCGTCACGGGTGAGGCGTGCATCGATCTCCACCGCGTCCGCGCCCCGCTCGATGGCCGAGCGGAGCGAGGGGAGGGTGTTCTCACGGACGCGGTAGGGATCACCGCGATGGCCCACCACACGGACAGCGCGCATGGGGCCATTGTCGGTGCCGGTCAGCGGGCGAGCCAGGCGGCGGTGTACGAGTCGATCTCCGCGAGGATCCGGGCCTTGCCGGCTTCGTCGAGGAAGGACGCCTCCACGGCGTTCTTGGCGAGGCCGGCGAGGCCGCGCTCGTCCAGCTCCAGCAGCCGTGCGGCGACCCCGTATTCGCTGTTGAGGTCACAGCCGAACATCGGCGGGTCGTCGCTGTTGATCGTCACCAGCACACCGGCCGCGACCATCTCCTTGATCGGGTGCTGGTCGAGGTCGGCGACGGCGCGGGTCGCGATGTTCGAGGTGGGGCAGACCTCCAGCGGAATCCGGTGCTCGGCGAGGTACGCCAGCAGCGCCGGATCCTGCGTGGCGCTGGTGCCGTGGCCGATGCGCTCGGCGCCCAGCTCGTTCAGCGCGTCCCAGATGGTCTGCGGGCCGGTCGTCTCACCGGCGTGCGGCACGGAGTGCAGGCCGGCGGCGATGGCCCGGTCGAAGTACGGCTTGAACTGCGGCCGCTCCACGCCGATCTCGGGGCCGCCCAGACCGAAGGAGACCAGGCCCTCGGGGCGCAGATCCACCGCGAGGCGGGCCGTCTCCTCCGCGGCCTCGAGTCCGGCCTCGCCGGGAATGTCGAAACACCAGCGCAGCAGGACACCGAGCTCGGCCTCGGCCGCCTTGCGGGCGTCCTCGATCGCCACCATGAAGGCCTTCTCGTCGATGCCGCGACGGGTCGAACTGAACGGCGTGATGGTCAGCTCGGCGTAGCGGATGTTCTGCCGGGCCATGTCCCGGGCGATCTCGAAGGTGAGCAGCCGTACGTCCTCAGGGGTGCGGATCAGATCCACCACCGAGAGATAGACCTCGATGAAGTGCGCGAAGTCGGTGAAGGTGAAGTAGTCGGCGAGTGCCTCGGGATCGGTGGGGACTTTGGAGTCCGGGTGGCGGGCCGCCAGCTCGGCGACGATGCGCGGCGAGGCCGAGCCGACATGGTGAACGTGCAGTTCCGCCTTGGGAAGCCCCGCGATGAAGGGGTGCAGATCGGTCATCGGGGTCCTCCGTGTGCAATGGGCCGCTCGGGTCAGGGATCATCGTAGGCCGCCCGTTCGAGGACTGTGCGAAGGCCGTAGCATGACGGCGAATCACGATGGGGGAGAACATGTCTGACAACCAGGCCCAGCCGCCCGGTGCGCCCGAGCCGCGCGACCGTGACCCGTGGGCTCCGCCGGAGAGCAGCCCGGCACAGAACCCCGTGCCGCTGGAAAAGCCCGCCGCCACCGCGAATCCGTCGGCCCCGCCGCTGCACAACCAGCCGACGGTCACCTCGATGCCCGGCGTCACACCCGCTGCCGAGGCAGGCGCGGTGCCGCCGCCCCCGATAGCGCCGGGCGGACCGGCCCAGCCCGCCGCGGGCCCCTACGGCTATCCCGCCGCTCCGAGCATCCCGCAGCCCACCCCGGGTGTCGGTGATCCGTACGGCGGCTACCCCGGCTATCCCGGATACCAGGCCTACGGCCAGAACGCCTGGCAGAGCGGCCCGGCGAACGGCATGGGCATCGCCGCGATGGTGCTCGGCATCCTCTCCGTCTGTCTGTTCTGCCTCTACGGCGTGGTCGGGGTGGTGCTGGGTGTGCTCGCCCTGATCTTCGGCATCCTCGGCAGGAAGCGGGCCCAGCGCGGCGAAGCCACCAACGCCGGCATGGCCCTGGCCGGCATCATCCTCGGCTCCATCGGGATCGTCATCGGCCTCATCGTCATCGGCCTGCTGGCCTGGGGGCTCACCGAGGCCATCAAGAACGACCGGGACAAGGAAGACGTCTACGACGACTACTCCAACTCCCTGGTGATCGACAACGCGCTGCCGGCGATCGACGGCGTCAGGCGCTAGCCGCGCCCGCGCCCGCCCGCAACTCCTCGCGCGCCTCCATCAGCGCGAACCCCAGCAGATTGAGCCCGCGCCAGCGCGCGGGATCCTGCGCCCGTTCGTCGTCCGCGGCCAGCCCGATGCCCCAGATCCGGTCAACCGGGCTGGCCTCGACGAGTACCCGGTCGCCTGTGGCCAGCAGAAAGTCGCGCAGCTCGGCGTCCTGACCGAACTTGTGCACACTGCCCGAGCGCACGATGGCGAACCGCTCGCGCTTCCATATCGCGTCGTCGAAACCGCGCACCAGCCGTCCGGCCCTCTTCGCCTCCGCAGGCGTGCGCGCCTCCAGCGCCCGCTGCTCCGCGTCCGCGTCGCCGAAGAGCCGCGCCTTGGACGCCATCATCCAGTGCTCGGCGGTGGCGTACCGAACGCCTTCGACCACGAAGAGTGACGGCCACCACTGGCTGAGACAGCTCGCGCCGATGCTTCCGTCGCGGCGCGGCGCATGCCCCCAGAACTGCAGATACTTGATTCTGTCCCCGTCGCTGATCCGCTTGAACAGCTCATCCGTCCCCATGCACGCGAGTCTGGCAGCCACCACTGACACTCCGTACGGGGATAGGAGGGTCGACGCGACACATGGTCGACCGATTCCGTCGCGTAACCAAAAGGCAACAACGGAATCACTTGTTGGGTGGGTCACCCTCTGCCAGGATCGGCAGTCAACTGAAGCTGGAACGACGGAGTGAGTTTTATGGACGACCGCTTCCAGGTGCAGGACCGCTACGCGGACGGCGCACAGTTCATCGGCGGGCGGCTGCGGCCCGGCACCTCAGGACATACGCAGGACATCGTGAACCCGGCGACCGGAGAGCCGGTCCACAGCTACGAGCTGGCAGGGGCCGCCGATGTCGATGCGGCCGTGGCCGCCGCCGGAGCGGCCTTCCCCGCCTGGGCCGGCGCCACCCCGGGCGAGCGCTCCGACGCCCTGCACCGCTTCGCGTCCGTGCTCGCCGGCCAGGCGGACGATTTCGCGCACGCCGAGTCGCTGCAGTGCGGCAAGCCCATCAGGCTCAGCACCGAGTTCGACGTGCCCGGCACCATCGACAACACCGCCTTCTTCGCCGGCGCCGCCCGCCATCTCCAAGGGCAGTCCGCGGGCGAGTACAGCGGTGACCACACCTCGTACGTACGCCGCGAAGCGATCGGCGTCGTCGGCTCCATCGCGCCCTGGAACTACCCGCTCCAGATGGCCGCCTGGAAGGTCCTGCCGGCCATCGCGGCGGGCAACACCATTGTGCTGAAGCCCGCCGAGATCACCCCGCTCACCTCCCTGATGTTCGCCGAGGCGGCGAAGGAGGCCGGGATTCCCGACGGCGTCGTCAATGTCGTCAACGGCGCGGGACGGGAAGCGGGCGAACACCTGGTGGGCCACCCGGACGTCGTCATGACCTCCTTCACCGGCTCCACCCCGGTCGGCAGGCGCGTCGCCGAGATCGCCACCGCCACCGTC
This sequence comes from Streptomyces sp. NPDC002926, assembly GCF_053591755.1. NCBI lineage: Bacteria > Bacillati > Actinomycetota > Actinomycetes > Kitasatosporales > Streptomycetaceae > Streptomyces > Streptomyces sp. NPDC002926. The sequence continues at coordinate 105,796 of NZ_JBSFUK010000016.1, forward strand.
AAGCGCCTCCACCTCGAACTGGGCGGCAAGGCTCCCTTCGTCGTCTTCGACGACGCCGACCTCGAGGCCGCGGTCAACGGAGCGGTCGCCGGCTCGCTCATCAACTCCGGCCAGGACTGCACGGCCGCCACCCGCGCCTACGTCCAGCGGCCCCTGTACGACGCCTTCGTCGCCGGAGTCGCCGATCTGATGGCGACCGTCCGCCTCGGCGACCCCTTCGACCCGTCGACCGACCTCGGCCCGCTCGTCTCGCACCTCCAGCGAGACCGGGTCGCCGGCTTCGTCGACCGGGCGCGCTCGTACGCCACCGTCGTCACCGGCGGCGAAGCGCCCCAGGGCGAACTGAAGAGCGGCGCGTACTACCGCCCCACGCTCGTCGCGGGCGCCGCCCAGGACAGCGAGATCGTCCAGTCCGAGATCTTCGGCCCGGTCCTGGTCGTGCTGCCCTTCGACTCCGACGACGAAGGCATCGCGCTGGCCAACGACACCCCCTACGGCCTCGCCGCCTCCGCCTGGAGCCGCGACGTCTTCCGCGCGAACCGCGCCACCCGCGAGATCAAGGCGGGCTGCGTCTGGGTCAACGACCACATCCCGATCATCAGCGAGATGCCGCACGGCGGCTACAAGGCCTCCGGCTTCGGGAAGGACATGTCGGCGTATTCCTTCGAGGAGTACACGCAGGTCAAGCATGTGATGTACGACAACACGGCGGTGGTCAGGAAGGACTGGCACCGCACGATCTTCGGGGACCGATAGCTCACCATCCGTTTGCGGCACCGCCGCACGGCCGTCCGACGAGCGGCCACCATCCCGAAAGGGCACAGCGCATGGAGCACAACGAGCCCGACCGCCTCTCCGCGGCCCAACTGGCCGCCATGCGGCGAAGCTTGGCGAACGGGCGAGGCGCACTCTCCCGTCGTTCGCTGCTTCGCGCGTCGGGCGTCGGCGCGCTTGCGGTCGGCGGCGCCGGCATATTGAGCGGCTGTGGGATCCCGCCCGCCAAGCGGGAGCCCGGAGCCGCCACCTCGGACGACCACTCGGACCAGGAGAAGCTGATCAACTTCTCCAACTGGACCGAGTACATCGACATCAGCGAGGACGAGAAGAGCCGTCCCACTCTGGCGCAGTTCACCAAGCGCACCGGGATCAAGGTCAAGTACACCGAGGACATCAACGACAACGTCGAGTTCTTCGGCAAGATCCAGCCCCAGCTCGCCGCGGGACAGGACACCGGCCGCGACCTGATCAATGTGACCGACTGGCTTGCCGCCCGGATGATCCGGCTCGGCTGGGTGCAGAAGCTCGACGCGTCGCTCCTCCCGCACGCGTACGCCAACCTCTCGCCCCAGTTCCGCAGCCCGGACTGGGACCCGGGGCGCGCCTACTCCTACCCCTGGACCGGAATTCCGGCTGTCATCGCCTACAACGTCAAGGCGACCGGCGGCCGCAAGGTCGACTCCGTCACCCAGCTGCTGGACGACCCCACCCTCAAGGGCCGGGTCAGCTTCCTCACCGAGATGCGCGACACGGTCGGCCTCACCCTGCTCGACATGGGCAAGGATCCCGCCAAGGTCAACGACGCCGACTACGACGCCGCTATCAACCGGCTCCAGAAGGGCGTCGACAAGAAGCAGATCCGCCGCTTCACCGGTAACGACTACACCTCGGACCTCGACAAGGGCGATATCGCCGCCTGTGTCGCCTGGGCCGGTGACCTGATCCAGCTCCAGGTCGACAACCCGGACATCAAGTTCGCGATTCCGGCCGCCGGCTATATGACGGCCACCGACAATCTGCTGGTCCCAGCGCATGCCCGGCACCAGAAGAACGCCACCCGGCTGATCGACTACTACTACGAACTGCCTGTCGCGGCCCAGCTCGCCGCGTACATCAACTATGTGACCCCGGTCGCCGGCGTCGGCCCGGAGCTCGCGAAGATCGACCCGGAGCTGGCCAAGAATCCGCTGATCATCCCGGACGCGGCCATGGCGGCCAAGTCCCACTCCTTCCGCTCGCTCTCCTCCAAGGAAGAGACGGCGTACGAAGAGAAGTTCGCCAAGCTCATCGGCGCCTGACCTCCCCTGTTCCCTTCGACACACCGGGACCGCGACCCATGACCGAAAAGACAGAAGGCGGCGACGTCCGCCTCTCCGGGATCAGCAAGACCTATGGCTCCTTCACGGCCGTCCACCCGCTGGACCTGACCGTCCCGCAGGGCTCCTTCTTCGCTCTGCTCGGCGCCTCCGGCTGCGGGAAGACCACCACTCTGCGGATGATCGCCGGACTGGAGGACCCGAGCACCGGGAGCGTCTTCCTCGGCGGCAAGGACGTCACCGACCTGCCGCCGTACAAGCGCCCGGTCAACACCGTCTTCCAGTCGTACGCGCTCTTCCCGCACCTCGACATCTACGAGAACGTCGCCTTCGGGCTGCGTCGCCGCGGCGTCAAGTCGGTGAAGAAGCAGGTCGGCGACATGCTCGACCTCGTTGAGCTGGGTGACTTCGCCAAGCGCAAGCCGCACCAGCTCTCCGGTGGCCAGCAACAGCGTGTTGCGGTCGCCCGCGCGCTCATCAACCACCCGCAGGTGCTGCTCCTCGACGAGCCGCTCGGCGCCCTCGACCTGAAGCTGCGCCGCCAGATGCAGCTGGAGCTCAAGCGCATCCAGACCGAGGTCGGCATCACGTTCGTCCATGTCACCCACGACCAGGAAGAGGCCATGACCATGGCCGACACCATCGCGGTGATGAACGGCGGACGGGTCGAACAGCTCGGCGCACCTGCGGAGCTCTACGAGAACCCGCAGACCACCTTTGTCGCCAACTTCCTGGGCACCTCCAACCTCATCGAGGCCGAGGTCGCCCAGAACAGCGGCGGCGAAGTCGTTGTCACGGCCGTGGGTGCCAAGCTGCGGCTGCCCTCCGAACGCTGTGCCACCCAGCCCCGGACCGGCGGAAAGCTGCTGGTCGGCGTGCGCCCGGAGAAGATCTCGCTGGCGCACGCGGACGACGCGGGCACGATAGCCGACGGCCGCAACCGGTTCACCGGGAAGATCGCCGACTCCAGCTTCATCGGCGTCTCCACGCAGTTCGTCATCGACAGCCCGGTCTGTCCGGAGCTCGAGGTGTACGTACAGAACATCGAGCGGGACCCGCGCCTGGTCCCCGGTGCCGAGGTCGTCCTGCACTGGAACCCCGAGCACACCTTCGGTCTCGACGCGGCCCAGGACATCGACGCCGGTGTGGAGACGGTGGAGGAGACGCCATGACCGTCACCGAGGCACCGCCCGCCGCGCCCGCCTCCGAGCCGGTCGTCCACAAACAGCCCGCGCGCCGGAAGCTGATCCCCTACTGGCTGCTGCTGCCCGGCATTCTGTGGCTGGTCGTCTTCTTCGCGCTGCCGATGGTCTACCAGGCCTCGACCTCCGTACAGACGGGCTCGCTGGAAGAGGGCTTCAAGGTCACCTGGCACTTCCAGACCTATTGGGACGCGCTCACCGAGTACTACCCGCAGTTCCTGCGCTCGGTGCTGTACGCCGGCACGGCCACGATCCTGTGTCTGCTGCTCGGCTACCCGCTCGCGTATCTGATCGCGTTCAAGGCGGGCCGCTGGCGCAATCTGCTGCTGGTCCTGGTCATCGCGCCGTTCTTCACCAGTTTCCTGATCCGTACGCTCGCCTGGAAGACGATCCTCGCGGACGGCGGACCGGTGGTGAACGTCCTGGACAGCGTCGGCTTCCTCGACGTCACCAGCTGGCTCGGCATGACCGAGGGGAACCGGCTGCTCGCCACCCCGCTCGCGGTGGTCTGCGGTCTCACCTACAACTTCCTGCCGTTCATGATCCTGCCGCTGTACACCTCGCTGGAGCGGATCGACCCGCGGCTCCACGAGGCGGCGGGAGACCTGTACGCGAAGGGGTCCACCACCTTCCGCAAGGTGACCTTCCCGCTGTCCATGCCGGGCGTCGTCTCCGGAACGCTGCTGACCTTCATCCCGGCCAGCGGCGACTACGTCAACGCCGAACTGCTCGGCTCCACGGACACCAAGATGGTCGGCAACGTCATCCAGTCGCAGTTCCTGAGGGTGCTCGACTATCCGACCGCGGCCGCGCTGTCCTTCATTCTCATGGCGGTCGTGCTGATCATGGTCACCGTCTACATCCGCCGGGCCGGGACGGAGGATCTCGTCTGATGCGCTGGATACGACACCACCTCGTGGTCATCGCGGGACTGCTCACGCTCGCGTACATGATCCTTCCGAACATCGTCGTGATGGTGTTCTCGTTCAACAAGCCGGCCGGCCGCTTCAACTACGCCTGGCAGGAGTTCTCCACCGACGCCTGGAAGGACCCGTGCGGCGTCGCCGACATGTGCGGCTCGCTCTCGCTCTCCCTCCAGATCGCCCTCTGGGCGACGATCGGTTCCACCGTCCTCGGCTCGATGATCGCCTTCGCGCTGGTCCGCTACCGCTTCAGGGCGCGTGGCGCGATCAACTCACTGATCTTCCTTCCGATGGCGATGCCCGAGGTGGTCATGGCCGCCTCACTGCTCACGCTCTTCCTCAACCTGGGCGCGGAGCTGGGCTTCTGGACCATCCTCATTGCGCACACCATGTTCTGCCTGAGTTTTGTGGTGGTGGCGGTCAAGGCGCGTGTGCTGTCGATGGACCCACGGCTCGAAGAGGCGGCCCGCGACCTCTACGCCGGACCTGTGCAGACATTCGTACGGGTCACGCTGCCGATCGCCGCTCCCGGCATCGCCGCCGGTGCGATGCTCGCGTTCGCGCTCTCGTTCGACGACTTCATCATCACCAACTTCAACTCGGGCAACACCGTCACCTTCCCCATGTTCGTGTGGGGCTCGGCCCAGCGCGGTACCCCCGTCCAGATCAACGTCATCGGCACGGCCATGTTCGTCATCGCCGTACTGATCGTGGTCGCCGGCCAGTTCATCAGCGGCCGGCGGAAGAACAGCGCACTGCCCAAGTAGCCCCTGAAGGAGTGGAAACCATGGCCCCAGCTGCCATGACCTTTGCCTCATCACTCTCCGACGCCCAGCCCGTCCCGTTCTGGCTGGACCACCCCGCAAAGCCGGGAGCACTCCCCGCCCTCACCGGCGACGAGCACTGCGATCTCCTCGTCGTCGGCGGCGGCTACAGCGGACTGTGGACCGCGCTGCTGGCCAAGGAGCGGGACCCCGGGCGGGATGTCGTACTGATCGAGGGGCGCGAGGTGGGCTGGGCCGCCTCGGGCCGCAACGGCGGCTTCTGCGCCGCCTCCCTCACCCACGGCCTCGGCAACGGACTCGCCCGCTGGCCCGGTGAGCTGGCCGAGCTCGAGGAGCTCGGCAACCGCAATCTCGACGCCATCGAGGCAGCGGTTGCCGGCTACGGCATCGACTGCGACTTCGAGCGCACCGGTGAGATCGACGTCGCGACCGAGCCGCACCAGCTCGAAGAGCTCCAGGAGATGTACGAGCAGGCGGCCGGGCTGGGCTTCACCGGCCTCGAACTCCTCGACCAGGGCGCGCTGCGCGCCGAGGTGAACTCCCCGACCTTCCTCGGCGGGCTCTGGGACCGTCGCGGCGTCGCCATGCTGCACCCCGCGAAGCTCGCCTGGGGCCTGAAGCAGGCCTGCATGGACCTCGGCGTACGTGTCTACGAGAACACCCGCGGCCTGGACCTCACCGCGTCCGGCGCCGGCATGGCGGTCCGCACCCCGTACGGCCGGGTCTTCGCCCGCCGTGTCGCCCTCGGTACGAACGTCTTCCCGTCGCTGGTCAAGCGGGTGCGCCCGTACACCGTCCCGGTCTACGACTACGCGTTGATGACCGAACCGCTCAGCGCGGAACAGCTCGACGCGATCGGCTGGAAGCGGCGGCAGGGACTCGGCGACAGCGCGAACCAGTTCCACTACTTCCGGATCACCGCCGACCACCGCATTCTGTGGGGCGGCTACGACGCGATCTATCCGTACGGCGGCAGGGTCAGCGCCGAAATGGACCACCGGCCGGCGACCTATCTCAAGCTCGCCGAACACTTCTTCCGCTGCTTCCCGCAGCTGGAGGGGCTGCGCTTCAGCCATGCCTGGGGCGGCGCGATCGACACCTGCTCACGCTTCTCCGCATTCTTCGGCACGGCGCACGGGGGCAAGGTCGCCTATGCCGCCGGGTACACCGGACTAGGCGTCGGAGCCACCCGCTTCGGCGGGGATGTCATGCTCGACCTCCTCTCCGGCGAGCGGACCGAGCGCACCCAGCTGCAGATGGTGCGCAGCAAGCCGCTGCCGTTCCCGCCCGAGCCCGTGGCCTGGGCCGGCATCGGACTCACCAAATGGGCGCTGGCCAGGGCGGATGCCAACGGGGGCCGCCGCAATATGTGGCTTCGGGTGATGGACAAGCTCGGCCTCGGCTTCGACAGCTAGGGCCCGGGACGGGGGCGGGCGATCCTTCGCCTCCGGAGCCGGAGCGGCCATGCGTGATGCGCGATGCGCGGGGCCGGGGTCGCGCGTGACGGCCACCGGGATCGCGTGTGACGGCGGCGGGTGAGGGCCGGAGCGGCGCCAGAGGTCTTGACAAGCGCATTGGTCTGGACCAAGTTGTGGCGCGCTCCCCCCTCCATTTCCCCCATGCCCGGAGGCAGTTGTGGACCGCACCAGACTCATGGCCGCCCTTTCGGCGGCCGCCCTCGTCCTCGGCGGACTTGTCGCCACGGCAACGTCCGCCGGAGCGGCCGACGCCGAACTCGCCCGCAACGGCGGCTTCGAGACCGGCCTCACCGGCTGGAGCTGTACGGCGGGCAGCGGTGTGGTCGTCAACTCACCGGCCCACAGCGGAAGTTCCGCGCTCAAGGCCACCCCCGCGGGCAATGACAACGCCAAGTGCAGCCAGACGGTCACCGTCAAGCCGAACTCCGACTACACGCTCAGCGGCTGGGTCCAGGGCAGTTACGTCTACCTCGGCGCCTCCGGCACCGGCACCACCGACGTCTCCACCTGGACCTCCTCGGCGCCCGGCTGGCAGCGGCTGACGACCACGTTCCGCACGGGCGCGTCGACCACCTCGGTCACGATCTACACCCACGGCTGGTACGGCACCCCCGCCTACTACGCCGACGATCTCTCGCTGCTCGGTCCGGGCGGCGACCCGGTCCAGATGCCTGCCGCCCCCACCGGCCTGTCCGCCGGCGCCCCCGGCTCCACCTCCGTGCCGCTGACCTGGTCCGCATCCTCGCGCGCCACCTCGTACAACGTCTACCGCGACGGCGCCAAGGTCCTTGGTGTCAGCGGGACCTCGGCCACCGTCACCGGTCTCGCCCCCTCCACCGCGTACACCTTCCAGGTCTCCGCGGCCAACGAGGCAGGCGAGTCCGCGAAGTCGTCGGCGGTCACCGCGACCACCACGGCGGGTGGCGGCGGAAGTGGCGGCGAACTCCCCGCCCATGCCCTTGTCGGCTATCTGCACGCCGGCTTCGCCAACGGCTCCGGCTACACCCGCATGGCCGATGTGCCCGACTCCTGGGATGTCATCAACCTGGCGTTCGGCGAGCCGACTTCGGTCACCTCGGGCGATATCCGCTTCAGTCTCTGCCCGGCCGCCGAATGCCCGAACGTCGAGTCCGCCGCCGACTTCAAGGCGGCCGTCAAGGCCAAGCAGGCCGCGGGCAAGAAGGTCCTGATCTCGATCGGCGGCCAGAACGGCCAGGTACAGCTCTCCACCACGGCCGCCCGTGACACCTTCGTCTCCTCCGTCTCGAAGATCATCGACGAGTACGGGCTCGACGGCCTGGACATCGACTTCGAGGGCCACTCCCTCTCCCTGAACACCGGCGACACGGACTTCCGCTCGCCGACCTCGCCCGTGATCGTCAATCTGATCTCGGCGGTCAAGACCCTGAAGGCCAAGTACGGCTCGAAGTTCGTCCTCACGATGGCCCCGGAGACATTCTTCGTGCAGCTCGGCTACCAGTACTACGGCTCGGGCCCCTGGGGCGGCCAGGACCCGCGCGCCGGCGCGTACCTCCCGGTCATTCACGCGCTGCGCGACGACCTCACCCTGCTGCATGTCCAGGACTACAACTCGGGCTCGATCATGGGCCTGGACAACCAGTACCACTCCATGGGCGGCGCGGACTTCCACATCGCCATGACCGACATGCTGCTGACCGGCTTCCCGGTCGCCGGCGACACCACCAGGGTCTTCCCCGCCCTGCGCCCGGACCAGGTGGCCATCGGCCTGCCCGCCTCCACCCAGGCGGGCAACGGCCACACCGCGCCCGCCGAGGTGAACAAGGCGCTGGACTGCCTCACCAAGAAGACCAACTGCGGCTCGTACCAGACCCACGGCACCTGGCCGGCGCTGCGCGGCCTGATGACCTGGTCGATCAACTGGGACCGCTTCAACCAGTGGGAGTTCTCGAAGAACTTCGACGCGTATTTCGGAGGCTGAACGGGAGCAGCAGCATCCCGCAGAGGCACCAGCTGCCGACGACGTCCAGCGGCCAGTGATAGCCGCGCAGGACGAGTCCGATGCCCGTCGCCAGTGTGAGCACCAGGGCGGCGGGCATCGCCCATCGGCGCTTCAGATACGGGGTGAGGAGCAGCGCGGCGCCGCAGTAGGCCACCATCGCGGTCGCCGTATGACCGGACGGGTAGAAGCCGCCCGCCTCGGTGAGCGGACCCCGACGGTCGATCACCGCCTTCAGCGGCGAGACGAGCGCGGGGACCATGACCATGGCGAGGACGGTGTACAGCACCGCCAAGCGCCGGCCGCGCCACAGGGCGTACGCGACGGCGGCGGCCAGAACGGGGAGCGCGACCCCCACCTCGCCCAGGTCGGCGAGCGGATCGGTCAGAGTGCCGGGCGCCTGGCCGACGATCCGCAGTTCCACCCGCTCGTCGAGGGACCGCAGCGGACCATCGGCAGCCACCTGCCAGGTGATCACGGCGAAGAGAACGGCACACAACGCCAGAAGAACCGACGGGGCCACAAAAGGAGAAGTCGGCCGCCTCGGAACAGGGGGGGTGGTTCCGAGGCGGCCGACTGGACCGGTTTGCCGCGCGTCCCGGGGGGTCTGGGACGAGCGGCCATCCGATCGGTGAGGAGTTCCGGAGCCGGAAGCTCCAGTGGTGTGCGCGATGGCACGACCAGGGCGAGACTGGGGAGGCTCTGCCCTGAAGTCGCCCGCAGTCCCCTGCGAGCGGGGTGTTTCTCTCATCTGCGAAAACCGTACGGCAGGGGCCGGGGGACCGACAGGCGGATCTCCATCCCGCCATCGGCCCCCCACAGAGTCTTCACAAGGCCCGGCCGTTCCCTGGGTCAGACGCCCGCGAAGGCCTGCTCGATGATGTCCAGACCCTCGTTGAGCAGGTCCTCGCCGATCACCAGCGGGGGCAGGAAGCGCAGCACATTGCCGTACGTACCGCAGGTGAGCACCAGCAGACCCTCGGCGTGGCAGGCCTTGGCGAGCGCCGCGGTCACGGCCGGGTTCGGCTCCTTGGAGGCGCGGTCCTTGACCAGCTCGATCGCGATCATCGCGCCGCGGCCCCGGATGTCGCCGATGATGTCGTACTTCTCGGCCATCGCGGTGAGGCGGACCTTCATGACCTCCTCGATGCGCTTGGCCTTGCCGTTGAGGTCGAGCTCCTTCATCGTCTCGATGGCGCCGAGCGCACCGGCGCAGGCCACCGGGTTACCGCCGTACGTCCCGCCGAGGCCGCCCGCGTGCGGGGCGTCCATGATCTCGGCGCGACCCGTCACGGCGGCGAGCGGCAGACCGCCCGCGATGCCCTTGGCGGTGGTGATCAGGTCCGGGACGATGCCCTCGTCCTCACAGGCGAACCACTGGCCGGTCCGGCAGAAGCCGGACTGGATCTCGTCCGCCACGAACACGATCCCGTTGTCCTTGGCGAACTGCGAGATGGCGGGCAGGAAGCCCTTGGCCGGCTCGATGAAGCCACCCTCGCCGAGGACCGGCTCAATGATGATCGCGGCGACGTTCTCCGCGCCGACCTGCTTGTTGATCATGTCGATGGCCTGCGCGGACGCCTCGGCACCGGCGTTCTCCGCACCGGTGGGCCAGCGGTAGCCGTACGCGACGGGGACGCGGTACACCTCGGGCGCGAAGGGACCGAAGCCCTGCTTGTACGGCATGTTCTTGGCGGTCAGCGCCATCGTGAGGTTGGTGCGGCCGTGGTAGCCGTGGTCGAACACCACGACCGCCTGGCGCTTGGTGTAGGCACGCGCGATCTTGACGGCGTTCTCGACGGCCTCGGCGCCGGAGTTGAACAGCGCCGACTTCTTCGCGTGGTCACCCGGCGTCAGCTCGGCAAGGGCCTCGGCGACCGCGACGTAACCCTCGTAGGGCGTGACCATGAAACAGGTGTGGGTGAAGTTGGCGAGCTGCGCGGAGGCGCGGCGTACGACGGCCTCGGCGGAGGCGCCGACGGAGGTCACGGCGATGCCGGAACCGAAGTCGATCAGGCGGTTCCCGTCCACGTCCTCGATGACACCGCCGCCGGCGCGGGCGGTGAAGACGGGCAGCACGGACCCCACACCACCGGCGACCGCGGCGGCACGGCGGGCCTGCAGCTCGATCGACTTCGGGCCGGGGATGGCGGTGACGACGCGGCGCTCCTGCGGGATTGCGGTCATGAGGGGCTCCTGGGGGTGTTCCGGACGCAACTTCTCTTTCTCCGCAGGCTAGGTGCGGGACAGTGGGCCGGGCATGCTCCGTTCGGGAGTGTTGACGACAAGCGGTTGTCCCGTACGGACAAGGACACCCCGGGCTCGATCACCCGTACCCGCCGGGTCCCGCCACCGCGACACCACCCGGATCGGTGAACTCCCTTGGGCAGGGCACTAGATTGGCCGGTGCACAGGCGGGCCTGGCTGGTCAGGGGGCAGCAGTTCATGGATTCCGAAGGCACTTTCGACGCACGTGGCGCACGGTCCGGTCCGGTGCCACGTCCCGCCGGGCCGCCACCGTCCGTGCCGCCCGCCGCGGCGCCCGGGATCCCAGCGCTGCCCGGCCACGCTCCCACCACCCGCCCCGCCGTCGTCGACTGGCTGCGCACCCCCCGCCCGGCCGCCGACCCCGGCATCTGGCGCCTCGGCCACCGCGCCCGCCCCGAGGAGGAGCCCGAGCTCGTCCCCGCCCGCCGTCTCTTCGCCGGTGCCGTCATCGCACTCCTCAGCGGCTGGCTGCTGTGGTCCCTCCTGTGGAACGGCTACCTCGGCCGCTACTGGATCTGGCCCCTCCTCGTCATGACCCCGGACTCCTGGCGCTCCGACCCGCCCACCTGGGCCACCGCCAGCTACGTCTACTACGCGATCGTCGGCGGCGGCCTGCTGGTGTTCTTCGCCCGCATCGGCCATGTACCGGAGATCTGGAACCGGTACGTGCGCCGCGCCGACAAGCCCGTCACCCTCCCGCCGCCCAGGCCCGAGGCCGACCCTGCCGACTGGCCAGACCTACGCACCGCGGGCCTCGCCGATGCGGCCAAGAGCCTCGCCGAAGCCACCCGCGCCGGTGCGCTGGGCGATGTCGACTACGCCAGAATCCGGCGCGCCTGGCAGGGCGTGCACGCCAGGCCCGAGCGGCTCGCCGCTTTCACCGACGCGGTGCGCGAGCACGGCCCGGGCGCCTGCGCCCACCCCTCAGGCGTACGCGACCTGCCGCTCCGCACCGCCACCCACGATCTCGCCACCGCGCAGGTCAAGATCGGCACCGCCGTCGACGACGACCGCAACCCGTACGCGCGCCGCACCACCGGCGTCGCTCTGGAGCCCGCACTGCTCGGCACCTCACTGCTCGCCGTCGGACCCTCCGGATCCGGCAAGAGCGTGCGCCTGGTGCGACCCGTCGTCGAGTCGATGTGCCTTCTCGCGCTGGCCAACCGCGCCGCCGTCGTCGCGGTCACGGCCCACGGCACCGGTGTCGCCCCGGACGATTCCTTCGACCTCGTCATCACCGTCGGCCGCCCCGACTCCACTCACGACCTCGACCTCTACGGCGGCGCCGACGAGCCGGACGAGGCCGCAAGGATGCTCGCCGAGGCGCTCGTCGGCGATCTCGCCGCCACCCTTCCCGGTGGCGACAGCAGGCGCGCCGCCACCGCGCTGGCTCAGCTCATCGGCCCGTACCAGTGCGTCCACGGCCACTTCCCCGCCGTACCGGAGCTGCGCGAACTGCTCGGCGGCGCACCCGCCGCCGTCGGCGCGCTGCGCACCGCCCTGGAGGCCGCGACCGACCCCGGTGCCGCCGCCCAGCTGCGTGAACTGGACGCCCGCGAGCGGCAGTCGGCCCGCGCCGACGACATCGGCGTACTGCTTGCCGAGCGGATCGCCTTTCTGGACCGGCCCGCCTTCGCGCACTTCTTCCGTACGGACGGCGGCGGCCGGCGGTTCTCGCTGCGCGCCATCGAGCATCCGCTGCGGGTCCGTGTCGACCTGCCCGAGCGCGGCCACGCCGAGGCCTCACGGATCGTCGCGCGCCTGGTCCTCGCCCAGTTCACCGAGGCCGCGCTCAGCCGCTCGGACCGGTCGCTGTTCGCCTGTCTCGTGCTGGACGACGCGACGTACACCGTGACCGCCGACTCGGTGCGCTCGCTCCAGCGGCTGCGCTCCGCCAACGCCGGGGTGGTGCTGACGCTGCGCACCCTGGAGGACGTGCCGGAGACGCTCCGCGGCCCGCTGCTCGGCGCGGTCGGCTGCCGGATGGCGTTCGCCGGCCTCGCACCCTGGGACGGCGGCCGGTTCGCCGAGACCTGGGGCACGGAATGGGTGCAGACCCGGGACGTCACCAACCGGCAGATCATCTCCGACGAGCCCTTCACCAAGGCGCTGCACATGATGCGCCGCCTGGTCACCGGCAAGGCGGCCACCGCCGAGGCGATCACGGTGCGGGAGGTCGAGCGCGCCCGCTGGTCGGCGTCCGACCTCGCGCACGCCGTGCCCGCCGGGCACGCGGTGCTCTCCCTGACGACCGTACGGGGCGAACACGCGCCGCCCCTGCTGGTGGATCTGCGGACCTGAGCGGATCCCAGAACTGCTACTTCCTGGCAGAATCGGTGTACGACGTTCATACGGGACGGCGAAATTCTCCGCGCTTCTGCCTCTGCACCTCTGCTCGAAGGGCCTACGGTCCCCATGCCGCCCACGCTCGCCTCGCTCGTCCAGCACTCGGCGCTCAAACTCACCGTGCGTGCCGGGGAGGACCGGCTCGAGACGCCCGTGCGCTGGGCGCATGTCAGTGAGCTCGCCGACCCCGTGCCGTACATGGAGGGCGGCGAGCTGCTGCTCGTCACGGCGATGACGCTGGACGCCGAGGACCGTGAGGCGATGCGCCGCTATGTGCGCAGGCTGGTGGGCGCGGGCGTCGTCGGACTCGGTTTCGCGGTCGGCGTGTACTACGACGACATCCCGGAGGCGCTCGTCGAGGCGGCGAAGGAGGAGGGGTTCCCGCTCCTCGCCGTACCCCGCCGCACCCCCTTCCTCGCGATCAGCAAGGCGGTCTCCGCGGCGATGGCGGCCGACCAGTACCGGGCGGTGACGGCCGGTTTCGAGGTGCAGCGGGAGCTGACGCGCGCCGCACTCGCAGAGGGCCCCGACGCGGTCGTCGCCCGTCTCGCCGCGCACATCGACGGCTGGGCGGCGCTGTACGACGCCTCGGGCGCGGTGGTCGCCGCCGCGCCCGAATGGTCCGCGCGCCGGGCCGCCAGGCTCACCGGCGACGTGAAGCGGCTGCGCGAGCGGTCCGCGCCCGCGAGCGCCGTCGTCGGCGACACGGAGGATCGCGTGGAGCTGCAGTCGCTCGGCACCGGACGACGGGTGCGCGGCGCGCTGGCCGTCGGTACGGGCGCTCCGCTGGGCACGGCCGAGCGGTATGCCGTGCATTCCGCCGTCGCCCTGCTGACCCTCTCCACGGAGCGCTCACGCGCGCTCCAGGCGGCGGAACAGCGGCTCGGCGCGGCCGTGCTGCGGATGCTGCTCTCCGGCCAGCAGGACCACGCCCGTGCGGTCGCCGGCGATCTGTACGGCGGCCTGCTCGACGCGCCCTTCCGGCTGCTGATCGCCGAACCCGCCGGAGAGCCCGACCCCGCGGCCGAGCATCCGCTCCAGGCGTTCGCCGAGTCGTTGGAGTCGGCGGCGGCGCGGGCCGGCGAGGCGGTGCTCGTCGTACCGGACGTCGACCACCGGCTGGTGGTGCTGGCCGCGGACGGCGGCGCGGTCGTCGCGGCCTGCACCTCCGCATACGCCGAGAAGGAGGCCGAGGACACCGAGGTCATCGTCGGGCTCTCGGCGCCGACCGGACCCATAGCGGCGGCGGGCGCCTACAAACAGGCCGAGCAGGCGCTCTCGGTCGCCCGGCGGCGCGGTCGGGCCCTGGTCGAGCAGGAGGAGCTGGCGGCAGGCTCGATCCTCCCGCTGCTGGCCGACGATGCCGTACGCGCCTTCGCGGACGGGATGCTGCGCGCGCTCTACGAACACGATGCGACCGGCCGCGGGGACCTCGTGGCCTCGCTGCGCGCCTGGCTCTCGCGGCACGGCCAGTGGGACGCCGCCGCCGCGGACCTCGGCGTACACCGCCATACGCTCCGTTACCGGATGCGCAGGGTCGAGGAGATCCTGGGCCGCTCGCTCGACGATCCGGACGTCCGGATGGAGCTGTGGCTGGCGCTGAAGACGACAACGGCGGCTTCGTCGGAGTAGTGGAGTCGGCCCGGGGATTTTCCGTTTCTGTGCCCGAAGCCGGGCAAATTTATTGGTGATTGACGGCTGGAGTGCCTAAGGTCCTGCCTCGTGGCCATCAACTCCAGCACTCCCGAGGCCGGCGCCTCCGTCGTCCCCACCGCCCCGGCGTCCCCGCCCGAACGCCGGATATCCGGAGCGGTCTGGGGCGCGCTCGCCATCGTGTACGTCGTCTGGGGCTCCACCTATCTCGGCATCCGCATCGTCGTGGAGACCATGCCGCCCTTTCTCTCCGCCGGGGCCCGTTTCATCGTGGCGGGCCTGCTCCTCGCCGGGCTCGTGGCCTGGCGGCAGGGGACCTCGGCACTCAGGGTCACTCGCGCCCAGTTCGCCTCGGCCGCCATGGTCGGTCTGCTGCTCCTGCTCGGCGGCAACGGCCTCGTCGTGCTGGCCGAGACCTCGGTGCCCTCAGGTCTAGCGGCTCTGCTGATCGCCGTCGTGCCCGCCTGGGTGGTCGTCCTGCGCAGGGCCTCCGGAGAGCGGCCCGGCCTCGGCGCGTACCTGGGCGTCCTGCTCGGCCTCGCGGGCCTCGCCGTGCTGACGCTGCCCGGCCTCAGCGGCGACGTACGCCTGTGGGGCGTGCTCACCGTGATCGTGGCGACCGTCATGTGGTCCGTGGGCTCCTTCTCCTCCTCGAAGATCCCGATGCCGAAGAACCCCTTCGCGGCCAGCGCGTACGAGATGGTCGCGGGCGGCATCGGCTGTCTGCTGGTGGGCCTCGGCCGGGGCGAGCAGCACGGCTTCGCGCTCGGCGAGGTCTCCGCCCGTTCCTGGACCGCCCTCGGCTATCTCGTCGTCTTCGGCTCGCTGGTCGCGTTCACGGCGTACGCCTGGCTGCTGCACTCCGCGCCGCTGTCCCTGGTCGCGACCTACGCCTACGTCAACCCGGTCGTCGCCGTCCTCCTCGGCGCGCTGATCCTGAACGAACAGCTGAGCTGGCCGATCGCCGTCGGCGGCGCGGTGGTGGTGGCGGGGGTCTGCCTGATCGTGTCGACGGAACGCCGCCGCTGAGACAACCCGGCCGAATTCGGCCTCGCCTTGCGTTCGAGAGGCCCGCTCCCGGGCGGAGCCCCGGCCGCGGGAGGGCGCGGGGCGGGGGACAGCCCTGCGCCCACGCACGCCAAATGGGCGGACCCGCCGCGCCCACCACTCCACCCCGGACAAACGCCAGACCGTCCTCCCACCCCTACCGTGGGGCGCAGACACCCCACTACCTCGGAAGGGCCGGGACATGACCTCCACCCACGCCTTCTGGCTCGCCGGCCGCCAGGCCACCGGCGAGGCCACCTTCGATGTCACCTCCCCCTGGGACGGACGCCTCGTCGGTCAGGTCGCCGTCCCGACCGATGCCCAGATCGAGGAAGCCGTCGCCGCCGCGCACGCCGTGCGCGACGAGTTCGCCGCGACCCCGGCACACGTACGCGCCGCAGCGCTCGACCATGTGTCGCGCCGGCTCGTCGAGCGCACCGAGGAGATCGCCCAGCTGATCTCCGCCGAGAACGGCAAGCCCGTCAAGTGGGCCCGCGGCGAGGTCGGCCGCGCCGTCTCCGTCTTCCGCTTCGCCGCCGAAGAGGCCCGCCGCTTCAACGGCGGCGAGGCACAGCGCCTCGACACCGACGCCGGCGGCGTCGGCCGGCTCGCGCTGACCCGCCGCTTCCCCAAGGGCGCAGTCCTTGGCATCGCGCCGTTCAACTTCCCGCTGAACCTCTGCGCCCACAAGATCGCCCCGGCGATCGCGGTCGGTGCGCCGATCATCCTCAAGCCCGCACCGGCGACGCCGCTGTCCGGCCTGATCCTCGGTGAGCTGCTGGCCGAGACCGAGCTCCCCGCGGGCTCCTGGTCCGTGCTCCCGGTTCCGAACGACCGGATGCCCGCCCTCGTCCAGGACGAGCGTCTGCCGGTCATCTCCTTCACCGGCTCCGACAAGGTCGGTTACGCGATCATGGACTCGGTGCCGCGCAAGCACTGCACCCTGGAGCTCGGCGGCAACGGCGCGGCCGTCGTCCTCGGCGACTTCGCATCCGAGCAGGATCTGGACTGGGCGGCGACCCGTATCGCCACCTTCTCCAACTACCAGGGCGGCCAGTCCTGCATCTCCGTACAGCGCGTGATCGCCGACGCCACGGTGTACGAGCGCCTGCTGCCGAAGATCGTCGCGGCCGTCGAGACCCAGGTCACCGGCGACCCGTCCGACTCCGCCACCGACGTCGGCCCGCTGGTCAGCGAGGACGCGGCCAAGCGCGTCGAGTCGTGGGTCGAGGAGGCCGTACAGGCGGGCTCCAAGCTGCTCGCGGGCGGCAAGCGCGACGGTGCCTCGTACGCGCCCACCGTGCTCGCCGACGTCCCGGCGGACACCACCCTCGCCTGCGAGGAGGTCTTCGGACCGGTCCTCACGGTGAAGAAGGTCGACGGCGAGGCGGAGGCCTTCGCCGCCGTCAACGACTCCAAGTACGGCCTGCAGGCAGGCGTGTTCACGCACGATGTGCAGACCGCCTTCCGCGCCCACCGTGCCCTTGAGGTCGGCGGCGTGATCATCGGCGATGTGCCCTCGTACCGCGCGGACCAGATGCCGTACGGCGGTGCCAAGCAGTCCGGCGTCGGCCGCGAGGGCGTGCGGTACGCGATGGACGACTACACGTACGAGCGGGTCCTGGTCCTCACCGGGCTGGCCCTGTAACGCCCGCAGTACGCCGAGAACAACGGCCGGAGCCCACTGTGCGGGGGCTCCGGCCGTTTTTCTGTGTTAGGGCGACGACGTTGTGCGCGCACTGGTGGAGAGGGCGGGAATCGGGTACTACGGACGGGTAGCACCGGTCGGTACGGCGATGTGCGCCCCGGCCCATGCCCCCGGAAATCCCCGACTCGCGGCGAGGTGAGCCTCATGTCCGCACCACTCGACAAGACCCAAGCTCCGAAGGTCAGTGAGCGCGAAGCACGACAGGTCGCCGAAGCCGCGCGCGAACAGGACTGGCGCAGGCCCAGCTTCGCCAAGGAACTGTTCCTGGGCCGCTTCCGCCTCGACCTCATCCATCCGCATCCGCTGCCCGCCGAGGAGGACGCCCAGCGTGGCGAGGAATTCCTGGCGAAGCTGCGCGACTTCTGCGAGACGCAGATCGACGGCGCCCGTATCGAACGGGAGGCGCGGATCCCCGACGAGGTGATCAACGGGCTCAAGGAGCTCGGCGCGCTCGGCATGAAGATCGACACGAAGTACGGCGGCCTCGGCCTCACCCAGGTGTACTACAACAAGGCGCTGGCCCTGGTCGGCTCGGCGAACCCGTCGATCGGCGCGCTGCTCTCCGCGCATCAGTCGATCGGCGTACCGCAGCCGCTGAAACTTTTCGGCACGCAGGAGCAGAAGGACGTCTTCCTGCCGCGCCTCGCCCGTACCGACATCTCCGCCTTCCTGCTCACCGAGCCGGACGTCGGGTCCGACCCGGCGCGCCTGGCCACCATGGCCGTCCCGGACGGCGACTCGTACGTCCTCGACGGTGTCAAGCTCTGGACGACGAACGGCGTCGTCGCCGACCTCCTCGTGGTCATGGCCCGCGTCCCCAAGTCGGAGGGCCACAAGGGCGGCATCACCGCGTTCGTCGTCGAGGCCGCGAGCGAGGGCATCACGGTCGAGCACCGCAACGCCTTCATGGGCCTGCGCGGCCTCGAGAACGGCGTCACCCGCTTCCACCAGGTGCGCGTCCCCGCCGCAAACCGCATCGGCCCCGAGGGCGCCGGCCTCAAGATCGCCCTCACCACCCTCAACACCGGTCGCCTCTCGCTGCCCGCGATGTGCGTCGGCGCCGGCAAGTGGTGTCTGAAAATCGCCCGCGAATGGTCGGCGGCCCGCGAGCAGTGGGGCAAGCCGGTCGCCAGGCACGAGGCCGTCGGCGCCAAGATCTCCTTCATCGCGGCGACCACCTTCGCCCTGGAAGCGGTGCTCGACCTCTCCTCCCAGATGGCCGACGAGGACCGCAACGACATCCGTATCGAGGCCGCGCTGGCCAAGCTGTACGGCTCGGAGATGGCCTGGCTGATGGCCGACGAACTGGTCCAGATCCGCGGCGGACGAGGCTACGAGACCGCGGAATCGCTGGCCGCCCGCGGCGAACGGGCGGTCCCCGCCGAGCAGATCCTGCGTGACCTGCGCATCAACCGCATCTTCGAGGGCTCGACGGAGATCATGCATCTGCTGATCGCCCGCGAGGCCGTCGACGCCCATCTCGCCGTGGCCGGGGACATCATCGACCCCGACAAACCGCTGTCGGCAAAGGCGAAGGCGGGCGCGAATGCCGCCGGGTTCTACGCCCGCTGGCTCCCGAAGCTGGTCACCGGACGGGGCCAACTCCCCGGCACCTACGGCGAGTTCCACCCGTCCGGCTATCCGGACCTCTCCGGGCACCTGCGCTACGTCGAACGCTCGGCCCGCAAGCTGGCCCGCTCCACCTTCTACGCCATGTCCCGCTGGCAGGGCCGGATGGAGACCAAGCAGGGCTTCCTCGGCAGGATCGTCGACATCGGTGCGGAGCTGTTCGCGATGAGCGCGGCGTGCGTACGCGCGGAGCTGTTGCGTACGTCCGAGGGGTACGGCCGCGAGGCGTACCAGCTGGCCGACGCCTTCTGCCGGCAGTCCCGCCTCCGCGTCGAGGAACTCTTCACGCGTCTGTGGTCCAACACCGACGACCTCGACTGCAAGGTGGTGGAGGGCGTCCTGTCCGGTACGTACACCTGGCTGGAACAGGGCATCATCGACCCGAGCGGAGACGGCCCCTGGATCGCGGACGCGACCCCCGGCCCGGCCGAACGGGACAACG
The DNA here is from genome assembly GCF_053591755.1 of Streptomyces sp. NPDC002926. Lineage (NCBI taxonomy): Bacteria > Bacillati > Actinomycetota > Actinomycetes > Kitasatosporales > Streptomycetaceae > Streptomyces > Streptomyces sp. NPDC002926. The sequence continues at coordinate 125,348 of NZ_JBSFUK010000016.1, forward strand.
TCCACCGCCCGATCCGCTGAGAGACTCCGGGGTGTCCGGCGGACGCCCCGGAGTGACGTCCGCGGCGTGATGACCGCCGCGGACGTGCTCTCCGTACGCGCCGTGGGGGGGGGGGGGGGGCCCGCCGCGCGCCGGGGGGCCCCCCCCCCCCCGCCCCAGGGGCCCC